>JACRKA010000289.1 GCA_016219905.1 Verrucomicrobiota bacterium
GCATGACGATAAAACCCAAAACAACTGCCAGGGCGGCTGGTGTCGTTTCGTGCTTTTCCTGTTTTCCCATTCGGATTTGTTTCGGATTTCGAGTTTCGGATTTCGGATTTTGGTCCTGAAGCGTTTGGAAAGGAATTGGCCATGAATATCTCGGATGCCCGCGAATACGCCGTCGGCTGGTTCACGCTCTCGCTGATCAACGCCGGCCTCGCCCAGTGCAAAGGCCGCAGCGGCCTGCTCTGGTGGCTGCTGTCGCTGCTGCTCGGCCCGATCGCCACGCTGCTCCTCGTCGTGCTCGGGCCGGTGCGCGCGGGTCAATAGCGAGGCCGTTGCCGAGCCAGAGATTATGATTCGGCTATCGTATCGTCTTTCTCTTTTTCGAATCTCTCGACCTCTTTGGAGGCTACCATTGGTCCCAAAAAGCCAGCAGCCACCAAGCTCAGCATCAATGCAATAAGTATGCAACCCGCCATTTTCCACTGTCCTCTCATGACGAGAGTAGTTATGCACCCGACAATGTGTCCAACGACAGGTGGAATGAAGCCTGCAATCACCCATCCCGGACCAGCTTGACCACAAACCATGAACGAGTAAAACCACAAATCGAACACGAAGAAACCGCCGAGGAATTGTATGGCAACGGCGCCCAGGAGGCGCGTCGCGCGAAAAACCATGAGGAATAGAGCCAATGGTAGGAGGCTGATCAGAGCCACAGTGGCTGCGCCAAGCAGAAACGGACGATACAGGTGCTCATAGAGCCACATCCAGTCACGGACAAAAATCATCACGACGGCGACAAGGCCAAGAACAACGCACGCCAGATAGAAATAATTAAGAATTACGCTGAACACAGACAAGACAGCCAAGGAAATGTTTTTTGCTCCATCCCCGCCAATTATCACCCAACTGATACACGAAGCCACGAGAGCCGCACACGCACGCAGCACCCACAGCCAAATCTCTGTGTTAGGAAGCCCAAGTGCATCGGCCATCATTGCGAGCGCAAACCCAAACGGAAACCAAAGGACAACTGAAACAAGCAAGAATGAGACAATCTTCTTCATCTCGGCTAAGAGTGGCCGCGTTGCTTGCCTAACTCAAAAAAGCAAACGACCAGTGAGTTGCGCAGCAGGTCGTTGGTTCGTGACACTGCATGGATAGGCAATGATTGGATGCTATGCAGATGCATAAACGCCTCTCTCAATCCGGCGTATCCTCTCGCGCCTCACAAGGTCAGTGAGGCAGCGCCGTGTCCAACACTGGTAGCGGGGCTGTAACCCGGGACGCCATGGCTCTAAATGGTATGGGGTGACTACCGGATTTTTTCGCATCTGAGCGTAGATTTCCTGAAGGCTTAGCGTGCTCCGTTCGTGATGCTGGACGATCTCCAAGATCGCTTCGTTCCAACGCTCATCTGGGCCATTTCGGGAATTCATGCTCTGCTCCCATAAACCAAGTTCAGCGATCGCCGCCAGAGACCGCTCAGGCTGCACCAGTCGCGTTGAGATTCTTCTGCGCGGCCTTATCATCTGTGAGTCCTCTTCTTTGCCTCTTTCTTCAGAGCCCGCGACACTCCTTTCCAGCAATAAATCAGCGTTGCGATCTTTTTGTCCCTCAGCGAATACGCGGTCCACTTGGTCGTCATCGCTGTGCTGAACAGTAAAGCGGCAATGGCGGCGGTGGTATATGCACCGCCCGGCAGTTTTGAATCGGGCCGCTTGCGGGTCAGACTGTAAAGTGGAAAATCATCGCTCTGGATCAACCTGATTATGTCGAAACTTCCGTCATCATAATCCACGCGAATGCTTGCGACGCTCGGGTGGCTTGGCTCGGTGTTAGACGGCTGATTAGGGGATACTGACACCATATTCTCTGAGAATCATTATGCGTTTGTTCGCCACACGGCGGAGTTTACAGTGTGCCGGCTGCCGCATCCACAACATTTGCGCAGTTGGTTGATTTCCATATTGGCCCGACAAAGGCAAACCGAGCGCAAGCAGTCCCCATGCCGCCGGGCAACGCGCAAGGGAAGAAGCCGCCGCGATCCCCCGGTCTGCGGCCGGAAAAAACCTTGAGTTCAATGAGCGGCGACGGTAGCGATTGAAGGGCCGTTGCCGGCCAGCGTCCAGAAAGCGCGCCATCATGACCATGAAACCGACGAACACTTTCCTAATCGCACTCTCACTCGCTGTCGCGCTTGGCGCGCAGGCCGCCAACGAAGCCAAGCCCGCGCCAAAGGCGGAAGGCAAGGCGAGGAAGGAGCAGCCGTTCACGCCCGGCGGCAAATGGCGCGCGCACGACATGAAGCGGCCGTTGCCGCGCGTGGTGGACCCCGGCGACGCGGACGCGCACATGATGCCGTCGCCGCCGCCGTCGGACGCGATCATCCTATTCGACGGCAAGGACCTTTCGAAGTGGTTCCGCACGCCGCGCAAGGACGACCCCGACAAGTCCGACGCGCCGAAGTGGAAGATCGAGAACGGCTGCATGGAGATCGTCCCGCGCAGCGGCAGCCTCACCACGAAGGAGAAGTTCGGCTCGTGCCAGCTTCACGTCGAGTGGGCCACGCCCGCCGAGGTCAAGGGCGACGGCCAGGGCCGCGGCAACAGCGGGTTCTTCATCGTCGGCCACCCGGAGATCCAGGTGCTCGATTCCTGCGGCAACAAGACCTACGCGGACGGTTCGGCCGCGGCGCTCTACGGCCAGTATCCGCCGTTGGTGAACGTCTCGCGCAAACCCGGCGAGTGGCAGACCTACAACGTCATCTACGAAGCGCCTCGGCTTGAAGGCGACAAGGTCGTCAAGCCCGCCTACTACACCGTCATCCACAACGGCGTGCTGGTGCACAATCACGTCGAGGTTCCCGGCAACGCCGTCGAATGCCCGATCAGCCTGCAAGACCATCTCAATCCCGTCCGCTACCGGAACATCTGGCTTCGCCCGCTGAAGGGCTACGATGAACCGTAGATTGTCCGTAGGGCATTGACTCGCGAAGCAATCCGCCTATCCATGAATCTTGACGCATTCATGAGCGACCCCAAGGAGAGGCGACACTCTTGTCGCCTCATCTGTTGTGGCGAAGGCGGCGACAGGAGTGTCGCCGCTCCTTGGGGCGGCATGTTCAGAGCGAGACGCCATCGCCATGCACATGCCGCTCCTACGGAGCTTGTCTCATTCTCTTGCCGGGGGCTATAAACATGGCGCTCCTACGGAGCTTTGATCGCCAATCCATCGAACGGAGTTTGATATGAACACACAACATCGCCTCCTCACCGCGGGCCTGCTGGCCTTCGCGCTCACCGCCGCCACGTCGCTGCACGCAGCGGACAAGCTCAAGGCCCTCATCATTGACGGCCAGAACAATCACTCATGGCAGACCACGACGCCCGTGCTGAAGTGGATCCTCGAAGACTGCGGCCGGTTCACCGTGGACGTCTCCACCACGCCGGCGTCCGGCCCCGCTGCGCCGCGCCTGCCGAAAGACGCCAAGCCCGAACAGAAAGCGAAACATCAGGCCGCGATGGCGAAGTGGAAGGAGGAGAAGGCCGCGTTCGACCAGACCAAGCCCGGCCTCTGGAAACAGTGGCACCCGAAGTTCAGCGCCTACGACGTCATCGTCTCCAATTACAGCGGCGACGACTGGCCGGAGCAGGTCCAGAAGGAGTTCGAGAGTTACGTCCGCAACGGCGGCGGTCTGGTCATCTTCCACGCTGCCGACAATGCGTTCCCGAATTGGCCCGAGTTCAACGAGATGATCGCCCTCGGCGGCTGGGGCGGCCGCAACGAGAGGTCCGGCCCGATGATCCGCTGGCGCGACGGCAAGATCGTCCGCGACGAGACACCCGGTCCCGGCGGCACGCACGGCCCCCGGCACGAGTTCGTCGTTGAGATCCGCGACACGAAGCACCCGATCACCCAGGGCCTGCCGACACGGTGGCTGCACGCCAGCGACGAGCTTTACTCGAAACTGCGCGGCCCGGCAAAGAACCTCACCGTGCTCGCGACCGCGTTCGCTGATCCCGCCAAGAAAGGCACCGGCGAGCACGAGCCGCTGTTGATGACAATCGCTTACGGCAAAGGTCGCGTCTTCCACGACGCGCTCGGCCACGACCCGGCCTCGATGGTGGACATCGGCTTCCAAGCCACGCTCACCCGCGGCACCGAATGGGCCGCCACCGGCAAGGTCGCGCTCCCGCTGCCGAAGCCCGCGGACATGCCACCCGACCAAGTAGCCGCACACGAGCCGCCTGCCAGCAAGTGAAGGTGGGCCGCGCGTTCCGAGCGCGGCAAATATCACTGGCGATGGATCGTGTTCGGAAAAGACAATCCACCTGCGGATAACACGGCTGTCACGGCAGCGGCCGGCGTTCGTAGTAGCGGCTCAACGCGCGGACGCGGTGGACCTGGTAGGCGACGACGAAGCCGACGAGCACCAGCGTGGCGAGGAACATGAGGTGCCAGTGCGGCTGCGGCACCTGCGTCTGGCCCGTGCGCCAACATTCCGCCGCCAGCAGCCAGACGTAGCCGATCACCGCCGCCGCCGTCGTCACCGCCACCACCGGCACGCGGAACCACAACCCCGACGCCACGATCAATGCCGGGTAAAGCGCGACGAGCGGGCTGGCCAGCGCCTCGTCAATCTCCAACACTGCCGTCAACAGCGCCACGTCCGCGCCACCCCACACGAAGCGCACAACGGCGGCCCACCGCTCGCGGCGCATCGCCCATTGGCACGCCAGCGATACCAGCGCCCACACGGCCATGGCGGCCATGATCTTTGCGTGCAACGCGAACGGCACGCTGTGCGTGAGCGAGTAATTCACCTGCGCGATGGCCGCGCAGACCGTCAGACCTGCCAGCCGCGACGACAGCGCCGGCTCGCGCCGCGACCAACGGCGCACTTGCGGCCACGCGCCGGGCGGCCGCGCCTCGACCGGCTCGCCTTTCAGGAAACGATCGAGGTCGTCGGCGAGCGCCGCCGCGGACGGGTAGCGTTGCGCGGGCGATTTCTCGAGGCAGCGCAGGCAGATCATCTCCAGTTCGCGCGGCACGCGGGCGTTGACCTGGCGCAGCGCGACCGGTTCGCTCTCCAGCACCATCACGAGCGTGTCGAGCGGCGATTCCGCGCGGAACACCGGCCGGCCCGTCAGCATCTCGTAAAGGATCGCGCCGAGGCTATAGACATCGCTGAGCGGCCCGGTCTGCGCGGCGCGCCCGGCCGCTTGCTCAGGCGACATGTAGGCCGGCGTGCCGGCGATGATGCCTGACTGCGTCTGCTGTGACCCCGGCTCGAGCAGCTTCGCGAGGCCGAAGTCGGTCACGCGCGGCTCGCCGGACTCGTCGAGGAGAATGTTCGACGGCTTCAGGTCGCGATGGACGATGCCCTGCGCGTGCAGGTGGGCCACGGCGCGCGCGACGGTGGCCAGCAGCCGCGCGGCCTCCGCCGGGTCGAGCGGGCCGCGCGTGAGCCGCGCGTCGAGGCTGGAGCCGGCGACGAACTCCATCGCGAAGTAATGCTGGCCATGGATTTCGCCGGCTTCGAGCACGCGGACGATGTTCGGGTGCTGGATGCGCGCCGCGACACGGGCCTCGGCGTCGAAACGCCGCACCACGTCCGGCGATGCGAGCCGGCCCGCGAGGATGACCTTCAACGCCACGACGCGGTCGAGGTCCTTCTGGCGGGCTTTATAGACGACGCCCATGCCGCCGCGGCCGATTTCTTCGAGCAGTTCGTAGCGGCCAAAGTCTGTGATGTGTTCCGGCGTTGGCGGTGGCGCCGCCGCAGGGGCGAGCCGATCCAGCGCGTCCAGACACTCAAGCTCCTTTGCCAGTTCCGGATGTCGCGCGAGCAACGCGGCGCGGTCCGGCGCGAGGCCGGCTTGCAACTCGGCCAGATAACTGTCGAGGGCCGCGGCGAGCGCGGCGTCTTCCGGCGCGCGATGCTCATCCGCCATGAGCCAGTTCCTCCTGCAGCTTGCGCACGGCGCGCATCCAGAGCATCTGCGTCGCGGGGCGCGAGCGGCCCATGCGCTGGGCGACTCCCTCAAACGGCAGCCGCTCGAGGTTGCGCAGGACGATGACCTCCTGATAGTCCTCCGGCAGCCGCGTCAGCGCGTCGGCGACCTGGAACTCACGCTCCAGCCGCATGATCTCCTGCGTCGGCGTCTCACCGGGGTCGCGCGGTTCGAGGCTGGCGGCGATGGAGGAATGATCGGGCGGCGGCGCGAGCGGGACTTCGAGCCGTTGCTGGCGCTTCTCGGTGCCGCGATAGCGGCGGACGAAATCGGCGACGTTGTGGGCGAGGATTTTCCGCAGCCATGCGAGCCACTCCGCCTCGGTCGCGCCGCGGAACTTGGCGAAGTCGCGATGCGCCTGCATCATCGTTTCCTGCACGATGTCGGAGGCGTCGGCCTTGGCGCGGAGCCAGCTCTCGACCTGCGCGCGGGCGACCACGCCGAGATAGTTGCGGCAGCGCGCGAAGAGCCGCTCCACGTCGGCCGTGTTGCCGGCCTTGGCGCGGGCCAGCAGGAGGGTGACTGAACAGTCGCTTCCGGTCGTCATAAGCTTCGAATGCCGGAATAATCGGAGTTTGCCCGCCGAATCACAACGCCAAATCCGCAACAGGGGTGCTCATCAAATGTAGGCGCCGACGTGAGGAGGCGCGTCATCCTTCGTGGTGTTTCGCCTCCTCACGTCGGCGCCTGCTTGACCTTCCGCGGTCCCGCTATTTTGTTGAACCAAACGTCACGAAGATGTGTTTAACTACTGCCGTCACGCAGTCCCAACATCCAAGGCAATCATGGCGAAGAACCTGACATCGCGAATCGTGAAATGGGTCGTCGTGCTCGCGCTGCTGGGCGGCGCGGGCGGCGGGGGATGGTGGTATTGGCAGAGTCAGCAAAACTCGACGCCGAAGTATCAGACCACGACAGTCTCGCGGGGCGACCTGACGCAGGCAGTCACCGCCACCGGCCAGCTCAACCCGGTCGTCAACGTCCAGGTAGGCTGCCAGATCTCCGGGATGATCCAGAAGCTGTTCGCGGACTTCAACTCCATCGTCAAGGCCGGCCAGCTTGTCGCCCAGATTGATCCCGCGACCTACCAGGCAGCGGTGCACCAGGCCGAGGGCGATCTCGCCAACGCCCGCGCGAGCCTCGAGCTGGCGCAGATCAACGCGAAGCGCAACCAGGAGCTGCGCTCCAAGGATCTTGTCTCACAAGCCGATCTCGACACCTCGCTTGCGACACTCCACCAGGGCGAAGCGAGCGTGAAATTGAAGGAAGCCGCGCTGGAGAAGACGAAGGTGGATCTCGCGCGTTGCACGATCTGCTCGCCGGTGGACGGCATCGTCATCTCGCGCAACGTGGACGTGGGCCAGACCGTCGCCGCCAGCCTCAACGCGCCGACGCTGTTCGTCATCGCGAACGACCTGACCAAGATGCAGATTGACTCCAACGTGGCCGAGGCCGACATCGGCAACGTCGAGGTGGGGCAGGACGTGAACTTCACCGTGGACGCGTTCCCGTTCCGCACGTTTCACGGCAAGGTCACGCAGATCCGCAACTCGCCGATCATGGTGCAGAACGTCGTCTCCTACGACACGGTCATCGAGGTGGCCAACCGCGACATGAAGCTGCGGCCCGGCATGACGGCCAACGTTTCGATCATCGTCGCGCAACGCGAGGGGGCGCTGAAAATACCCAACAGCGCGATGCGGTTCCGTCCCGCCGGCGCGACAGCCGATGCTGCGACGAAATCCGGATCGCCGGCAGCCAGTGCGGGCGGCGGCATGCGCGGCGGCGCGGGTGGTCCCGGCGGTGGCGGCGGCGGCTGGCGCGGGGGCACAGGCCGCGCGAAAGGCGAGCGGTCGCCGACCCGGACGGTCTATGTGTTGCCGGCCGACGCAAAAGATGGCGATCCGAAGCCGGTGACGGTCAAAGCCGGCATCAGCGACGGCGTCTCGACCGAGGTTCTCGAGGGCCTGAAAGAAGGCGACATGGTGGTCACGGGGCAGACGGTTGCCACGCAAGGCTCGACGCCAAGCACCAGCCCGTTCGGCGGCGGCATGAGGCGGTTCTAAGCCGCAAACTCGAAATCCGAATGTCGAAATCCGAAACAAATCCGAAGGCGGCAATGATAAACCGGCTGTTGAAACCTGATCAGCTTTGTGACTGGCTGTTTCAGCATTTGAATTTTGGGGATTGGAATTTGTTTCGGATTGCCGCCCTGACCCCTCGGCGTCTCGCGGACTCGGCTTCGAGTTTAGAATTTCGGATTTCAGGTTCAGCAGAACCGGTCCAATGAACCCGGTCATCAAACTCGACGATCTCCACAAGACCTACCACACCGGCGAGGTCGAGGTGCTCGCCGTGCGCGGCGTGTCGCTGGAGATCCTGCCGGGCGAATTCGTGGCGGTGATGGGCGCGAGCGGCTCCGGCAAGTCCACGCTCATGAACATCGTGGGCTGCCTCGACCGGCCGACAAGCGGACGCTACTTCCTCGACGGCACCGACGTGTCGGAACTCGACACGGACGAGCTGGCCGACATCCGCAACAAGAAAATCGGGTTCGTGTTCCAGGGCTTCAACCTGCTCTCGCGCACCTCCGCGTTGGAGAACGTCGAGTTGCCGATGCTCTACCGCCACGACCAGCACTCCGCGCGCGAGCTTCGCGAGCAGGCCACGCGGGCGCTGGAGACCGTCAGCCTCGCCGACCGGGCCGACCACCATCCGAACCAGCTCTCCGGCGGCCAGCAACAGCGCGTGGCCATCGCCCGAGCGCTCGTGAACCAGCCGGCGTTGTTGCTCGCCGACGAGCCGACGGGCAACCTCGACAGCCGCACCAGCGTCGAGATCATGGGCGTGTTCCAGCAACTCAACGAGCAGGGCATCACCATCGTCATGGTGACACACGAAACGGACATCGCGCGGTTCACCAAGCGCAACGTCGTCATGAGCGACGGCGTGGTGCTGACTGACACGCCGGTCGGCGACCGCCTGTTTGCCGGGCCTGAACTGGAGCGCCTGCAAAAAACGCGCGGCTCCGCGCCGCAAGCTGCTGCGTCATGAGAATCACCATCACCCTCAAGACCGCCCTGCGCGCGCTGCGGCGCAACAAGATGCGCTCGGTGCTGACCGCCCTCGGCATCATCATCGGCGTCGGCGCGGTCATCGCGATGGTCGGCATCGGCAACGGCGCCAAGGCGCAGATCGAGGCGCAGATCGCCAGCCTCGGGCAGAACGTGATCCTCATCTTCTCCGGCAGCATGACGCGCAGCGGCGTGCACACCGGCTGGGGCGGCGCGGGCACGTTGACCGTGGAGGATGCCGAGGCCATCCGGCGCGAGATTTCCGGCGTGTCCGCCGTCAGCCCGGAGCTGCGCTCCGCCGCGCAGGTCGCGGCGGGCAACCAGAACTGGATGCCGCAGATCCTCGGCGAAGGGCCGGATTACTTCGACATCCGCCAATGGCCGTTGGTGGAGGGCGCGCCGTTCACCGATCTGGACGTGCGCGGCGCGAACAAGGTGGCCATCATCGGCAAGACCACCGCGCAGCAGCTCTTCGGCGACGAAAGCCCCATCGGGCAGGTCGTGCGGATCAAGAACGTGCCGTTCACCATTGTCGCCCTGTTGTCCTCGAAGGGCCTCTCGGTGATGGGCAGCGACCAGGACGACGTGCTGATCGTGCCCTACACCAGCGCGATGAAACGCCTCCTCGGCGTGACCACGCTGCGCTCCATCATGGTGCAGGCCGCCGACGCGAAACAACTCCCGGTGGTACAGCAACAGCTCACCGAGTTGCTGCGCCAGCGTCATCGCATCCAGCCTGGCCGGGACGACGACTTCACCGTGCGCGGCCAGCAGGACATCGCCGACATGGCGACGGCGCAATCGAAGACGATGACGCTCCTGCTCGGCGCCATCGCCAGCGTGTCGCTCATCGTCGGCGGCATCGGCATCATGAACATCATGCTGGTCAGCGTCACCGAGCGCACGCGGGAGATCGGCATCCGGATGGCCGTGGGCGCGCACGCGCGCGACATCCTGCTGCAATTCCTGACCGAGGCGATCACGCTCAGCTCCATCGGTGGCCTCATCGGCATCGGGCTGGGGGTCGGCATCTCGAAGGCGCTTTCGGCCATTGTCGAGTGGCCCACGCTGATTTCGGTCACGTCCATCGTCGTGGCGTTCCTCTTCAGCGCGGCGGTCGGGATTTTTTTCGGGTTCTATCCGGCGCGGAAGGCGTCGAAACTCGACCCGATCGAGGCGCTGCGCTACGAGTGAGACGGGGTCGCGGGCGGCGGGGCAATGGCGGGTTGGCCGGCGGTCTTCCTTCACGGCGCGTCGGCGAAAAAGAGTTGGCATCGGGGGGATAGCTGTCGCATCATGCGGCCCTGCGGCCCAGCGTGGATGAGTTTTTCCGAACGATGACCACTGAAGCGAAGGGGCAGCCGACCGAGACGGGCCGGCCCAAGGAACCAGTCAGCGACGCGTCGCCGGGGCGCGCCGGGAGTGGTTTTGGGGCGCAGCGGTTGCTTTGGGTGGCGTTGTTCGTGGTGCCCAATTTTGCGTTGGTGTTCTGGGTGGCCGACACCGCGGGAATCTGGCCGGTGGGATGCGGGACGGCGGCGCTGGTGGTGGTGACGCTGGGGGTGTGCGGGGTGTTGTTCACACGGCTGCGGCGCGCGTTGCAGCTATTGGGTGCGGAGCGCCAGGAGGCGCAGGAGGCGCGGCGGGTGACAGAGAAGGTGTCGGCGGAGCAATACCGCCTGTTGTTCGAGACCAACCCGCAGCCGGCCTGGATCTACGACATGGAGACGCTGCGGTTCCTGACCGTCAACGGCGCGGCGCTGCGGCTCTACGGCTACTCGCGGGAAGAGTTCCTGGGCATGACCCTCAAGGACATCTGCCCGCCCAATGAAGTGCCGCGTTTGATGGAGCGGCTCGCCAACCTGAGCGCGACGGTCTGGCTCGGCTCGAACTGGCGGCACCGCAAGAAGGACGGAACGGTTTTCGATGTCGAGACGACGGCGCATCCGCAGGTGTTTCATGGCCGCCCGGCCCGGTTGACGCTGATCAGCGACATCACCGAGCGCAAACGCACCGAGGAGGCGCTGCGGGAGGGGCAGGACCTGTTCTACAGCTTCATGGACAACAGCCCGACGGTGGCGTTCATGAAGGACGCCGAGGGCCGGATGATCTACATCAACGCGACCTACGAGAAGACTTTCCAGACGACGCTGGCGGCGGTGCGCGGCAAGAGCGACGCGGAACTGTGGCCGCCGGAGGTCGCCCGGTCGCTGCGGGAACACGATCTCGCCGTGTTGGCCGGCGACAAGGTGGTCGAACTGGTCGAGACGGTGCCGACGCCCGACGGCCAGCGGCACGAGTGGCTGGCGTTCAAGTTCCCGCTGCACAACGTCGGCGGCCGGCGCTACCTGGGCGGCATGGCGATTGACATCACCGACCGCCGGCAGACGATCGAAGCGTTGCGCGAGAGCGAGCGGCAGTTCACCCGGCTGTTCGAGAGTTCGCCCGACGCCATCTTCGTGGAGGACTCGCAAGGCAAAGTGCTCGACGTCAACCCGGCCGCGTGCCGGCTCCACGGCCTGGCGCGACAGCAACTGATCGGCAGGAACGTGCTGGATCTCGTGCCGGCCGACAAACGCGACGAGGTGGGGGCCGAGTTCCCGAAGCTCGCCAGTGGCGAACACGACCACGCCGACGGCTACAGCCTCGGTGCTGACGGACGGAGCGTGCCCGTGTCCATCCGTGCCAGCCGCATGAACTACCGCGGCCAGCCCGCCGTGCTGCTCCACGTGCGCGACATCAGCTCGCGCCTGCTGGCGGAGGAGGTGGTGCGCTCCAGCGAACGGCGTTTCCGCGCGCTCATCGAGCAGAGCCGCGACGGCGTGGCCCTGCTCAACCGCAAGGGCATCATCCGCTACGCCAGCCCGTCCACCACCCGCATCATGGGCTACACGCAAGAGGAGTTGCTGGACCACTGCGCGTTCGACCTGGTCCGCGCGGAGGATCTGGAGGCGGTCAAGACACGGTTTGCCCAGATGTTGGAGAAACCCGGCGCGGGCACGCCGATCCAGTTCTGCTACCGCCACAAGGACGGCTCGTGGCGCTGGATGGAGGGGGTCGGCACCAACCTCCTCGACGACCCGCCCGTGGCCGCCATCGTCCTGAACTTCGCCGACATCACCGAACGCAAGGAAGCGGAAAGCCAACTGCGCGCCGTCATGGCCAGCGCCCGCTGCCTGCTCTGGCACGCGATCGTCCGGCTCTCTCCAGGCGACGCGCCCGGCAAGATGGACTGGAGCACCCTGCTCGTCCAAAACGAAGACGCCGCGCGGCAGTTCTTCCCCGTCGAGACACAGGCGGGCCAGACCTACAGCGACGCCTGGGTGCGCAGCAAACTGCCCGAAGACCTCGAACAAACCGACCAGACCAGTTGCGGGGCCTTCATGTCCGGCAAGCCGGGCTACACCCAGGAATACCGCTGCAAGCTCGCCAAGGGCGACGTGCGCTGGTTCTACGAAGACGTCTCCATCCAGCCCATCGCCCCCGGCCGTTGGAGCGCCATCGGCGTCTGCACCGACATCACCGAGCGCAAAGCCCTCGAAGAACAACTCCGCCAGGCCCACAAGATGGAGGCCATCGGCCAGCTTGCCGGCGGCGTCGCCCACGACTTCAACAACCTCCTCATGGTCATCCGCGGCTACTGCGAACTGATGCTCGAAGGCATGGCCTCCGACGACGCCTTCCGTCCGCAGGCCCAGCACATCCAGAAAGCCGCCGACCGCGCCGCCGCCCTGGTCCAGCAACTCCTGGCTTTCAGCCGCAAACAGGTCTTCCAGCCCAAGGTCCTCGAGCTTAACCACATCATCGGCGAGATGGAACCCATGCTCCGCCGTCTCATCGGTGAAGACATCGAACTGATCATCCACCGCAAGGCCAACTTGGGCCACATCAAGGCCGACCGGACCCAGATCGAACAGGTCATCATGAACCTCGCCGCCAACGCCCGCGACGCCATGCCCAGCGGCGGCAAGCTCATCATCGAGACCGCCAACGCCCAACTCGACGCCGCCTACGCCCGTCGCCACCCCGACCTGAAGCCGGGCCGCTACGTCCAGCTCGCCGTCAGCGACACCGGCAAGGGCATGGACGCCCAGACCCGCGCCCACATCTTCGAGCCGTTCTTCACCACCAAGGAGAACACCAAACGCGCCGGCCTCGGCCTGGCCACCGTCTATGGCATCGTCAAACAAAGCGGCGGCCACATCTGGGTTTACAGCGAGCCGGAGCACGGCGCCGTCTTCAAGGTTTACCTGCCCCGCGTGGACGAACCGGCCGAGCCGGAACGCGCCGCGTCGCGGCCCGACCCCAAGACACTTCAGGGGAACGAAACCGTCCTGCTGGTCGAAGACGACGACGAGGTCCGCACCCTGGCCTGCGAATTCCTCGAACGCCGCGGCTACCGCGTCATCGTCGCCAGCAACGGCGAGGAAGCCACCCAGATCGCGGGCCGGCACAAGAAACCCATCCACCTCCTGCTGACCGACGTCGTCATGCCCGGCATGAGCGGCCGCATCGTCGCCCAGCTCGTCGTCTCCATCCACCCCGAGACCAAGGTCCTCTACATCTCCGGCTACACCGACATCACCATCACCCACCACGGCATCATCGCCGCCGGCACCGCCTTCCTCCAGAAACCCTTCACCCCCGACGCCCTCGCCCTCAAAGTCCGCGAAGTCCTCGAAGGGAAATGACCCCGCTCGTGCCGCCGCAAACCGGCGCCCCCGTCAAAGCGGGCGGAGCTTCCAGCAGACCACGCAGCGCCGCGGCCGTCAGTGGCCGCAAGCGCAGCAGGACGGCGCTTTCTTCTTCCCCATGTTCTTGATGGCCGCCGCGGCCCGGCTGGCGTCCTCTTCGCCATCGAAGCCGATGTAGCAGACAAACTTGTTGCCGATGACCGCCGCCGAGCAGCCGCGCAGGCTGACGCCCGCGGCGCCAATGGCCGCCGCGATCTTCGCGCCGAGACCGCCCACGTTCGGCCCCTCGATCTTCAGCGTCGTGATCCGCTCCGTCTCCCGGAAGCCGGCTGCTGCCGCCGCCGCGAGGACCTTCCGGCCTTTCAGCGGCGTGGCGAACACCGAACCGGTGCCGGGTCTCGCCGCGTTGCGCCGCGCGACCACGCACTCCAGGTTCGCGCCCGCCTCGGCCAACGGCCCCAGCACGCTGGACAGCCCGCCCGGTTGATCGTGAATCTCCGCTGCCCACACATGAATCTTGGTGACTTTGATTGCCATGGACATTTCCTCCGTGGATTGGGGTTGTTGATTCTCTGCCGCGCGTAAGAATAGCCACGCCTCCAAACGGAAATCAATCCAACTCACCGGGACGCGGAATCGGCCAGGGCCTCGACCGCTACGCCGTCCAGACGCCCGCGATGGCCGTCTGGCAGAACTTGCACTTGCCGCCGTCGAGATGGACGCCCGTGATCGTGTAGATGTCGCGCGTGACGACGGCGCGCTTGCAGTTCGGGCAGAACGTCGTCTCCGCGTCGGGCAGGCCGGGCACGTTGCCGACGTAGGCGTAGCGCAGCCCGGCCCGCCGCGCGATGTCCTGTGCCTGCAGCAGCATCTCCACCGGCGTCGGCGGCAGGTGGGAGAGCTTGTGTTGGGGGTGGAACCGCGAGAAGTGGATCGGCTGGTCGGGGCCGAGGTTCTTCACGATCCAGCCGCACATCCGCGCGATCATGTCCGGCTTGTCGGTGTAGGTGGGGATGACGAGGTTGATCAACTCGAACCAGATGCCCATGCTCTTCATCGTCTTGAGGATGTTGAGGATCGCGTCGAGGCTGCCGGCGTTGAGCTTCCAGTAAACGTCGTCGTCGAAGCCTTTCAGGTCCACGTGCGCGGCGTCCACGAACTGCCCGATGTCGCGCAGCGCCCGCTCATCCATCGAGCCGCAGGTGACCATGATGTTCTTGAGCTTGCGCTCGCGCGCCAGCTTGCACGTGTCGTAGGTGTATTCGAAGAATGCGACCGGGTCGGAGTAGGTGTAGGAGATGGACGGGCATTTCGCCCACTCCGCCACTGCCACCACGTCGTCCGGGAACATGCTCAGCCGCGCGATGTCGCCCATCCCGATCGCCTGCGTCACCGGCGGCCGCAGCCGCAGCTCCGGCCCGAACGGATCCTTCGTCTCCTCCGGCTTCTTCTGCGAGATCTCCCAGTTCTGGCAGTTCAGGCAGCGGAACACGCAGCCCGCCGTTGCGAGCGAGAACGTCCGGCTGCCGGGCAGGAAGTGGAACAGCGGCTTCTTCTCGACCGGGTCCACGTGGAAGGTGCACGGGTTGCCATAGACCAGCGTGTAGAGCACACCGTCCACGTTGACCTTGTCGCGGCAATGGCTGCGGTCGCCCGGCTCCAGCAGGCAGTTGTTCGGGCAGATCTTGCACTGCACATTCTTGCCGAGCTTCAGGTAATGGTAGCCTTCCTTCACCCACCCGCGCCGTTTCCAAGCCTCCCACAGCTCGCCCGTCGGCGCATCCTTCTTGAAAATCTCCAACAGCCCCGTCGTCACCGCGTCGCGCGCCGAGCGCCGCGCCAGCCACACCGCCGAGCCGCCGCCGGCCGCGCTCGCCAAAGCAACAAGGGTGTAGTTGATCGCCTCGCGGCGGCTGAAACCTCGCGTCGTTGGCGGCGTCGGAGCCGCGCCCTGACCGCTCACGACTTGTCCTTTGTCCCTATCCATCCCCATCTCCGAAACGCCAGATACATCGCCGGCAACGAATGCACCAGCACCAGCGCGATCAGCGGCAGGTGCATCGCCTTGTGGATGGCGAGGGCCTTCTTGGCGTCCATCAGGCCCCCGAACCCATACTCGCCGCTCATCATGTAGCCGGTCGCGAGGAAAACTAGCACGACCGCAAACAGCGGCCAACTGCTGACGCGCACAATCTTGTCCAGCACGTAGTGCGGCGGCCGCTGCATCGCAGGTCGTGTGCTCATGTCCCCTCAACCTTTCCGCAACAGAATGACCACGCCGGCCGCCGCGTTCAAGCCTGCCGTCAGCCAGCACACCGCCGTCACGCCGATCAGCGGAATCAACACCACGCTCGGCAACAGCGCCCCCAGAAACGCGCCCACAAAATCCGCCGTGTAAAGCCGCGACGCCGTCGCTGCCGCTCCCTCGAACTGCGCCCGGCTCGCCAACGGAAACTCCATCCCCACCAGCGCCGCCAGCGCGAACGTCAACAGTGCCACGACGGCCTGCGTCGCTGTCACACTTGCGCCGCCGAGTGTCGTCAATGCCAGCGGCAGCAGCGCCGCGAACGACGCGATGACGAACGCCAGCAGCGCCAAGCCACGCGAGCTGGCTCCACTTCGCCGGTTCGCGAGCCATGCGCCCGCCGCGAGACCGGCCATGAACATCGTCACGATCACGCCGATCTGCTGATACAACGAACCGCACATCGCCTGAAAACCGAGCAGCAACACAACTTCCAGCGCCGACCCGGCAAAACCTGACGCGAAGATCGCCAGCGACGCCGGCCGCAGCCGCGCCATGTAGATGGCCAGCGCGGCGACCAGCAGCCAACCGAGCCAGCCGAACCGCACGCGAAACTGACTGGCCCAGTGGCGCAGATGGTAGAGGTAAAGCGCCGGGTTGAAATCGGTATTCACCGCCGCGGGCTGCGCCACCGCGCGCGCCAGGTCCGCCATCCGGTCCGGCGTCAGCATCGCGTCGAGATAGGCGGCCTTCACCAGCCGAGTCGGCACGCCGCGCTGCGCGATGCGCGCCGCGATGTCCGCGTGCAGCGGGCCATCCGACGCCAGGAAGAACACCCGCCCGCCGGGAATCATCAGCACGTTGGCGAACGACCGCCGCAACGTCGCGTGCGCCGATGCCAGCAGCCGCCCCAGCTCCGGGCTGACGTAGTTTTCGTAACGGCCCAGCCCGAACGACAGCACGCCGCCGGTGGCGAGCGCGCGTTTGGCCTCGGCGAAAAACTCCGCGGTATAGAACCGGTTGATCTGCGACGTGGACGGATCCGGCGCGTCCACGATGACCACGTCGAACCGCTCCGCGGTCTGTTTGATGAACAACCGCCCGTCGCTCTGCACGACGCGGATGCGCGCGTCAGCCAGCGCGTCCGGCAAAAACCGCCGGCCCGCCGCAATGATCAGCGGGTCGAGTTCGACGTAGGTCACTTCCGCCACGCCATACTTCAGAATCTCGCGCGCCGTGCCGGAGATGCCGCCGCCGACCAGCAACACCCGCCGCGCCTCCGGCCGTTGGATCATCGCGTAATGCACCGTCTCCTCCACCTGCCCGACGTTGTGCGTCGAGACGAACGGCACGCCGTTCTCGATGAAGTTGAACTGGCCCGGCGATTCGGTGACCACGAGCTTGCCGTAGGGTGAGTTCTGGCGGAACACGATCTTCTGATGCGGAAACTGCAACGCCGTCGAGACCGCGTCAGCGTCGGCCAGAAAAGCCGCTGCTGAAATCGCCACCGCAAACGCCGACGCGGCGACGACCAGCCGTTTGCTGCCAATGCGCCACGCGATCACCGCGGCCACCGCGAGGCTCAGCAGTGCCGGCGCGTAAAGGATGGCGAGATGGTCCAGCAGCCGAACCATCACGAAGCTGAACAGCGCTCCCCCGGCGATGCTGCCGGCGGAGTCGGCGACATAGACGCGGCCGATGCCCGTTGCGCCTTCGCGTTGGCCGAGGATCACGCACGCCAGCGTCAGCAGCCAGCCCGACACGATGCAGAACGGCGCGAGCAACACGAGGCTGCCCAGGACCGTCTCGGTGACGCCGACGGTCGAGCCGCGCAGGAAGACGACGTTGCGCAGCGCGCGCAGCAGGAAGACCTGTGCCAGCGGCAGCGCCGCAACAGCGATCAGCCCGCCCGCCAACCAAGGCACCGGCTCGCGCAGCCGGCCCGTGCCGCGGCCCAGCCACGAGCCGAGGCCGGTCAGCAGCAGCCAGTTGCCGAGCGTGACGCCGAGGGTGATCTCGTTGCCGCTGAACGCGCCGAGCAGTTCGCGCATCAGGGCGAGTTGGGTCATCACGCTGGCGACGCCGAGCGCGGCGATGGCCGCGAGGACGAGACGACGATCAACGTGGTTCGGTGCGGTCATGCGGAAGGCCTTCGGCCTTCAGGCTTACTTCTCCGATTCCTTGAAACACTCGACGCGGTAGGTCTGCACCCTCGTGCCGGGCTTGCGCCAGTCGTCGGGCGCGCAGCCGGCCTTCTGCGAGAGCGTGTTGAGGAAATCCTCCTTCTTCGGGAAATGCTCCCAGACCTGCGGCAGGTAGGTGGATTGGCCCGCGCCGGCCGGCTGGAGCACGACGCCGTCGCGGTGCGGTTTGAGCTTCGCGAGCAGGTCTTCCGGCGAACTGAACGCGAGCGGCTGCGGCTCGGTCAGGACGCTGACCTCGATCTCGATCTTGTCCAGTTCGTCGGGCTTCACCGGCGGGAACCGGTGGTCGCGCTGCGCGGCGCTCTGGGCGTTGTCCATGATGGCGCGGAAGAGCGGCTCCTGCGGGATGATGTGGCCGATGCAGCCGCGCAGTTCACTGCCGACGGTCAGCGTGACGAAGCAACCTTTCGGTTCGGTGAACTTCCGTGGGAAGACCGCCGGGTCCACGTCGGGGAACTTCTGTTTCGTCACGACCTCACGCAGGGTCTTGCGCGCCAGTTCCAGCAGGAGCTTGCGCTCGTCGTGCGAATAGGTCTGCGCCTCCGGTGCGTAGAACGCGATGGCCGCGTAGCCGACGACCCCGCGACTCTTGTCGCCGGTGACGTCGCCGCTGTTGCGCAGGTCGAGCAGCTTCGGTTTCCAGCCCTTGAGCTTCACCAAGTGGATCAATGTCCGGACCGGCATCGAGCCGCAGGCGTCCTCGGACTGGATGCGGTCGGCTTCCATCGCGCAGATCGCCTTCACGCACTTCTCGTCGAGCACGCGCGCCTCTTCGTAGGGATGGTAGTGGCTGAGGTCGGAGCTGGCGATGACGACAGTGCGCTCATCAAGCAGGCCGGTGAGGGCTTGCGCGGCGGCGGCGGGATCGGTATCGCCAAAGACGACGGGCACCAGCTTGAAGTTCGGCAGCACCTTCTGGAGAAACGGCACCTGCACTTCGCCGGAGTGTTCCCATGTCTCTGGCGTGTCCTCGCCCGGCGGCGGGATCGGATGCGACGCCTCCATGCACCAGCCGGGCCGTTGCAACGGAACGCGCGGCTCCGGCATGAACGGTGCGAGCTTTGCCAGCGCGGCGCTTTTCTCCGACACGGCCACGTCGCCGAGCGGGGTGCGATAGATGGTCGCCGAGCAGACCGACGCGCCGACAAACGGCGCGTAGTGGCTTGGCGCGAGCAACACGACGGTCTCCACATCGCGGCCGGCGAGCAGCTTGTAGGCGAACGCGGCGACCGGTCCGGAATACTGGTAGCCCGCGTGCGGGCAGATGAGCGCCTTGAGTTCGCCCGGCACGGGATCGGGCCGCGCAGCCGCGAGCAGCGCGTCAATCGCGCGAGAGAGATTCTGTGGATTGCCCGGATAGAAAAGCCCCGCCACGGCCGGTTCGCGGACGCGGCCCGCCACGGCGCGTGGCGACGCCACACCCGCCTTGGCTTCTGCTGCTTTACGCCACGACCTCATGTGCGCGACTCCGAAACCGGCGCCCACGCCAATCGCCACCGCGATACCGACGATGACCCAACGTTTGGTTCCTCGATTCATCCGTCATTGGTTGCCCGACGACCCGCGGTCGCTGGCGGAATCTACGCGGAAACCCGTCTCCGGCAAAGCCTGTTGTTGCGTCGCACCGCGGCTTGTTTCCTGCCGGCCTTCCCGCGCAACTCCGCGGCGCGCTCCTGGATCCAGGTCAGGCCGCGCTGCATCTCGCTCCAGCCATACCAGGGCGCACCGTCGGGGTTCGAGTGAAATGTTCCCTGGAACGCACACGAACTGGCCGTGATCAGAAAAGATCAAAAAAAGCTGCTTGAAACAAGAGCTTCCGTTTCCTTATTTTCTCCGGTTTGGATGCACTCAGAAGCTGTTGACCACGAGAGGTGTGTTTCGCGGAAAGGAAGTTTCCGAACACCGAGAACAAGTATGCCGCTTGCCGTCGTCCTTGCGCTGACGCTGGCGTTCCTGCCGCCGCCCGCGCCCGGCGATAATCTCAGGACGGAAAGCCGGTCGCCTCACCTTCATCGCATTCCGTTGCGGGACGCGGACGGCCAGTTCATTCCGCCGCCCGCAGCACTCAACGAACAGGGCACATCTCAAGAGGTTCGGGCAAATCCTTATTCGCCGGCCCAAACCTGCGGGCGATGCCACGAATATGAAATGATCGGCGGCGGCTGGCACTTCAATTCGGCGAAGGCCAGCGTCAACCCCGGCCGGCCGGGAGAGCCGTGGATTCTGACCGACACGGCCACGCACACGCAGCTTCCGCTTTCATACCGCGGTTGGCCGGGCACGTTCAAACCGTCCGAGATCGGCCTGACCGATTTTGATTTCGTGACGACGTTCGCGCGGCATCTGCCTGGCGGCGGCGTGGGCGAACCGGCGAAGGGCAAGATTGACGCCAAGGACGCCAGGATGCGGCGGTTGCTGGTGACCGGCACGATGGAGATTGATTGTTTGATCTGCCATGAGATGAGCGGCCATTACGATCACGTGGCGCGCTTCCGCGCGATGAACGTCGAAAACATCCGGTGGGCGCCGTCCGTCGGCGCCGGACTCGGCACGCTGGGCGCCGGGAGGACGGCCAAGTCTATCGCCGATTTCTGGAAGCCCGCCGGCCCGCCCCCGGCCAATCTGCCGATGCTGAAATACGACCGGACGAAGCTCGACGCGGAGAACCACGTCACGTTCGATGTGACGCGCAAACCGTCGGCGAATAATTGTTACTATTGCCACACGAGCGACTCGCAGATCGGCGACGCGCGCTGGCATTCGGACCGCGACGTGCATATCCGCGGCGGCATGAGTTGCGTGGAGTGCCACCGTAACGGCGTGGATCACATGGTCGTTCGCGGCTACGAAGGCGAAACCAAAGACCGGCAGGTCAGCGCAGCCATGGTGGAGCTGCGCGCGAAGCTCATCCTCAGGGACGACGCAACGATCAGCGAAGCCGATGCCCGGGGCTGCGCGGAACAGCAGCTCAAAGACGAGATGAGCCTGGCCGAGACATTCTCCTGCCGCGGATGTCATTACGGTTCGGACGCCGCCAAAGACACCGCAGCCCAACTGGGCGGGCGGCTCGGCGCGCCCAAGCCGCTTCACAAAGGACTGCCGCCGGTCCATCTGGAAAAACTGGCCTGCACGGCGTGCCACTCCGGGCCATTCCCGACGAATGCGCCGCAGATCGTTCACACCTCGCGGGCGCACAAGCTCGGCTTGCCGGCGCCGGTGCGAACGGCCAACACACCGCCGGTCATCGTTCAGCCGGTGTTCCTGCGAGGCCAGGACGGCAGGATCGCGCCGCACAAGATGGTGTGGCCGAGTTACTGGGGCCAGCTCAAGGCGGGCAAGGTGACGCCCATGTTGCCCGCTGAAGTTTCTAGGAAAGCGAAAGAAGACCTGCCCTCCCAATCGCCGGAGGAGGTGGCGCGTGATCCCTACTACACCAAGCCCCTGACCAATCGGCAAATCCGCGACGTGCTGGGCGCGTTGTCAGGCGACAGTCCGAACGGCCAGCCGGTGTTTGTCGCGGCCGGCAGACTCTTTCGCCTCGTCAACGGCAAGCTGGCATCGGAGGAACATGACGCCGCAAGACCCTACGCATGGGCGCTGGCGCATGACGTTCGTCCCGCCAGCCAGGCCCTCGGCGCGCGCGGTTGCTCGGATTGTCATTCGGACGACTCGCCGGTCTATTTCGCCAAGGTGACGTCGCGCGGCCCGGTTGAGTCGAAGAACCGCACGGCCAGGGAAATGTGGGCCTTCCGCGGCGACGACAGGACGTTGGCTTCCATCTTCGCCTTCACGTTCAAGTTCCGTCCGATGCTCAAATACATCGGCTTCGCTTCGGCGTTGATCGTCTTGGGAGTGCTGCTGAGTTACGGTTTCGCGGGTCTTCACACCTGGTTGGGCCACCACAAGCATCAGCAAGACAAACCATGAGCAAGATGACGGGCATGACGGATCGGATTCCGCAAACCACGGTTCGGCGGAGCCTGTTGACGTCCGCCAACCAGCGGAAACTCGCTTACGCCTTGATGCTGCTGGGAACGATCGTGCTGGCGGTCACGGGACTTGGGACGTTTGTCCTCCGCAAGCCCTCCATGAGCGGCTGGGTGTTGATGCTGCACGCATCGGCCGCGCCTTTGTTTGCCGTCGGCTTGGCGCTGGTCGCGCTGACTTGGGCCGGCCATTCCCGCCTCGGCGCGGCCGGTTCGCCGCGGGAACGCGCAACCAACTTGGTGTTCTGGCTGATGCTTGCCAGCGGGGCGGTCGTCATCCTTTCCGGCTTGGTTCCGATGACGCCACTGTTTGGCACGAGCGGGCAACACGTGGTTGTCTCCGTTCATTTCTACAGCGCGATGTTGGTGACCGCGTCGGTCGCGCTGCACCTGTTGAGTCTGGCCGCGTCGCGCTGAATCGTGCCGGATTCGAGGCCGGAAGCGCCGCGTCCTTCAGAGCCTCGGCTTTCCCGGTTTCACCGGCGCGGCCCACGGCAGCGCGCCCTTCACCTTCAGCTTGCGCTTGAAAATCCTGTCGCCGCACGCGGCAAAGAGCGTGTCGCCGTCCGCGCCACCGAAACAGACGGCGCTGACGCGGCCGTTGGGCGTCGGCAGGATCGCGTTGACGCGGCCGGCCTGGTCGCAGACCTGGATGCCCATCCGCGTGGTGACGTAGAGCCGGCCCTCGCGGTCAACGGCCATGCCGTCGGCGCCGCTGTCGTCGGCGGTGTCGTGGACGTGGAGCCAGAAATAGCGTTGCTTGAACTTCAGCGAGCCGTCCGGCGCGATCTGGTAGCTATAGACCCAGTGCGAACGGTAGTCGTCCACGTAGAGCAGCGACTGGTCGGGCGACAGCGCGATGCCGTTGGCGAACTTGAGGCCGGTGTCCACGGCGCGCTTTTGGCCGCCGGGCTTGATCAGCCAGACTTTGCTAGGCTTGGCCTCCGAGCCGGATTCGGTGACGTAAACCAGCCCGTCGTGGCGGACGATGAGGTCGTTGCCGCGGAAACCATCGGCGATGACCGTCGCTTTGCCGTCGGCGTCGTAGGCGACGACTTGCTCCGCGCCGCCGGCGACTGCGTAGAGCCGGCCATCGGGGCCGAACGCCTGCCCGTCGCCGCGTTTCGAGTCCGCGATGAAGACACTGACCTTGCCGTCGAGAGCGATGCGGTGGGTCTTGCTGTTGGCGTCGCCAACGGGAGGACCATTGAAAAACACCTCGCCCTTCGCGTTGGCGGTCGGGCCGGTGGTGGACTTGAAGCCTTCGGCGGCGAGCTGCCAGTCCTCGCCGGGAACGAGGATGGCCTGCAATGTCGCGTTGCTGCTCGTGCCGGCCTTCACCGGCGCGGGCCAGTCTTTCCAGAGCCAGCGCATCGCGTCGGGGAAGATCGCGGTGGCGTGTTTGCCGTTGTGGCCGCCCTCGCCCCAGACGTGGGCAACTTCGCAGCCGGCGAACGCCAGCGCGCGCTCCATCGTCTGGTTGGCCATCCACCAGTCGCCGCCGTAGATGTTCAGGTCGTTGCTGCCGTCCTGGAGGAAGACGCGGATCGGCTTCGGCTCAAACTTGCGGATGAGCGTCGGGTAACGGTCGCCGCCGCGCAAGCCGACGTAGGTGCCGACGGCGCTGAACACGCGCCGGAACGCGTCGGGCCGTTCCCACGCCGCCGTGAACGCGCAGATCGCGCCGCTGCTGGCCCCGCCGATGCCGCGGTCGTTCGGGTCGCGCGAGAGTCTCACCGGCCGGCCGTCGGTGGTCTTGCGCGTCCCGGCGTCGGGCAGGAGTTCTTCGACCAGGAACCGCGCGTAGTCGCCGCTGACCGAGTCGTATTCGAAACTGCGGTTGAACCGGTCGAGCGTCGCGGCTTCGTTCGGCGCCTTCACGCGGCCGTGCATGACGAACACGCCGATGGTGACGGGCATCTCCTTCTTCGCGATGAGGTTGTCGAACACGACCGGGGCGTTGTATTGCACGCCGTCCTGGCCGACATAGAGGCAGGCCGGCTTCTCGCCGGTGTATTGCGCCGGCACATAAACCCAGTAGTCGCGCACCGTGCCGGGAAAGACTTTGCTGTTCTCGAAGCTGAATTTCAGCACCTCGCCTTTCGGCACGTTCGGCTGCGGCTGCGAGTCCGGGCCGGGCTTGTAATCGTCGGCAGCGAACGCGCACGCGGCGAGCAAGGTGGTTGTAAGCGTCAACGGGAAGAGGCGGCGGAGGTTCATGCGGCGATTGTGCCGACCGACGGCGCGGTGTCAAAACCTTTGCGGCCGGTCGCGGCGCTTGACGGGTGACCGTGGAATAGAGAGACTCCGGCTCGCCATGACCGCCC
The DNA here is from genome assembly GCA_016219905.1 of Verrucomicrobiota bacterium. GTDB lineage: Bacteria > Verrucomicrobiota > Verrucomicrobiia > CAIQCK01 > CAIQCK01 > JACRKA01. Next base: position 24,545 of record JACRKA010000289.1, read on the forward strand.
ACGAGTCAACGGTCCCGCGGCGCAGTATCCTCCGACGCCTCGGCGGGCTGGTGCTGAAGGTATTGGGCTTCTTCGTCATCCTCGAACCGGTCTGGATGCTGCTGCCGTTCGCCGGGTTCCTCTACGGCTCGGTGCTCCAGATCGAGTCGCTCAACCAAAACCCGCGCACCGCGTGGCTGACCCACTTTGTTTTCCCCGTGCTCACCGGCGGCTGGCTCGGCCCGGTCCTGGTGGCCATCGGGTTCCTGATCTTCTGCGTCGGGGCCGGGCAAATCTACTGGTCGAAGCTGCGCCGCGCGGGGCTGGTCACCAACGGTCTCTACCGTTTCGTGCGGCATCCGCAGTATATCGCGCTGACGCTGTTCGGGCTGGGCATCCTGCTGACCTGGGGCCGGGCGATCACCTTCATCGCGTTCTTCGTGATGATGTTCCTCTACTACTATCTGGCGAAGAACGAGGAACAGGCGTGCGTGCGGCTGTTCGGGGAGAACTACGGGCGCTATCGCGAGCGCACGTCGTTCATCGTCCCCGGCGACCGCGCACTGCGCCGGCTGCGGGGAACACTGCCGACACTGCGGCTGGCCGCGCCGTTGCGAGTGACCGCGGCGTTTGTGGCGACGATGGCGGTGTGCGTTGGGCTGATGGGGCTGATTGACGCCGTGAAGGTGCGGTTGCGGCGCGTGCCGTTCCTGGTGGCAACGGTCCAGTTAGGGCCTGCTGAAAAACCTCCCGATCTGCCTGCGCTCGCTGCCGGGAAGGTCGGCGACGTGCCGTTCGTCCAGTCGGAGAGAATTCTCGTGGCACGCGGCCCGTATCGCAACGCGTGGGCGAGTGGATTCGCCGAGACGCTGCTGTGCCGGCTCCGGCAGTCGGCCGCGCTGAAGAACTTCCTGGGTTTCCTCGATGAGCCAGGCAACCACGATGTGCTCTTCGTCTTCAGCGGCCCGTTCGAGCAGCCCGCCCAGCCCGGCGCGGCCGGCACACCCGGCATGTTTCAAGGCGGCGGACCCGATGGCCGCGGCCCCGCACCCGATCCCCACGGGCCGGACCGCGTGCGGCTGATCTTGATGCGATGCGCTCTGGCCGATGGCGCGACGATGCCCGACGCGCTCGCCGACAAATCCAAGCGGCGGATCGTGCGTGGCTGCATCGCGCCCGTGAACATCGCGCGGCCTGACCGTGAGGACTTGGTTGAGGGCAATGTCGCCTTGCCCGGCCCCGGTTTTCCCGGCGAGGCGCGGTGGGACATGTTCCTGCGGCAGTTCGCCGCGCAGCCGACGGAGGCGCGTCAGGTTCCGGCGGTGACAACGCCCGGCGCGTCCGGGACCGGAACGCTGGTGGTTGTTCAGGCGCCGATCCTGCGGACGCGGCTCGATCCCGACTTTGCCGTGGGGATTCGCGACCGGTTGCTCGACTCGGCGATGTTCCGCGACCGGCTGCGCCGCAGCGGCGTGGGCGGGCCGGTCGTGGCGGTCGCGTTCCCGCGGCCCGGCCCGAACTGGTATCGCGAACACCACGGCACGCCACAGGTGAGCGTCTTCGTCATCCTGGCCAGGCTTCGGCCGGGCAGCGAACCGGGCGACCTCTTCTATCCCTCGCGCCGAGAGTTGCTCGGCGCCTTCATCGCCGAGATGGACTTCAAGCGCGAGCGGCCCGACGACGCCGTCGGCGAGGTCACCGTCATCGGCCCGCGGCGCGACCTGGAGGAACGGTGGCGGTTCTTCCTCAGCGGCGTCGGCGGGAGCGATCTCGGCGCGCCCGGGTCGGCTGGCGTGGGGCAGGTCCGGGGTGGTTGATGGCTCACTTCTTCTTGCCGCGCTTCGGCTGGCCGGTGGCGGGAAGATTGGCGTTGCCGGGCGGGACTGCGTCCTTGAGCAGCGCTTCGAGTTTCTCGCGGAGTTCCTTGGCCTTCTCCGGCTGGGCGGCGGCCAGGTTCTTCGTTTCGCCGATGTCGTCGGCGAGGTTGTAAAGCTCGGGGCCGCCGTCCGCCGAACGGGCCGCGCGTTTGCCCTGCTTGCCTGCTTTCCTGGCGGCGGGCTTGGCTTCGCCTTCGGCGTCGCCGGCGTCGCCGGCTTTCATCAGCAGTTTCCAGTCGCCCATGCGCACGGCGGCTTGTGCGGGCGACGTGCCGCAGAGCAGCAGCGCGGCGTGCGGCGATTTCGCGCCCTGCGTGAGCACGGGCCAGATGTCGAGGCCGTCGAGCGGGAGCTTCTGCCCCAGCGACGCGCCGGCGAGTTTCAGCAGCGTCGGATACCAGTCCACGGCGTGGATCGGTTCCTTGATCGTGCCGGCGGGGATGCGGCCGGGCCACGACGCGAACGCGCAGACGCGGATGCCGCCTTCGTAGATGGTGCCTTTGCCGGCGCGCAGCGGGCCGTTGGTGGTGATCTTTCCGGGGTTGGGGCCGCCGTTGTCGCTGGAGAAGATGACGAGCGTGTTTTGCTTCAGTCCTTTTTTCTCCAGCGCGGCGACGACCTGGCCGATGGCCTCGTCCATCGCTGAAACCATGCCGGCGTAGGTGCGGCGCACGCCGGTGAGGCTGCCGTAGGGCGCGAGATAGCTGTCGGGCACCTGATACGGCCCGTGGACGGCGTTGAACGGCAGGTATAGGAACAGCGGCTTGCCGGGCTGCTTCTCGCGGATGCGACGGCAGGCTTCCTTGGCGAGCAGGTGTGTGGAGTAGCCTTCGTCGTTGCACGGCTGGTCGTCGCGATGCCAGTCGTGCGTGCCGTCGCGTTCGTGCTTGAAATAATCAATCGCGCCGAACCAGTGGCCATACTGGTGATCGAACCCACGCTTGGTCGGCCGATACGCCGGCTGGAACTCGCCGAGGTGCCACTTGCCGGCGATCGCCGTCTCGTAGCCTGCCTCGCGCAACGCCTGCGCCAGCGTCCGTTCCTCCAGCGGTAAGCCCCACGCCGCGTGCGGCCGCACGATGCCATAGACACCCGTGTGCGCGACGTAGCGGCCGGTCATCAACGCCGAGCGCGTGGGCGAGCAGACGGGCTGGACGTAGAACGCGTCGAGCACCGCGCCGGCGTGGGCGAGTTTGTCGAGATGCGGCGTGCGGATCTCCTTGCAGCCCATGAACCCGACGTCGGTGCGGCCGAGGTCGTCGGCGAGGACGAGGAGGATATTGGGTTTGGGCGGCGTGGCGGCGGCTGATCCACCACAGAGGCCGCAGAGAGCGCAGAGGATGAGGAACCGTTTCATGGCGATGATAAACACCGGCCTTGCACGTTTGTCGCGGACGACACCGGGTTGTTGATACCGGAGTTGCGGTGCGCAGGAGATTGGTGCAATGTTCGCGCCTCGTTCAACCCTGGACCATCATGCACAACTCGCCACTCATGACCGTCGAGCAACACATCCTCGAGGAACAACGCCGCCGGTTCCCGCGCGCCAGCGGCGAGTTCTCGTGGCTGCTGTCGGGCATCACCTACGCCACCAAGATCATCGCCTCGCAAGTGCGCCGCGCCGGGCTGGTGAACATCCTCGGTTCCGCCGGCCAGACCAACGTGCAGGGCGAGACGCAGCAGAAACTCGACGTGATCGCCAACCAGACCTTGCTCCAGTGCCTCGGCAACCGCGGCAACGTCGCCATCATGGCCTCCGAGGAGAACGAGGAGCCGGTGATGGTGCCGCGGGATTTCGAGGGAGGCAAACACGTCGTCATCTTCGACCCGCTCGACGGCTCCAGCAACATTGACGTCAACGTCAGTGTCGGCACCATCTTCTCCATCCTCGGCCGCGAGCCGGGCCAGCGCGACCCGATGATTGACGTGCTGCAGAGCGGCTACCGCCAGCAGGCGGCCGGCTACGTCGTCTATGGCTCCTCCACGATGCTGGTCTATACGACCGGCAACGGTGTGCATGGCTTCACGCTCGACCCGTCCATCGGCGCCTATCTCCTCAGCCACGAGAACATCCAGATGCCGCCGCGCGGCAACACCTACTCCGTCAACGAAGCCAACACCGACAGTTTCCCCCACGGCTATCGCCGCTTCTTGGCGCACCTGCGCTCCGGCAACGCCGGCCGCGCCTACTCGTCGCGCTACATCGGCTCGCTGGTCGCCGACTTCCATCGCACGCTGTTGAAGGGCGGCATCTTCCTCTACCCGCCGACAAAACAATATGCCGGCGGCAAACTCCGGCTGATGTATGAGGCCAACCCGATCGCGTTCCTGGCCGAACAGGCCGGCGGCGTCGCCACCGACGGCACGCGGCGCGTCCTGGAGATTCCGCCGACCAGCCTGCACCAACGCACACCGCTGATCGCCGGCAGCCGCGAGGACGTGGAGCTGTTGATGAAGATGGTCGCCGAGTGACTACGCCGTCGCGCTCTGCTGGCCGCCGGCATGGATCACACCCCGCGCAAGGCGTTGCCTTGAATTTCGCCGCGCGACGCCTCAGATTGCCCGCTCGACTGTGAGCGACACTGCCGACAACAACCGACGCCCGCCCGATGCCGAGCCGGTGGACATGCCCACCGAGTCCGGCGCGACGACGGAAACGGACGCGACCACCGTCGGCCGGATGCCGGCGCGGCCGGCCGCCGGCGACGGCCCCGCCGGCGTGGGCGCGCTGTGGCGGTTCTACGCGCCGCTGGGGGCGAGCCAGTCGTTGATGACCGTCAGCCACGCCATCATCAACGGTTCACTCAACCGCACCGACAACCCGATCATTTCGCTGGCGAGCTACGCCATCGCCATGTCGGTCCACATGCTGTCGGAATCGCCGATGGTGATGCTGCGGCAGACGGGCGCGGCGCTGTTGCGCGACCGCGCGGGCTGGCCAGGCTTCCTGCGCGTGGCGGTCCTCGCGTGCCTGTTCAACGTGCTCGTGTCGTTCGCCATCGCATGGACGCCGCTCGGCCACTACGTGTTCCATGACGTGATCGGCGCGCCGGAGGAAATGGTGCCCGCGGTGATCGCCGTCTTCCGGTTCAGCATGGTCACCGTGATGTTCTCGACGATGCGCTGCGTGCTGCACGCCGTGCTGCTGGTCAACCGCAAGACGCTCTGGATCACGCTCGGCATGACCATCCGCATCGCGGTCATGCTCGCGCTGGCAGTGTTGTGCGTGAAGACCGGCTGGCTCTCCGACGGCCGGCGTGGCGCGTTGATCTTCATGGCCGGCATGGCCGTCGAGGCGATTTCGGCGGTTTGGAGCTTCCGGAAATGGTTCCATGCTCTTCCGGCGCGCGCGGTGGTCAGCGGTCAGCCGGCGGCAATGGCCGCTCACCACTCACCTCTCACCACCCGCCGCGTCTGGACGTTCTACCTGCCGCTGGTGCTGGCGGCGCTGACGGGCGCGCTGGCGCCCTCGATATTGAGCGCGGGCCTGGCGCGCATGCATGAGCCGCGGATGGTGATCGCCACGTTCGCGCAAGCGAGCGTGGTGACGACGCTGATCCTCGGCACGCTGTTCCTCGTCCACCAAGTGTCGCTGTTCTTCGCAGTGCCGCCGGGCGCGGCCGGCGCGCGGGAGCGGAACCGCCGCGTGCATCGCTTCTGTCTCCAGATCGGCCTCGGCGCGTCGGCGGTGCTGGGTGTGCTGGCGTGGACGCCGGCGGGCGACTGGCTGTTGCTGAGATGTTTTCAGGCCACGCCTTCGATGCTGCCGCAGGTCAAGCAAGTGCTCCACCTTTCAATGTATCTCCCGCTGGTGCTGGTGTGGAACGAATACCGTGTCGGCCTTCTGTTGGCCGCGGGCCAGAGCCGCGTGCTGACCATCACCAAGCTTTGCAGCGTCGCGACGCTGGCGACGGTGGTCTTCACGCTCGCGCGGTGGTTCCCCGACCTCGGCGCGGTGGCCGCGCCGATCTCCAGCTTGAGTGCCCTCACGGTCGAGCAAACGGTGCTGTTGCAGATGACCAAGCGGCTGAAGCACGGATAGAAAAGGCGGGGAGGTGCCGTCCCTCGGCCTTACGGCTTGGCCGGGAGGCCCAGCGAGCGCAGCCACGCGCGGGCGGTCCGGCGCAGCTCACAGTCGCGCAGCGCCCACGTATCTGTGTGATTTTGGAACCGGAAATCCGCGAACGTGAACGGCGCGCGGACGCCGGAGTCCTCCAGAAAACGTCGCGTCTCGGCGGTCGAGCCTTCCATGCTGATGAACTGCGGCCGGCCGTTGAGCCGCCGCAGCCGCGCCAGCGCGGAGTCGCGGTCGCTGTTGGCGTAGGACCATTTGCGGACGCCGTCGTAGTGCGAGTGGCAGAGGAATGCCCGCCAGAGCGGTGCGATGGTGTCGTCGCGCAAGCCGATGTAGTTGCACGCGATCGAGCCGCGCGAGAACCCGCACAGCACCACCGCCCGCTCGTCACCGCCGAATTCGCGGCAGATGTGCCGCACCGTCGCCACGCAGTAACGCACCGTCTCCGCCGGGTCGCCCCACCAGTTGCGCGCGTTCTCCTTCCGCCCGTCGGTCACCTTCACGAACGGCATGCAGACCCAGATGTAATCCACGCCGCCGGACAACCCATAGCCGAGGTTGCAGCCTTCGACCGTGCCGTCGCAGGCGTCGCCAAACTTGTTCCGGAAACCGCCGTTGCCCGCGTATTCGACGATGACGGGAAACTTCGCGCCCGGCTTCCAGTTCGTCGGCAGGTAGAGCGCGTGGTGCACCGCCGTGCCTTCCCATCCCGGCGTCGTCTGTTTCACACGCCGGCCCGCGGCGGGCGCGCCCTTGATCATCGTCGGCGTCTCCATGTCTTTCGGAATGGTCGAGATGTCGGGCAACTCCGGCGCGCGTGCCGACGGCGCATCAGTCTTCACGGCGAGGCGTGACAACGGGATCACGGCCAGCTCGGCGTCGTTGCGGTTGCCGCCGGCTTTGCCCGCCGAGTAGCCGACGTAAAGTTTGCCGTCACGTTCGAGGGCGCATGGGTAGGCCAGACGCGCCGGGCGCGTGTCGGTTTCGCCTTCGCGCACGGCGTCGCGGATGCGGAAGAGCTTCACGAACTCGCGCCCGCCGGGACCCGAGACGGCGATGGTCAGCGGGCAACGGCGGTTGCGGCTGTCGGCGGTCGTGGTGCAGATGAGGTAACGCTGGCCGGTGCTGAGTGTGCCGGCGCAGGGCTTCGAGCCAGCCATCGGCAGGTTGGTCTCGCGCATCGGCGACCAGGTGCGGCCGTAGTTCTTGCTGACGGTGGCGAGCGCGATGGGGTCGGTCTGGTTGCGCGCGATGCAGACAATCTCCGGGCCGGCCACGATCACGTTGGACTCACCCCACTTCTTCGGCGCGTCGGCGGGCAACGGGATGGTCACAAGGTCCCAGCGCGTGAGGTCGTCACCGTGGCTGATAGCCACCGCGGCAGGGGTGCCGCTGCTGATGCAGGCGCCGGCCATGATGAAGTTGCCGTCCGCCATTCGCACCGGCTCCTGCAACGGCCAGAAGCCGCCCCCGATCACGACGCCGCGCGAGTTCCATTTCCCCGACGCCTCATCGAGCACGAACGCCTCGGTCTTCACGCTCTGGATCTTGCCGGTGAAGCGGGGATGGAACGCCCACAGTTGGCCGCCGTGCGAGAGGAACACGCCGTGGCTCACGCCCTCGCCCTGGCCGCCGCGCTCGATGAGAAACACCGGCCCCCACGTTTTCCCGCCATCGGTGCTCCGGCGGCCCTGCGCGATCTCGCCCGCGGTGTTTTCGTGGCCTTTGTTGTGGCCCCAGCTTGCGTAGAGCGCGTCCTTGTGCCACGCGAAGGCGACACCGTGCAGCCAGTCGAAACCGTCCACCTCCGGCTCGCGCTTTTTGATGACGCTGAACGCCACGCCATCGAGCAGCGGGATGTCCGCCGACTTCGGCACCGGCTCCGCACCGGCCCAGAGCTTGAAAGGCCCTGCAACAGTCTTGGATGAATCGTCAGCGGCAAAGCCGGCAGCAGCGGCAATCAAAAGGACTGTCGCTGCAAAGCGGGCGGGTGTTTGTCTCATGGTCGGTTAGTTCCTGTCCTTCGCGCGGCGGCGCACGTCCAACCAGACCGCGCCGAGGATGACGAGGCCTTTGACGACGTATTGCAGGGAGAAATGGACGCCAGCCTGGTTGAGGCCCTTGTCGAGGATGCCGATGATGACCGCGCCCAGCAACGTGCCGATCATCGTGCCGCGACCGCCCGTGAAGCTGGTGCCGCCCACCACCGCCGCGGCGATGGCGTGCAGTTCGAACATCACGCCCGAAGCCGGCTCGGCGGAGTAGAGCTGCGAGGCGTGGATCATCCCCGCCACACCGGTCAGCAGCGAGCAGATGACATAGACCAGCGTTTCGACACGGGCGACGGGGATGCCGGTGAACCGCGCGGCCTCGCGGTTGCCTCCGATGGCATAGAGGTGCTGGCCGAACCGCGTCCTATGCAGCAGGACGGCGGTCACCGCGAACAGGAGCAGCATCACGACGATGGGGACGGGGACAATGCCGAAGACGCGGCCGTTGCCGAGCGCCAGGAAAAGCGTCTGGCCGTCGGGGATGTGCATCGGGCGGCCTTCATTGTAGCGCAGGGCCGCGCCGCGGGCGATGAGCATGGTCGCCAGTGTGATGATGAACGGCGGCATCGGCGTTTTTGCCGCACACAAGCCGTTGAGGAGGCCGAACAGCGCCGCGACCGCCAGCCCGGCAATGACGCCCGCGGGCAGGCCGAGCGTGCCGTGGCCTCCCGCGAGGAAGAACGCCGTTGTGGTGCCGACTAGAGCGACGAGCGCGCCCACCGACAGGTCAATGCCACCGCTCAGGATCACCAGCGTCATGCCCATCGCGAGGATGGCGTTGATGGAAATCTGCTGGGCGAGGTCCAGCATGTTGTCCAGTTGCAGAAACGTCGGCACCCAGAGCCGGAACAGGCCCAGCAGCACCACAATCGCGACGAGCAGCGGCAGCATCCGCTTGAGTGTCTTCATGCCTGAACGGCTCCGGTGAGTTGTTCCATGATCTTCTCCATCGTGAACCCGGCGGCATCGCCGATCTGCAAAATCCGCCCGTCGCGGTAGAGCGCGATGCGGTGCGAGAGGTTCAGCACTTCCTCCAAGTCCGACGAGATGAGGATGACCGCCATGCCGCTTTCCACCAGCGAGGCGATGATGGCGAAGATCTCCTCGCGCGCGCCGACGTCCACGCCGCGGGTTGGCTCATCGAGGATGAGCACGCGCGGCCGGCGCTCCATCCAGCGCCCCACGAGAACCTTTTGCTGGTTGCCGCCGGAGAGGCTGTTGACCGGCTGCTCGATATTGGCGAGCCGCACGGCGAAGTTCCGCACCATCCGCTCGACGATCTCGCGGCGCTTGCGCTCGTTGGGCATGCAGCCGTTGATCCAGTCGCGCACCCACGGCAGCGCGGCGTTGAACGCGACCGACTGAGAGACGATGAGGCCCTCCAGCTTGCGGTCCTCGGGCACGAGCACGATGCCAGCATCGAGCGCGTCGGCCGGGCACGTGATCGTCAGCGGCTGGCCGGCGACGCGGATTTCACCGGACGCGACCGGGTCTATGCCGAACAACGCGCGAGCCAGTTCACTGCGGCCGGAGCCGACGAGGCCGGCGAAGCCGAGGATTTCGCCGTGGCGCAGCTCGAAGCTGACGCCGTCCACCTTCGCGCTGCGCAGGCCACGGACTTCCAACGCGAGCGCGCCGGGCGCGGGTTGGGGCCGGTGGAAATGGTCGCTGATGTCGCGGCCGACCATCCAGCGCACGAGTTCCTTCCGGTTGATGTCGCGGGTGAACTGTGTGCCGATGGACTTGCCGTCGCGCAACACCGTGATGCGGTCGGCGAGACGGATGATCTCCTCCAGCCGGTGCGAGATGTAGATGATGCCGACGCCCTGCGTGCGCAGGCGGTTGAGTGTGGCGAACAGCGCCTCGGTCTCCGCTTCCGACAGCGACGAGGTCGGCTCGTCGAGCACGAGGATGCGCGCCTGACAGGAAAGCGCGCGAGCAATCTCGACCAGTTGCTGGTGCGCGATGCTCAAGCCGTCCACGCCGGCCCGCACGTCGCGGATTTCGTCGAGGCCAAGGTCGTGCACGAGTCGTTCGGCCGCGGCGAACATCTCGTGGCGGTTGACGAAACCCAGCCGGCCCGGCTCGCGGCCGAGGTAGATGTTTTCAGCGATGGTCAAGTGTGGCGCAAGCGAGAGTTCCTGATGGATGATGCGGATGCCATGCCGGTCGGCATCGGCGACACCGTGGATGGGCGCTGGCTGACCGTCTAAGATGATCTCGCCCGCGTCGGGGATGTGGATGCCGCCGAGGACCTTGATGAGCGTGGACTTGCCCGCGCCGTTCTCGCCGAGCAACGCGTGGATCTCGCCGCGGCGCAACTCGAAGGAAACGCCGTCGAGAGCGATAGTGCCGCCGAAGCGCTTCGTGATGCTGCGGAGGGTCAGCAGAGGCGCGTCGCTGGTGATTGCCTCCGCCATCGGTTCACTTGCCTTTCAAGAATGTGTCAGCATTTTCTTTCGTGACCAGCTCGACGCGGATCTTGGCGTTCTTCCCGATGGCTCTGCCGGCGAGGTGCTCGTAGGCTTTTTCGGCGGAGACCTTGCCGATCTCGTAGGGGAACTGCGCGGAGGAGGAGTGGAGCTTGCCGGCTTTGATGGCGGCGACGGCCTCGGCGGAGCCGTCCACGGTGACGACGGTCACGTCGGCGAGTTTGCCGGCGGATTCGAGCGCGGAGATCGCGCCGAGCGCGCTGGGGTCGTTGATCGGGAAAACGGCGTTGAGGTCGGGGAAGCGGCCGAACAGGTCGCGCATCACGGGCCGCGCGCCCTCGGTGGTGCCTTTGCCTTCCTGCGTGTCGAGAATCTTGATGCCGGGATGTTTCGCCGCCTCTTCGGTGAAGCCGGTGACGCGGTCAATGCACGCCTTGTTCACCGAGAGATGCAGGATGACGACCTTCGCGTTGGGTTTGACCGCGGCCAGCGCGCGGGCGGCGAGCCGGCCCGCCTCGATGTTGTCGGAGGCGACTTGGCAGAGCACGAGCGCCTCGTCCTTTACCGGCGCGTCCACGACAATGCACGGCACGCCCTTGGCCTTGCCTTGCAGCAGGCTGCCGCGGATGCCTTCCCAGTTCACCGGGTTGATGAACACGGCCGCGGCGCCCTTGAGGATGAGGTCGGAGATGTCGTTCTTCTGCTTGAGGCTGTTGAACTGCGAGTCAATCGTGATGAGCGTGTCGCCGTGGGCCTCGATGACACCGCGCAGGCCCTTGTCCAGCTCGACGAAGAACGGGTTGTTCATCGTCTGGAACACGCAGCCGAAGAGCCGGCCTTTCGTTTCGGCCTTTGGCGCGGCGGGCTGCTGCTGCGATGGCTGGCCGCAGCCGGCGATGAGCGCGGCGGCGGCGAGCGCAGCGAGAACGGACGTCCACTTCTTCATCGCTTGCCCGGCGGCTTGGTCATCTCGACCAACAGCTTGTCCACGAGCTTGTCGAGGGCCTGACCGTAGGCTTCGCGGCCACGGATCACCCCGGTCGCGTCCACGACATAGATCACAGGGTAGCCGACAACCCCCCACGCTTGAGCGAGGGGGCCTTTCGGGCCGTCCTGCCACGTGCGGTAGGTGATGCCTTCTTTCCGGGCGAATTTCCTGCCATCCCCGCGTTCGCGGTCGCCATTGACGCCGAGGAACACGAACGGCTTGCCCATAAGCCGCCCTTCGAGCGCCTTGTGCTGCGGGACGATGAGCTTGCAGGTGTCGGCCGAGTTCCAAAAGACGAGCACGACGACCTTGCCCCGGAACTCGGAGAGTTTCATCGCCTTGTTTTCAAGATCCTTGCCCGCGGTGTCAGGCGCCGGCTGTCCTGGGCGCAGCGACTTTTCCGGGTCCAAGCCGGCCGCCTGCGCGCGGTCAGCGGGCCAGAGACACAACGATGCGATCGCAACTGTCAGTGGGATGAGATGTTGTTTCATGGGGGTTCTCCGTTGGGTGGTGACGCGCGGTCTTATATGCCAGCCCCGGTCGGGATTCAACACTCTGTTGCACGGCGCGGCGTTCATGTCGTTTCAACACGCGTTCGACGGGGCCATCTGCCACGCCTTGCTGTGATCGGGATCCGGTGGAAAACTGGAGGCCGCCCCTCCCGGTCATTCGATCCCCAACTCCTGCTGGATCTTCTCCAGCGACACGCCCTTGGTTTCCGGCATCGTCGTAAGCACCCAGACGAGCTGGCCGATGCAGCAGAGCGCGTAGAACGCGAACGTCATCCAGCCGCTCGCTGCCGCGATCATCGGGAACGTCCACGAGATCGCCGCCGCCATCACCCAGTGAGTGAAGCTGCCGAGCGCCTGGCCGCGCGCGCGGACGCGGTTCGGGAAGATCTCGCTGATGAACACCCAGATCACCGCGCCCTGGCCGAACGCGTGCGAGGCGATGAAAACGATCAAGCTGATCAGGAGCAGTTGGCCGCCGGTGCCGGCGTAGAACGAATACGCCGCCGCGCTCAGGCTCAGGATGTAGCCGATGGAGCCGGCCAGCATCAGTTTCTTCCGGCCGAAATGGTCAATCACCGTCATCGCGGCCATCGTGAAGGCCAGGTTCACAAAGCCCACGATGACCGATTGCAGCAGCGCGTCGGCGGCGCCGTAGCCGGCCATCTCGAAGATGTGCTTGGTGTAGTAGATCAGCGCATTGATGCCGGAGAGCTGGTTGAACATCGCGATGGCCACCGCCAGCAGGATCGGTTTGCTGTATTTCTTGCAGAAGAACGGCTCCGCCAGCGTGTGGTGCCGCAGGTCCAGCGACGCCTGGATGTCGCGGATTTCCTCCTCGATGTTGCCCGAGTCGCTGCCGCAGCGCTCAAAGACGGCGCGCGCTTCCTCGACCCGGCCGCGCGCGATGAGCCAGCGCGGACTCTGCGGCGTGAAGAACAGCAGCAGGAAAAACACCGCCGACGGCAGCGCCATCACGCCGAACATCCAGCGGCACTCGTTCTCGCCGGGATGGAGGCTGCCGATGATGTAGTTGGAGAGGTAGGCCAGCAGGATGCCGAGCACGATGTTGAACTGCGTGATGGCCACCAGCCGGCCGCGATAGCGCGCCGGCGAGATCTCCGCGATATACATCGGCGACACCACCGACGCGCCGCCGACCGCCAGCCCGCCGAGGAACCGGAAGACCATGAACGACCCCCAATCCCACGCCAGCCCGCAGCCGATGGCCGAGACGAAGTAGAACACGGCGAGGATGAACAGCACGCCGCGCCGGCCGATGGCGTCGGCGGGTTTGCCGACGGCGATGGAACCGAGGATGGTGCCGATCAACGCGCTGGCCACCGTGAAACCGAGCGTGAAGTCGTTCAGCCCGAATTCCTTCCTGAGCCAGTCGGTCGTGCCCGAAATGACGGCTGTATCGAAACCGAAAAGCAAACCGCCCAAAGCCGCCACGATCACCGCGCCGATCAATGCAAGTCTCATGCTGGCCGTCTCCTGTTCTGCTGTGGTGCGCCCCGTTTGTAACCGTGCGGCGGGAACCTGTAAATGCGAAGTTCGTGCGGCGCCTGCCTGTCGCGGTGATCGCCGGCGCGGCTGTTTAGAACGGATTGCCCGCCGCCATCTGCCACGCCTTCACCTGTCGAACCTTCGCTGCGCCGCCGTTGGCGAAGACCGAGACGCCGACGCTGTCGGGGCGCATGGGATAGATACGGCGCAACGCAGCCTGTCGGTCGTTGGCGAAGGCTTCCACGACGGAGCGGTCCACGAAGACGCGCAGCGTCAGCAACTCGCCGGGCTTGAGCGCGAACGGCGCGGCCTCGGTTTTTTTCGGGCCTTCGGCGAGGCTGGATTTGTTCGTGTCGAGCTTCAGCTTCTGCTCAGCGGCATCATAGAAGACCAGCGTTTCTTCCTCGCGGTCGGGCGAGCGGCAGACTTTGAGGCCGACTTGCTTCGCGTCCTGGGCTTCGATCTGAAGTTCCAGTTCGATGGTGTTGCCGGCGATCTTGTCGAGAACGACTTCCTTGTCGGCGGCGACGGTGATGTTCTGCTGCGTCTGCTCGTTGTAGCGGAGGCGCTTCAGTTCCTCGGCGGGCCGGTAGCGCAGGCGGTTGTCATCGCCGAGCGTCAGCACACGCGGCAACGCCAGTTCGCCCGACCAACCGCTGGCACGCTTGGTCTCTCCGCTGCGCTGGTCGAAGATCCAGCCCCACAAAATCCGCCGGCCGTCGGGCGCTTCGAGCGACTCCGGCGCGAAGTAGGTGTTGTCCACCCAACTCATCCGCTCGTGGACTTCGGGGACGAATTGCTCGTTCTTCCATTCGCCGACGTAGTAGCGGTTGCCGCGGTTGTGCGCGATGCAGACCAGCACGCGCTTGTTGCCGAGTTTGAAAAAGTCCGGGCAGGAGATGTCTTCGTTCGCGGCCACGTCGGGCATCTCGTGATGCAGGAACGGACCGACGTATTTCCAGCCGTCGAGTTCCGTGGCCTTGAACGTGGACGGTGGCTTGCAGCTGCCGGGATTGCCGCCGAACAGGCCGTAGTAGGTGTCGCCTTCGACCCAGCCGTGCGGGTCCCACGACGCGTAAGGCTCCTTGCCTTTTGGGTTCGGGATGATCGGGTTCGACGGCAGCTTCGTCCAGCGGTCGAGGTTGTCGTCGCTGCTGGTGGCGATGCAGTTGCCGGCGCCGACGCCGTGGAAGAGCATCGTCGCCTCGCCGCGTTTGTTGATGAAACAGTTGCCGCTGAACATGCCGCGGTCGGCGCTACCCTCAGTCGGGTAAAGCGGCGTCGGATGCTGCCGCCAATGGATGAGGTCCACGCTGGAGACGTGGCCGAAGCAATGCACGCGGTTCTCCTGATAGATGTAGAAGAGGTGGTAGCGCCCGCGCCAGAAGATCGCGCCGTTGGGATCGAACGGCATCGCGTAGTCCTCCGGGATGACGAAGTGATACGTCGGCCGGTGCGGGTCGGCGAGCAGATGATTGCGGAAGCGGCGCACGACCGCGACGTCGTGGGGCAGCTTCGGCAGTGAGGCAAGCGAGGGCGGCATCGGCGGCGGACTGACGGCGTCCAGCCCACTGGCGGCTTGTGCCGCGACAAACGCGGCTCCTTTGCCATCGAGAATCAGCCGCCCGTTCTCGATTCTTGCGCCATCAACCAGCCGCGAGGCGGCAAAACGTCCCGCGCGGTCGCTGCATGCCGGCTCGTCGAACGTCCACCACGCCCACGGCTTCGGTTCCGACGGTGCGTTCGGCTTCAACGCCGCGATCTGTTCCGCTGTGAGCGCGCGGTCATAGATGCGCGCATCGTCCACCGCGCCGGCAAGACAGTCGTGGTTCCCGACGTGGCGCGGGCCGATCATCACAAGGCTGTCTGTTCCAAACCTCTGCGCCTCCTTGATCGTGTGGTGGGAGTATTCCTTGCCGTTGCGGTAAGCCGTCACGTCTTTGCCGCGATAGGCGATGGCGACTTGGACGAGCGTGTTCGCATCGGCGGTCTCGGCGGGCCACGAATCCTGCTTCAGTTCCGTGCGCCGGTAGGTGTCGCTGCCGGCCATCCAACGCGCCGCGGCGCGCTCGCCAAACACGATGCCGTCGAAATGCGATTGGCGATCATCAACCGTCAGCGCGCTGCCGCCGCGCTGCGTCAGGTTCGCCGGTGCGACCCACGCCACCAGCGGCTTGTCCACGATTGGAGCGGCGACACTCTTGTCGCCGGCTGATGGGGCGACAAGAGTGTCGCCCCTCCTTGTGGCCGGCTTGAGAATCTTCAGCCGGATGTCCTTGAACTGCGCGGTTGTCGGCGGGCCGGTGTGGAGTTGCATCGCGAGGATGCCTTGTGCTGCGAAGTGGACCGGATCGTTGTCGGTGGTTTCCGCCATGAGCTTGCCGTTGACCTTCAGCGTCAGCTTCCGGCCAACGCAGGCCAGATGATACTCGCACCAGTCCTCGAGTTTGAAATCAGCCGGCCCCTGCGCGTCCGCGATCTGCTCCTTCGTCATCTTGCCGCTCTCGTCAACCACCGTCCGCTCGCCGCGCCACGCGAGCGTGTGGCGGCCGTGCTCCTCGTAGAGCCGCACGAGCCACGGCGTATCGAGGTTGTTGTCCATCTGGTAGCCCATGAGGTCGTGGTTGGGCAGTTCCCGGCTGCGGAACTGGAAGCCGCAGTTGATCCGCGGCGAGCCGGACACGCGATGTTTCAGCTTCAACTCGAAGTCGGCCAGCTCGCCGCCCTGCCAGATGAGATAAAGGTTGGCCGGCAGCGGATGCTCTTTGGTGATCTTCGCGGTGAGTGCGCCGTCCTCGATGGACCAGAAGCTCATGTCAGCGGCCCTCCAGCCGGAGATGCTCTTGCCGTCAAAAATGTCTTTGAATCCCTCCTCGCTCCCCGCTGCGGCGAGCGCCGTCGCTGCTGCGAACAAGCCCAGCGACATGATGGCCATGCGATGACAGGTCGTTTTCATATTCGGATCTCCTTCAACATTCCGGCGGCGCGACCGGTGAACAGCAACCGGGCATGAGGAGCGTTCGTGTCAGTGGGGGGATCATCCGGAGTTCAGTTGCGCGCCGACTAATACCGCCTCGGCGCGCGGATGAACAGATTTCTCTGCCTCAAGCCTGCAATAGTTGTTGTCACCGCGGAATCTGCTGGTAGCATCGCCGAAAGTCGGCCAAGCCGGCCGTTGAAACGGATGCTGCCACCAGAGCCAAACCGCGCCATCGAGGAGAACACAAATCCATGAGCCAGTCCGAAACCCCTCTCACCTCACGCCGTGAATTCCTGAAACAGGGCGGCCAACTCGCCGCCGTCTCCGCCCTCGCGGGCATCGCGTTGCCGCACGTCCATGCCGCCGAGTCGCACACCATCCAGGTCGGGTTGGTGGGCGCGGGTGGCCGCGGCACCGGCGCGGCGGCCGACGCGTTGTCCACCGCGAACCTCGGCCCGATCAAGCTCGTCGCGATGGCCGACGTGTTCGAGGACAAGCTCAACCGCAGCTACGAGAGCCTGAAGAAAAAGTGCGGCGACCAGTTTGACGTGCCGCCCGAGCGGAAGTTCCTCGGCTTCGACGGCTACAAGAAGGTGATGGACTGCCTCAAGCCCGGCGATGTGGTGATCTCCGCCACGCCGCTGGCGTTTCGCGGCCTGCACCTGGAATACGCCATCCAGAAAGGCCTCCACGCGTTCATGGAGAAGCCGCTGACTTCGGACGGCCCGAGCACGCGCAAGTTGTTCCAACTCGCCGACGAGGCCGACAAGAAAAAGCTCAAGGTCGGCGTCGGGCTGATGATCCGCCACTGCCGCGGCCGGCAGGAGCTTTACAAACGGATCAAGGCTGGCCAGATCGGCGAGATCACCATGATGCGCGCCTATCGGATGCACCCCGGGGTCGGCACGGTGTTCTCCAAGCCGAAGCCGGCCGATACGGCCGAGGTGCCGTTCCAGATCCGCCATTTCCACGCCTTCCTCTGGGCCAGCGGCGGCTTGTTCAGCGATTTCAACATCCACCAGATAGATGAGACCTGCTGGATGAAGAACGCCTGGCCGGTCAAGGCCCACGGCATCGGCGGCCGTCACTACCGCGGCGATTGCATTGACCAGAACTTCGACAACTACGCGGTCGAATACACCTTCCCCGACGGCACCAAGCTCTTCTTCGGCAGCCGCTGCGTGCAAGGCGCCTACAGCGAGTTCGCCAGCTTCGTCCACGGCACGCGCGGCTCGGCCGTCGTCTCCACCGCCGCCCACACGCCCGGCAAGGTCCGCATCTATCGCGGCCACAACATGGAAAAGCAGAAGCCCATCTGGGCCTTCCCGCAGCCCGAGAAGAGTCCCTACCCGCTGGAGTGGCAGGACCTCATCACCGCCATCCGCAAGAACCAGCCCTACAATGAGGTCAAGCGCGGCGCCATCGCCAGCCTCGTGACCTCCATGGGCCGCATGGCCGCCCACACCGGCCAGGTCATCACCTACGAGCAGATGCTCAACAGCGACCACGAGTTCGCGCCGAACGTGGACAAGCTGACGATGGACGGCCCCGCGCCGGTGGCGCCCGGCGCTGACGGCAAGTATCCCATCCCGGAGCCGGGCATCAAGAAGACGCGGGAATACTGAGCCGCCGCTGAGCGACAAGAAATCCAGCCCGGTGGATTTGCCGCTTACCGGCCTGCTGCCGGCTTCGACTTCAACCCGGCGCTGTTCACCGAGATGACCCGATAGGAGTGCTTCTCGCCGGGCCTCGCCGTGGCGTCGGTGTATTTCATCTCGCGCAACGGCTGCTCCGGCGTGTCGCCGTAGCTCATGCCCTGGAAGAGCGCGCGGCCGAACCGGCCCACCGGCTTCTCCGGCAACTGCGCGAGGTCCATGCCGTCGCGCTGGATGATGAACGCCTGCAACCCGCTCTCGAAGTCCGCTTCCGCGTCCCACGTCAACGCGACCGCGCCGGCCGCGTTGCGCGCGGCCTTCACCTTCGTCGGCGCCGGCGGCGGTGTGGTGTCCGATGTCTCGCCGAGCCGCACGTATTCCAGCCATGCCTTCGCGACGCGCTCGTTCGGCAACCACACGGCTTCCTTCGTGCCGCCGGCGAACTTCGACAAGGGCTGCACGGCGTCGCCGAGCAGCGCGGCGAACCACGCGGCCTTCATGTCCACGGGCCGCAGCGGCTGGCCCGCGCGCGCCGGCAGCCGCATCGCGAGACACGCGTCGAAGAACGGGATCGCGAGATAACGCGAGTCGCCCGTCTCGTGGCTTGTGCGCGGGTCGGGCGCGAAACCGATGGGCGCGCCCTGCGCGCGGTAGGCGCGGAACATCTCCAGCGTGCCCGTCCACGCGCCGTTGAACCGCTTGTCGCCGTTCTCCTTCACGCCGGGGTTGCACATCATCGGGACGGCCATCGCCGCGGCGGGAATTTCCGGCTTCGGAATCTCGCCCTTCTCCCACGTCGAGAACGCCGTGCCGGAGCGGAACCAGATCGCCACGATGCGCTCCGGATACATCGTCTGCATCAAGCTCGCCCAAAACCCGCCGCCCGAATGTCCCCAGAGACACCACGGCGCGCGCGCCAGCTCCGGGTGCTTCGATTGCGCGGCAAGGTCGTCGAGGCCCTTGAGGAACGTCTTGTCCGAACCGTTGCGCGGGTCGCACCAGAGGCGGCAGTTGTCCTTCTCGCCCTGGTGAAACGACGGGCCGAGCAGCGCGCAGTCCCACTTCTTGGCGAGCGCCTGCCAGTGCAGGTCCTGCGCGGCCGTCACGGCGCCCTTGCACGAACCGGCGCCGCAGCCATGCTGGTGCACGATGACGCCGCGCACGGCTTTCACGCCGTCGGGCAGCCAGAGCCGGTAGGTCACGCCGAGTTGAAGCTCGTTGGTCCGCGGCGAGGGCGGATAGGCGACCTCGAAGTAACGGCCCGCTGCCGAAACAGTGGTCGCGCATGCGAAGACCAGCCACGCGGCGCACAGGTGGGGAATGGTTTTTTTCATGGTTCGATAATAGGAGAGATTTTCCGCAGGTCAGTCTTTCGTGTCGCCGAGTTCCTTGCGGAGTCGCGCCAGTTCGGCCTTCAGCGCCGTCGCGGTGGCTTGGTGTTCCGGTTTTTCGTAGAGGTTCACCGTCTCGTCGGGATCGCTCTGGAGGTCGAACAGTTCCCACGCATCCACATCCTGCCAGCGCGCGGGTTTGACGGCGCCTTTCGGCGGGAATCCGATGCCGAGCCTGCCTTTGTAGTGGATCAACTTGTGGCGCTCGGTGCGGACGCCGTATTGCGGCGGGATGCCGTATTCCTCGGTGTAATAGCGGTAATAGATCGCCTTGCGCCAGTCGCGCGGCGTGTCGCCGGCCAGAATCGGCCGCAGCGAACGGCCCTGCATGTCGGTGGGGGCGGCGACGCCCGCGAGGTCCAGCAATGTCGGCGCAAAGTCGGTGTTCAGCGCCAGCGCGCCGGCGACGGCGCCGGGTTTCACCAGCCGCGGGTAACGGACGATGAACGGCATCCGCAGCGACTCCTCCTGCATCCAGCGTTTGTCGAACCAGCCGTGCTCGCCGAGGAAGAAGCCCTGGTCGGAACTGTATATAATAATGGTGTTGTCGGCCAGCCCGTGGCGGTCGAGGTAATCGAGCACGCGGCCGATGTTCTCGTCCAGCCCCGCCGCGCAGCGCAGGTAGTGCTTCATGTAGGTCTGGTAAAGCCAGCGGCACTCCTGCTCGCGCGTCAGGCCGGCGGGCGGCGCGCCCCAGAGTTTTTCCTGCCAGCGGTTGATGCCGTCCACGCGGCAGATGCTCAGCTTCAGCCAGTCGGCGCGGCCCCGGTAATCGTCGAACAACGTCGGCGGCTCTGGAATCGTCTCGTTCTCGAAGAGCTTCGCGAACCGCTCGGCCGGCTGCCACGGCATGTGCGTGGCCTTGTCGTGCAGGCAGAGCAGGAACGGCCGCTCGCGGTCGCGCTTCTCGATCCACGCGAGGCCGAGGTCGGTGATCACGTCGCTGGAGTGGCCGCGATGGAGCTTGGTTCCCTCCTTCGAGACCAACTGCGGGTCGCGGTGCCGTCCCTGGCCGGGTAAGATGTCGAAGTAATCGAAGCCCGGCGGATTGCTGCCGAGATGATACTTGCCCACCAGCGCCGTCTGGTAGCCGTCCGCCTGCAAGTATTCGGGGAACGTGCGGTGTCGGCGGTCGTAAGGCTGCCAGCCCATCGCCCCGGTGACGTGGCCGTATTTGCCGGTGAGGATCGTCGCGCGGCTTGGCGCGCAGATGGATTCGGTGCAGAAGCAGTTTTGGAAACGCATCCCGGCCGCCGCGATGCGGTCAATGTTTGGCGTCTTCATCAGCTTGCCCCCGTAACAACCAATCGCCTGCGCGGCGTGGTCGTCGGAGAGGAAGAAGACGATGTTCGGCCGCGACGGTGCGCGCTCGGCGGCGATGCCAGCCGCGGCACCCGTCCAGCCCATTGCGGCGAAGAACAACGCTGCACCGGCGATTCGAGGCGCGCGATTCATGTCTGTCTCCGTGCTTTTCGTTCACTCGTCCCTACGGGACTCATGCGAACACTTATCGTTGACCCGGCGATGAATCGCCGGGCTATTCTCAAAGCGTCCCTGACGGGACGCTTTGCATCGCAGGTGTGTCCCGTAGGGACACAGCGAGAATAGCCCGCCAGTTCACTGGCGGGAAACGCGAAGCGCGGGGAAACCAGTCCCATCGGGACGGATGAATGACGGACAATCACTTCACCTCCTCCTTCACCTTCGCGTCGTCATCGCGCGCGGCTTGTTCGGCCATCCGCTTCTTCAACTCCGCGACGCGGCCGGGATGCTGCTCGGCGACGTTCTTTGTTTCGCTGAGGTCGTTCACCAAGTCGTATAACTCCGCCGGCTTGTCCTTCGGCACATTCAGCTTCCAGTCGCCGTGGCGGATGGCGGAAGCTCTCCGGTTCGGGCCGAGCCAGTAGAGCGTGCGGGTTTCCGGCCTCGGCTGCGCGCCGCTGAGCACCGGCCAGATGTCGCGGCCGTCCCACTTCAGGTCTTTCGCCGGCTTCCAGCCCGCGAGCGCGCAGAACGTCGGCATCCAGTCCACAACGTGCAGCGGGGCGCTGATTTCGCCGGGCTTCAGCCGGCCCGGCCAGTTGATGAGCGCGGGCACGCGGATGCCGCCCTCGAAAAGTTCGGCCTTGCCGCCACGCAAAGGCGCGTTCGAGTTGCCGACCTGCAAGTGCGGGTGCTTGCCGGGATACTGCGGATCGTTGTTGCGCAACGCCCTGTGCGCGCCGTTGTCGCCGAAGAAGATGATGAGGGTGTTCTCGCGCTGCTTGAGCCGCTCGACTGACGCGACGACCTGGCCGATGGCGTCGTCCATGTGCGACTCGCACGCCGCGCGGAGCCGCTCGCCCTC
Source organism: Verrucomicrobiota bacterium (assembly GCA_016219905.1). GTDB lineage: Bacteria > Verrucomicrobiota > Verrucomicrobiia > CAIQCK01 > CAIQCK01 > JACRKA01. The sequence continues at coordinate 46,338 of JACRKA010000289.1, forward strand.
GTCGGTGAAGTGAGCGTTCATCTCCTGCCACTTCTCCGGCTCGTCCATCGGGATGTGGATGGCCGTGAATGGCACGTAGAGGAAGAACGGCCGGTCGCGTTTTGTCTCCACAAACCGCACCGCCTCGCGCGCAATGAGGTCGGTGACGTGGCCCTCCTCCTCGATGAGCTGGCCGTTGCGGTGCCACGTCTTGGTGAACGGCCCGCTCTTGTAGCGATGGTCGTAAGGCCCGACGCCGCCCGCGAGCGAGCCGTAGCCGAAATCGAAACCGAACTTCTGCGGCCCCCACTCCGGCAGCGAGCCGAGGTGCCATTTGCCGGTGATGGCGGTGTCGTAGCCCGCGCCCTTGAGCGCCGAGGCGAGCGTGACGGTGTCGAACGGCAGCACGCGCGGGTTGCTCGGTTTGGTGCAGCCGAACCGGCTCGCGTAGCGCCCCGTCAGCAGCGCCGCGCGCGTCGGGCTGCACAGCGGGAAGACGTAATGTTGCTCCAGCCGCACGCCCGTCGCGGCGAGCCGGTCGAGCGCGGGCATCTTCGCCTTGCCGCCGTGCCAGCTCACGTCCCGCCAGCCGAGGTCGTCGGCGACGATGGCGATGATGTTGGGTTTTGGCGGAGAGGATTCGGCGGACAGGCTGAGGAGGGGTGACGCGAGTGTGGCAACGAGCCACGTCCAGCAGGCGAGGCGGTCGGCTCTCATGCGCGGGAGGTTATCGAAAGCCGACCACTTTCCGCCACAGATTTCTTCTGGCGCTGGTAATGGGCCAGTCTTTGAGGGGAGCGCGTCGCCCTGCCCGCGTCTGCGAGTTGTTGCCAGGAAACGGACTTGGAAGTCCGTTCTACGGGTTGCGCGCACGAGACGTAGGACGGACTTCCAAGTCCGTTTCTGCACGCCCCGCATGACGGACCCATTACTGTTGCTTCTTGTCCCGATGAGGTCCGTCGCCGAGGGCCTAAATCACCAGTTGCTCCTGGCCGCGCGGCAACCGGGGGCGGAGGCTCGCCGCGTGTCTGCGCAAAATGAGGGATCGTTTGCGCTTCGCAAACACGAAGTGCTCCACGCGCATGTTCGAGAACAGGATCTGTGGATACACGGTGTCATACAGATCGGTCACGAAATAGAGGCGGGGCGCGAGCCGTTCGCGCAACAGGGTCAGCAGGGCGGCATAGACGCCGACGGCGACCTGCGCGCCGGTGGCGTTGGCGCCGGGAAGCCGGGGCTGCGGCCCGCTATCCGGTCAGATAGGAAGCTCATATTCTTGGGGGTTCCGTGCGCGCATCTCTCCATATCTTTCCAAGAGCCTCCTCATCCAGACGAACCGATATGTGTCTATGAATTGATGAAGCCTCTTGTGCACATCCGCATCCTTCTTGTAACGCTGACACTCATGCACAAGCTCGAACCAGTAGTAGAAATATTGGAGATCCTTAAAACGCAGTATGCGGGATGCCCAAAGACTGTCGATTTTCTGGAAGAAATCTAGAAATGCGCTAAACGCGTCTCGGATGGCATTTTCATCCGCTGTGAAATCTGTGTCCATCGGCGGCGTGCGGAGAGCCGATACAAGCAATCGGTTCTCGAACTTGAGGGTGCGCCCGTCTTCGAGTGGTATCTCGCGCCTGTCCCAGTCGATCATAGTGCAGGCTACGCGTATTCTCTTGTCGCTTTCGAACAACTCAACAAGATCAAGCAGCAGGCTTGCACGTTTGTAGATTTGACCACGGCGATACTGGTAGATCCCGATGAGAAACACGATGGCCGCACCCGCATAGGCCGCGGCCTGCATCCCAAAACTCCAAATGGCTAGCGACTGTGAATCGAGCATAAGCACTCCTCATTCTTTTTGGTTCTTCCGGGAACTTCGTGGGCCAGCGGGCGAACAGTTGGCAGATCGTCGGCTTCACCTTCGTCAACCCCCTCACCCCTCCCTCTCCCCCGCGGCGGGGGAGAGGGAGAATCCACGCCCGCGCAACCTGCAAGAGGATGCTGCAGGATTTGCGAAAAGGCAGCGTTTCGGCTAACAGTGGCGGCGCTCGCAATTCCCTCTCCCCCGTTGCGGCGGAGAGGGTAAGGGTGAGAGGGAACGGCGTTGCGACCCACGAGAATCCCGGAAGAACCTTCTTTTTCCGCGATTAGCAGGAGACTGCAACTGAACGAGCGAAATAACGGCAGGCACGCTACGAACCGATCTAGAGCAGCCAGCAAGGAAAACGTGCACCGCGACAACTGGCCCGGCTCCGCACTATGAAGCAGGGGGCTTGGTATCAGGTTCGTCACGGAATGCAGCCCCCAACGCCTTGTGCAACGCAACCGATTCTTTTCCAGTGCACACATCAACTCATGGGGGGTGAACGTCTTCAACCGCATGAACACGACACCCCCGGACTCCTTTTTGAACGCGTAGGTAATGAAATGGCCAATGCGCCACGGTCGTCGA
>JACRKA010000290.1 GCA_016219905.1 Verrucomicrobiota bacterium
GAAACGCGCCCCCGACTGGACTGCCGCAACGTCTCGATGTCGGCTATCGCCCACGTGTAGAAGGAGTAGTAGCGCGCCCGGTCAGTGGTCGTGATAATGCTGGGCAGCAGAAAATCCGTCAGCGAATCGGACACCCGCGAGAGGCCCAGCGGGTCGCGTCCGCTGCCCTCTATCACCACGCGGCGAGTCCATTGCGGCCAGAATTTCATGAAGGCATTATCATATCCGAGGCGTTATAAGGCGGCATCTAATTCGTGCCCGAGATTGGAGTTCTGTGGCTATAGCTTCGCTGGTTGCTTTTCCTCCTTCTTCGGCCTGATGAGAATCTTCAACGGTTACTTCCACTCCAGCACCTGTCCGTCCTTCAACGAACGCGCATGCAGTTTCGTGTAGTCCACCCTCTGCACCGGCACGCCGTCCTCGATGGCGAAGCACGCCGCCGTCGCCGCGCTTTGGCTTGTCACCATGAACACCGGCTCCATGCGGATGCTGCTGAATGCCGTGTGGCTTGCCGACAACGCGAAGGTGACGAAGAGGTTCTCGCAGTCGCTCGCCCTCGGCACGATGGCGGCGTAACCGATCGGATACGGTGGCGCGCCGTCGCGGCCGGTGGCGGTCTTGCCTTCGCGCGTGACGACGCCGTCCTTGACGATGCGGCGGATTTCGTGCGTGTCGGTGCCGTAGGAGCCGAGGCCGACGGAGTTCGACGCGACCTGCTGGCCAAAGGTGTGATGCTCGGTCATCACAAGGTCGCTGACCATCCGGCGCGCTTCGCGGATGTAAAGCTGATGTGGCCAGCCGCCATTGTCGGTGAACTCGTCCTTCGGCAGGCCGTAGCGCTTCATCTCCTCGCGCACCTTTGCTGGCACGCGTGGGTCGGTGGCGAGGAAGTGCAGCAGGCCGCGATGATAGTTCTCGTGTTCCTTCGCGATCTGCTCGCGCCGCGCATAGCTCGCCTCCGGCCATTCCCAACTCGTGCCGGGCATGTTGCCGCCGAAGGTGGCGGTGTTGAAGTCCCACTTCCCGTTCGGCAGCGGGTCGTGCTTCGAAAACCAACGCAGGTCCATGTCGTCGCCGATGGCCAGACAGCCGGCGATGAAGCGCGCCACGAGTTCGTAGCGTTTCGGGTCGTAGTCCGGCGGCGGCGCGATGGCGATGCGGTTGGTCTCGTTCGTCGTGAGGCAGAGACGGAAGCAATACGCCTGCACGCCCGGCGCTGGCTCGCCGGGCTTGCCGGGCTTGCCCGCTTGCACCAGTGGCAGCAGACCGCTCTTCGGATCGCCCGGCACGACGTAAGGGTCGAGCGGCAGGTCGCGGTCCCACACGCCCTGGCCGCCGGGGACGCGGCCGGTCGGGCCGGGCTTCAGGTGATTCGTGCGCGGCTTGTATTTGTCGGCATAATGGAAGCCGTTGTAGGTCTCGCCATACTTCGCGTTACCCTCGCGCATCAGCGTGTAGCTCACGCCCGCCTTCGCCATCAGGTCGCCTTCATAGGTGGCGTCAATGAACATCTTCGCGCGGAACCGTGTGCCGTCGTCCGTGAGGATCTCGACGATCCGCGAGCCGTGCTTGTGGACACTCGCCAGCCTGGCGTTGAAGCGGACGGTCACCTTCGCCTCTCGCGCCATGTCGTTGAAAACCTGTTCCGCCTTGTGCGGCGCAATCGCATAGGCCCCACCTGTCGCCGGGCCGCCGCCTTTGCTCACAAACGGTTTGTCCCAAGCAAGCTCCACGCCGACGGTCGCCGCGAGCCGTGTGAAATACTCCCGCGCGATGCCGCCGACCGAGCGCGGATCGCCGATGTCCACCGCGCTCAGCCCGCCCGAAGTCATGCCGCCGAGATGCCGGCCCGGCTCGGCGATGACGGTCCGTTTGCCCATGCGCGCCGCCTGCACCGCAGCCGCGACGCCGCCCGACGTGCCGCCATAGACGCACACGTCGGATTCAACAACCCTAGGCGATTCCGCCGCGATCACCGCGGCCCCGACTGTCAGCGCCCAGATGCAAACAAGCAGACGACCCATCCGACAAATCGTTTTCACCTCTCCAGCCAACCAGAAAGCAATGCCGTTTGCCAGCCCCGGAGTGGCGGACTAGATTGACGCGCAACAACCAGTTGCAGAAAGCGGGGGAAAAGTCATGAAGACGACCAAGTATTGGAAGCGCACACACAAGCGCTTCAGCCCCATACACGGACGTCGCCTGCTGGCCAAACCACGCCGGCGTCGCGCCCATGTTGCGTAAGGACGCATCGGCGTCCGACAAACCTGCAAACCGAAGTTGCCTCCCGCGACAGCGGGGCAGACACTGCCGTCTGCGCAACTTCGGTTTCTGGGTTGAAGGAAGAGCGATGGTGTGCGTCAATCGGCCGCCATCGCCCGCCGGACGGGACAGAATGCCGGCGGACACGCGAGAGAATCGAGAATGGAGAGAATGCAATGAAAACAAATCACTACCTTGCCTTGGTTGCAGTCATTGCCGGCCTGGCGTCACCGCAGGCGACGGCCGACCACGTCCGCCCGGGATTGCCGCCGCAGGTGCTGCAAGGCATGCGCGGCGCCGCGTATGCCGCCGCCCGCGCCTGCGATCAGTTCTACAGCACGGCCCGGCGCGTGCCCGTCCGCACCCGGCAAGGCGGTGAAACGCTCGCAGCCATCCTGCGCCTGCGCGATGCGAGCCGCCATTTTGCCGAGGCGACCACGTCGTCCTACTGGCCCCGGCCCGACTGGCTGCGCATGTGCAGCGAGCGCCTGCTCGATAGCTGGATTTATGTGGAGCGAATCCTGCGCACCGTTCCCGCGCCGCCGCCGGTGCTGACCGAGTGGAGCCGCGCGCAAGGCGGCCTCGCGGCCCTCTACAGGACCGCCGAACCCTACATCGGCCGGCCCTCCGGCGGACCGTTGCCCGCGGCGCTCGCCGCCTCGCAAGGCCAGCCCCCCGGCGTCGTCCGCGCCCTGCCCGCGCGGCCGGAACCAAATCGCTGAGCAGCTTCCCGCCAAGCTCCGCACCTCAAGTCATATCGCGGTATTGGAACCGGTCGTGGCGTCGCTAGCGGCACCGCGCGGCCTTCAACATTTCCAGCGCGGCGTTCTGATCCACGTTGCCAGCCGTGTTGGACAAGGCCGTCAGCATGGCCACGCGGCCACCCATCATGATCGCAGCTTGAAGCATATACCTAGCCTGGCCGGCCGGCGGATTGTCGCGGGGCACGGTCCGGTCGGTTGCCGAGTAATAGCAACCGACCGTTTCGCCCCCCTTGAATTCACTGATGACCAGTGCCTTCTCTTCAGCGTCGGCCTGCGCCCTGCGCCTGCCTTCTTCGAGCATGTCGCGAAGCCAAGGCCCCACCGGTTTTCGTCCATCAGGCGCCACCTCCTTGGGCATCACGCTCAACAACACCCGGAAACCGGCCGCATTGTCGCGCGTAAACTCCACCGTCAGCACATCCGGCATCGCATCGCGCGGCGGCGCCACCGCGCTCTTCCACACAGCCGGAACCGCCAGCACCAGCGTGCCGCCGTTGGGAATCGGATACGTCCGCTCGACCTTGTTCCCGGCCAGCAGCCGGCCCGCTCCCGCGACCAGCACGAGCGGCGCGGCCTTGCCGCTCGTGACCATCTCGTAACGCAGCCCTTGGTCGAAGCGGCGGAATATCTCCTCATCACCGGCCTTCGGTTCGAAGACCGAGATGTGCAGATCCATCCATCGGCCGTTGAACACAAAGAGGTAGTTCACATGCTTCTGCCTGAACTTCTTGCCCTCGAAAGGAGTGACGGTCACATACTCGACCCGGTAATTGCGTGGGCTGCTCGAAACCCGGACTGAACTCTGATCAATCGAGGGGTTTCGTCCGCCTTTGGCCCAAAAGAATTCGTAGCACTCTTTGTGGCCGCCGGTGGCCGACTGCGGCTTCTCCACGAAGAGCGACAGGTTGAACAGGCCGCCGTGTCCCTTGACCGCGTAATCCGCCCCGCGCCGCAGTTCCTCAATCTTGTCCAGCCGAGGCGCATCC
>JACRKA010000026.1 GCA_016219905.1 Verrucomicrobiota bacterium
CGTCTGGCCGGTCAGCGGCAGCGTGCTGGTGCAAAACGACACGCTCTATTGCGTCGCCGGTCGTTCGATGTTCCTCGACGGTGGTTTGCGGATGATCCGGCTCGACCCGAAGAGCGGAAAGAAGTTGTCCGAGACAGTCATGGACGAGCAGGATCCGCAAACAAAGACCAACCTGCAGATCCACATCAAGGGCCTCAACATGCCGGTGGCGTTGCCCGACATCCTCTCCAGCGATGGCCGTCATGTTTATATGCGCACGCTGCCGTTCGACATGGAGGGCAAGCGCAAGATGGTCGGTTACACCGAGGTGAAGGCGCAACAGGGCGACGACCTGCATCTGTTCAGCCCGACGGGTTTTCTCGACGACACGCTGTGGCATCGCACCTACTGGGAATACGGCCGTGCGTTCGCGTCCGGCGCGGGCGGCTACTACCAGGCCGGCCGCATCGTGCCGGCGGGCCGCATTCTCGCGTTCGATGATCGGAACGTCTATGGCTATGGCCGCCGGTGGCAATACTATCGCTGGACCACGCCGTTGGAGTTCCATCTCTTCGCCACCGCCAAGCAACCGGAACAGATTCGGATGGGCACGGAACCGCCGAAGAGGCCGAAGAAGGACGGCAAACCGAAAGGCAACATGGGGCAAACTCCGCTGATGCGCTTCGGCTACACCTGGTCGGACGAACTCGCCGTGCAAGCCACCGCAATGACGCTCGCCGGCAACACTCTGTTCGTCGCCGGCCCGCCTGACGTGATTGACGAGGAACAGGCCGCCAAGTCGCTCAACGATCCGGAAGTGAAGAAGAAACTCGCCGAGCAGGAAGCCGCGCTCGAAGGCAAACGCGGGGCCTTGCTGGCGGTCGTGTCCGCCACCGACGGCAAGAAGCTCGCGGCATATCGCCTCGACTCCGCGCCAATCTTCGACGGCCTCGCCGCGGCACACGGCCGGCTCTATCTCTCGACGATGGACGGCAAAGTCCTCTGCCTCGGCGCGGGCGAAGGCCAGCCGTTGCAGGCCGCGGCCGACGCAGTGGTGACACCGCGCGGCCCCGAAGCCGACAAACCCACCGGCGTTGTGCCGCCTGCGACGACCTCCAAAGCAAAACCCGCTGGCAAGGCAGGCAAGAAGGCTGCGGCCAAGCCGGAGACGCGCACACATCCCGACTTTCAGCACATCGAGGCCGTCACCGTCACCAGCGGCGGCCTCGGCTACAAAGTCGTCACGGACGAAGGCGAAAACGGCATCGCGTTGAAGAAGCTGGCGACACCGCTGGCCAAGCAGGCGACGTTCAAGCTGAAGATTCAGCCGACAAACGAGGGCAAGCTCCAGACCGGCTTTCTCGCGTTCGGCGACGGCACAGCGGCAGACCAACTCATCAGTTGCGGCGTCCGGGTGCGCACCAAGAAGTGCTACATCATCCAAGGCGGCGGCAAGAAGGGCAGCACCGCCACGCAGGACTTCACCTGTGAATCCGGCAAGCCGCTCGATGTCGTCGTCACCGTAGATCTCCAATCGAAGAAGGTGAAGATGACGCTCCCAGGCCAGACCATCGAGGCGACGCTGGAGCGCCCGCTCAAGGCGATCACCCACGTTGGCTACTACGTCATGAACGCCGTGACCGAGTTCAGCCCGGTCAACATCGCCGGAAACTGAACCTCCGCCGGTCTGCGATGCCGCGCGCCGCGGAAAACAGTCTGGTCATTCACCCGCCGGCTGCCTACTATCCGCGTCAGTCACCAATTCGCCGCGAAAGGAGCTTCAAATGTTTTTCGCGTCCATCTGCAATCGCTGTGTGATCGTGATGCTGGCCGCTGCCGTGGTCCTTGGTTTGCCGTCCGGCGTCCGCGCCGGCACACCGCCCGAGAACCTCGCCCGCACCGCCAAGGCTGCTGCCAGCTCGGAGCACTCCGCAAAATACGCGGCCCGTTTTGCGTGCGACGGCGAAGTGCCCGCGCCGATGGACCATGGGGACATCGGCAAAGCCTGGGTCGCCCGCGGCAACAAGCACCCGGAAGGCGTGTGGTTCACGCTCGAATGGCCCCAGCCGGTCACGGTCGCCGAGATCGTTTATTACGGCCGGACGGGATTTACGTGGAGCGAGAACTGGAAGGATTACGAGGTCTATGCCGATGCCGGCGCGGAGGAAACGAAGAAGCCGATCGCCAGGAGCGCGTTCAAGGCAGGCCACGGCCCGCAACGCATCCAGTTGACCGAGCCGGTCCGCGTCACGCGGCTGCGGCTGAAGTTCCTCTCCTCTTACGGCGGACCCAATCCCGGCGCGTCCGAAATCCAGGTCTATGCCGTCAGCCCGCCCAATGCGTTGTTGGGCAAGTTCTTCGCCTCGTCCGCGGACGCGCCCGACGCCGCGCCGCCCCCGCCGGAAATCAAGCAATCGCCCGAACTCGCCGCGAAGCTCAAAGCTGGCGCGCTTGGCTTCAGCAAACTGCTGGTCGTGCAACGCCATCACATCCGGTGCTCGCACGTCTATACCTACCATTGCGAAGGCCAGCGCGATGGGGGCGGCCTGTATCTCTATGATCCGGCCGACGGCAGCCTCAAGTGCCTGCTGGACTCCAAGGACGGCCAGATTCTCGGTTGCGACCTTTCCTACGACGGGAAGGAAATCCTGTTCAGTTGGCGGCGCAAAGAGTCGCCGCTCTACCAGCTCTGGCGCATCGGCGTGGACGGCACCGGCTTGAGACAGCTCACCCGCGAAGACGACGGCCACAACTACGACGGCTGCTGGTTGCCGGATGGGGGCATCGTGTTCCTGTCCACGCGCTGTCCGCAGGCGGCGTATTGTTTCTTCACGCCCGTGGGCATCCTCTACCGCATGAACGCTGACGGCTCCAGCCAGCAGCGCATTTCCGGCAACTACCTCAACGATTTCACGCCGGCGGTCCTCAACGACGGCCGGATCATCTATGGCCGTTGGGAATACGTGGACCGGCCGGCCATTCCCATCCAGAGCCTCTGGACCATCAACCCCGACGGCACGATGCTCCAGGGCTTCTACGGCAATCGCGTCCTCGACCCGGCGACGTTCATCGAACCGCAGCCGATCCCCGGCAGCGACGCCATCCTCTGCACGCTGACCGGCCACAACGGCTCCTGCCGCGGCGCCATCGGCATCGTTGACCGCCGCCTCGGCGACAACGCGCAGGAGTCCATGCGCAACCTCACGCCCGAAGTTCCGCTGCGCGGCGTCGAGCTTAGCTCCAACGGTCCCCGCGGCCCCTACCAGACGCCATATCCGGTGGACGGGAAATATTTCCTCGTCTCGCACGACGGCACGATCCTGTTGCGCGACTACGACGGGCACGAGCAGGCGATCGTGTTGCCGCCGCGCGAACTGGGTTTCTACAACCCGCGCCCCGTGCGCGCGCGCCCCGTCCCGCCGGTCCGGCCAGCCATCGTGACCGCGCAATCTTCGGAACCCGCCGTGCTTTGTCTCCAAGACATCTACAACGGGCTGGAGCCGGCGGTGAAACGCGGCGAGGTCGCGCAGCTTTGCGTCGTCGAGGAACTGGCGCGCAGGATCATTGACAGCCCGGGCGTTCGCGATCCCGCTTTTGGTTTCCAACGCGTGCTGGTCTCCTGCGGCGCCACTTACGTGCCCAAGAAAGTGCTCGGTTACGTGAAGGTCGAGCCGGACGGCTCAGCCTGTTTCAAAGTCCCGGCCGGCGTGCCGATCTACTTCATGGCTCTCGACGCCCAGGGTCGCGCCCTGCAACGGATGCGCAGCTTCACCCACCTCATGGGCGGCGAGACCCAGGGCTGCGTCGGCTGCCACGAACCGCGGCTCCAGCGTTCTCCGCCTCGCGGCCTGCTCCGCGCCCTCGCGCGCAAGCCGCAGGAATTGCAGCCGCCCGAATGGGGCGTGCGCGGTTTTGACTACGCCTCCATCGTCCAGCCCGTGCTCGACCAGCACTGCGTCAAGTGCCACAACGCGCTCGAATCGCCCAACGGCCTTGACCTCACCGGCGACCGGACGGATTACTTCAACGTCTCCTACGAAGTGCTCGCCCGCCAGCGCCAGGGCCGCGCCGGCAGTCCGTATATCTCATGGATTCCCACCTACAACGGCCACGAAGCCAACATCCTCCAGATTGAACCCCGAACCTGGGGATCGCCGGTGAGCAAGTTGGCCGACCTCCTCTTCGCCGGCCATCCCGGCAAGGACGGCAAGCCGCGCGTTGCCCTCGACGAAAACGCCCGCCGCCGTTTGCTGGCGTGGATGGACCTGAACGTCCCCTACTACGGCACTGCCGACACGACCTATCCCGAACTCAAGGCCTGCCGCCGTCTCTTCCCCGCCGACCTGCCGCGCGTGATGGATGAAGTCTATGCCCGTCGCTGTGCGTCCTGTCACGCCGGCCAGCGCGCGCAGATCCCGAAGCCGTGGCAGGCCCGCGGCGAAATCCACGATCCCTTCCTGCGCGTGACCAACCCGCACCTCAACCAATTCCTCCTCGCCCCGCTGGCCAAGGCCGCCGGCGGCACGCAACGATGCGGCCAGCCCGTCTTCGCAGGAAAGGACGACCCCGACTACCGGGCCGTCCTGAAGACCTTCGAGCCGGTCGAGCAACTGATCAAAGACCGCCCGCGAAACGACATGCTGGGCGGGCTGCTCTCGACTGCCGCGACGGGCAAGTTCTAGAACCCGGTGGGTCTGCGAACGGGAGGCGAGCAGGCGTCATGAACGCGGTGGCCGAGTTCAGCCCCGTTGCCGTTGCACGCCCCTGAGAGCCAAATGACGGCGAGTTGACGTGGGTCAAAGACGCGCCATGCGGCATCGGCTAGTGTGTCGCCACGATAACCCGAAAGGTGACGATACATGAAAGCCACTGAGATTCTGAGCCAGGAACACCAAGTCATCCTCCAAGTGCTCGACTGCCTGGAGCGCATCATCGAGGAGGCGACATCCACGGGCACACTCGAGGCCCAGCCCGCGCGCGACGCCATCGAGTTCTTCCAGATGTTTGCTGACAAGTGCCATCATGGAAAAGAAGAGGCCCACCTTTTCACCGCCATGGAAGCGAAGGGCTTCCCGCGCACCAGCGGCCCCACCGGCGTGATGTTGATGGAGCACGAGTCGGGGCGCGCATTCGTCCGGGGCATGAACGAGGCCGTCGAGGCCGCCGCCCAAGGCGACCGCGCGGCCGTGCAACGCTTCGCACAATCAGGCCGCAATTACGTTGACCTGCTGCGCCGTCACATCGAGAAGGAAGACCACTGTCTGTTCGGGATGGCCAACCAGGTCTTCAGCGAGCAGGACCAGCACGACCTGCTGACCGCCTTTGAAAAGGCCGAGGCGGAGCACACGGCCGCTGGCACACACGAGAAGTATCTGGCCGTCGCCGGGGCGCTGGCCCAACGCTACGGCACCGCCACTCAATGCGCCCCGGACGCTTGCCACGGCTGCAGTTGCGGACACTGAAACCGCCCCTTGACTCCCCTGCCCTCCGCCCTCGTCAGCGGTCGTGCCGCCGGTAAGGCTCCAGTTCCGCCAACATGCTCGGCGGCACCTTCGCGTCGAGTGTGACGCAGCCGCCCGCGAAACGTTTCTGGAGCACCTGTCCGTCGCGGTGGATGCGTGCGATGAGCGCGTTTTCGGCATGCGGGATGGCGAGCCGGACAAACTCGCGCTTCGGCATGAGATGGATGGCGATTTCGCTCAGCAGCGCATCGAAGCCGGTCTTCTGGAGCGCGCTGATCTCGACCGCATTGGGCGTTTCGCGGGTGAGATTGTCGAGCGCGGCGGGGTTTTCAACCCGGTCCATCTTGTTGAGCGCGGTGATCGTGGGTTTCTCGTGGGCCTTGAGGTCGAGAAGAACCTGGTTCACCGCGGCGATCTGCTCCTGCACCTGCGGATGGCTGGCATCCACGACGTGGACGAGCACGTCGGCCTCAACGACCTCTTCCAGCGTGGCGTAGAAGCTGTCCACGAGATGGTGCGGCAGCTTGCGGATGAAACCGACGGTGTCGGTGAGCAAGCAGTTGCGGTTGTTGGGCAGCCGCAGCCGGCGCGTGGTCGGGTCGAGCGTGGCGAAGAGCTTGTCCTCGGCGACGACGTGCGCGGCCGTGAGGGCGTTGAGGAGCGTGCTCTTGCCTGCGTTGGTGTAGCCGATGATGGCGACGATGGGCCAATCGTGACGACGGCGGCCGGCGCGCATGACAGCGCGGTGCTTGCGGACGTCGTCAATCTGTTCGCGCAGGCCCCGGATTTTGTCCTCGATGCGGCGGCGGTCCACTTCAAGCTGGGTTTCGCCGGGGCCGCGCGTGCCGATGCCACCGTATTGCCGCGAGAGATGCGTCCAGAGGCGCGTCAGCCGCGGGAGCATGTATTGGAGCTGGGCCAGCTCGATCTGAAGCTTGCCCTCGCGGGTCTGTGCGCGCTGGGCGAAGATGTCGAGGATCAGCTCGGTGCGGTCGAGGATTTTGCAGCCGAATATTTTCTCGAGGTTGCGGGCCTGGGCGGGCGAGAGGTCGTCGTCGAAGATGACCACATTGACACAGCGATCTTCCGGCGCCCCGGCGCAATACTTTGCGAACAACTCCTCGGCCTTGCCACGGCCGATGAACCATGCGGGAGTCGGATCCGCGAGCTTCTGGATGACGCGGTCCACCACCTCGACGCTGGCAGAGCGCGTCAGCTCAGCCAGTTCGTCGAGGTGATCTTGCGTGTGCCAACCCTCGCGGCCGGGCGGCTGCAACGCCACCAGCAGCGCCCGCTCCTGAAGGCGGGTGGTCGTGTCAATGAGGGGTCTCGTCGTAGTCGCTTGCCCTTTCGAGGAAATGATTACCGCCGCCGCAAGTCGTCCCTGTCCGCTGCGCCCGGTGGTGCCGCAATCGTCTCCAGCGGGCGATCAAACTCCAGCTTCGCCACCAATACCGTATTGGCCATCGTATTGACCGGCAACTCCCGCAGGCGGAGGTAGCCCACGTGCTCGACGTGGTCGCTCGGCGCCATGTCCACCGCGCATTCGACAGGCTGGCCGGTGTTCAGCAGCGTCGCCTTGCGCGGCGCGACGGTGAGCGGCTTGAGTTTCACCGCGCCGCCCACGGGATCGGCCTGCAGATGGACATAGAGCGTGTTGTCGCGGCGCGTGAGCAGGACGTTGCGGTTGGCGGTGAGATGCGAGGCGGGCGCGGCGCCTTCGAGCGATTCCTTCACGGAGCGATACCACTTGCCGATGCGGCGCAGGATGGCGGCGGCCTCGTCGGGAATCGTGCCGTCCGGCTTCGGGCCGACGTTGAGCAGGTAGTTCGCGTCGCGGGCCAGATAGCGGTCAATGCCGCGGATCAGGTGCCGGTCGCTGTAGTAGTCCTCGTTCTTGCGATAGCCCCAGCTTTCCACGCCGACCGACTGGCACGCCTCGGTGCGCTTCTCAAAGCAGGGGGCAAACCCCTTCTCCGGCGAGTAGTCGCGTTCCGGCGTGCCGAAGTCGCCTTCGTCGTAGCCGCGGTCGTTGATGACGGCCTTGGGCTGGAGTTGGCGGATCATGTCGTTGATGGAGCGGTCCACGTGCTTGTCCACGTTCATGTCCCACCAGATGCCGTGGATCTCGCCGTAGTTCGCGCACAGCTCGCGGACCTGGGCCTTCAGGAACTCGATGTATCTCATCAAGTCGGCCTGGTCGCCGGCCTGCGGCGGCAGCTCGTGATGGCGGCCCTGGTTCGGGTAGTTCGGTTGGTGCCAGTCGGCGATCGAATAGTAGAGGCACAGCGGGAACTTCCGGCGATGGCACGCGTCGGCGAGCAGCTTCACGATGTCCTTGCCGTAGGGCGTGTGCATCGTGTTGTAGGCGGTGTGCTTGCTCTCGAACAGACAGAACCCGTCGTGGTGCTTCGTCGTCAGGCAGATGTATTTCATGCCCGCCTCCTCCGCGATGTCGAGCCACGCGTCGGGGTTGAACTTCACCGGGTTCCATTGCTTCGCCAGCTTCACGTATTCCGAGCGCGGCACGCGGGCGCGCCACTGCTCCTGCTCGTGGAAGCCGTGGATCGCGTAGAGGCCCCAATGCACAAACATCCCGAACCGCTTCTCAAACCACCAGTCGCGCCCGTCGCCGAAACGTGGCGCGAGCTTCGGCGCTTTTTCCTCCGCGCGCGCTGCGGCGACGATTCGACGCAATGACAACACCGATGCCGCAGCCGCAGCGGTGGCACACTTGATGAAGTCTCTTCGGCTGTGCCGATGCCGGTTCATGGTTGGTCCTGTTGAACTCGTTTCTCTAGTTGCCGCAAAATCCCGTCCGGCTCGGCCACACCGGCCTTTGCGATGGCGTCCGCCCGGGCCTGCGTGTCGGCCACCGCGTAGATGCGGAGCTCGTCGGCGTTGCCAGACGGCCGGACGTGCGCCACGTCGCCGTTGGCGAAGTAAATGCGCACGCCATCGGTGTAGTTGATCCGCGCGATCTCGCTAAAGCCGAGCACTGGCGTGAAGAACTCCGAAAGATCCGCACCCACATCACACATCGCCTGCGACTGCGCCACCGACACGGCCAGTTCGCCCCCGTCTTCGTCGAGCAGTCGCCCGCCGCCGCCCTCGAACACAGCTTCTTTCACCGCCGCGTCCACGGGCGAGAACCGCTCCACGATCCGCTGGCTCACCGGGCGCGGGACATTCTTCAGCAGCGCCGCCCGGCTGAACCGTTTCGGCAACCGGTCGAACAGCGCCGTCATCGGCAGGCGTTTCGTCGTCATGCTGAACAGCACGCCGAGAATCGGCAGCATCGCGTCGCGCGTTGGCAGCGCCGTCAGCAGATGACCCTCGCGCTCGATGTCCGAGCCGGTCAGGAAACCGCCGTTCGCTTCCCAGCCGCACACGGCACGCCGGCCCTTGGCGCGCGCCTTCTCCATGCCCGCGACGACGAACGGCGAGCCGATCCGCGTCTTCGGCTCGACCCGATCTTTCAACACGCCGCGGTCAATCGCGTCGTTGCAACTGACCGGCACCACCACCGCGTCCGCGCCGAGAAACTCCGCCACGATCATCCCGACCAAGTCGCCGCCGAAGAACCGCACGCGCCCGCCAGGCTCGACGCCGAGAATAAGCGGACGGTCGCTGTCGCCGTCAGTGGACGCGACCGCGTCGAACGGGCCACACCGGCCTGAGACTTCGTTGGCCAGCGCCTGCATCAGGCCGAGCTGCGCCTCGTCAATGTTCTCCGTGTCAATCGGCACGAACGTTTCGCTGCGACCTGCCGGCACGACTTCCGCGCCGAGCCGCCGCAGAATCTCGACCAGCATGTCCCGCCCGACCGCCGAGTGCTGGTAGGCCAGCAGCCGTTTGCCGTGCAGCGTGTGGCCCGCAAAGAATCCCACGTAGCGCTGGATGTAAGCCTCCCGCGCGCCACCGTGCTCAGGCGGCAAGTCCTGATGGCCGCACTTGAACAAGCCGTTCCGGTCAAACAGCGACTCGCCGAACGGCTGCGCGTAGAGCCGCGCGCGCACCTGCTCGACACGTGCGTTGATCGGCCCCTCGTCCTTCTTGAGCAGTTCACCGATGGCGGTGTTGGTCTTGTAACCATTGCGCTCGAACGGAATGTGGCTGCCCGTGATCATCATGCTGCCCCGGCCCCGCGCGAGCGCGTAGCACGTCAGCGCCGGCGTCGGGATCAAGCCGAGATTCACCGGCTCCATCCCCGCGTCACGGATGGCGCGGACGATGGCCTGCGCGATCTCACCCCTGCCCTGCTGCTCCGGCACGAAGCGCGTCGAACTTGGCCGCAGGTCGCACGCGAAGTAGAACTCATCGCCGCGCACGATGCCGCCCTGTCCCGGCGGCAACGACTGGAGATACTCCAACTCCGCCAGCGCATTGATATAGACCTCCAGTTGCGTCAGGTGGACGACCTCGCCACGCCGACCGCTCGTGCCGAACCGCAACGGCTGCGGCTCGTAGTCCAGACTGGCCCTGAGTGATTCCTCGCGCTTCATCATCACCGTTCCTTCGCGACGGGTTCCAAAACCGCGCCGCACACCAGCGCCCGGCCTTTCACCGGCGTCAGCGTCACGTTCACCGTGCCGGGCGACTTTAGCTCGATCGGAAGGATAAGCTCGACGACGCGCTTGGCACCACCGGCGAGCTGGAAGATGTCCACGCGGTCGGCGCGGCCATCCATCACCTTCACGTCGAACACGCGCTGGCTCGACGCGGTTGAGGTTGAGTCGAGAAGCAGCAGGCGCAAGCGGTAGTTGCCCGACGGCAACGACGCCGCCTTTCCCTTCCCGCCGCTGCCGCGCGTCATGATCGGCCCCAGCGCGAACGTGAATGCCTTGTCGTTCTCGACGCCCGTGCGGCAGATTTCGTCCCGAACCGCGGGCACCGCAAATTCCTTTGCGCCGGTTTCCTCCTCGCCGCGGCACTCCCAGACCTTGCGATCCGGCTCGAAGTGGAACGTGAACGTGCCCCGGCTCTGCGCGAGCTTGTCGTGCTGCGTCGGCGCGAAGTTGACCCGCACCGGCTCCAAACCGAGCGCCTGCCGGTGTCGGATGATGTGCGTCAGCCAGCGCGTGTTCTTCGAGTCCACCACGCCTTGTTCGCCGCGCGTAATGCCGCCGCGCGCGCTGAACTTCGCGAACTGCTCGATGACCGGCTCCGGCCGGCAGCCTACCATCGCAGCGCGCGCGCCGGCCAGGTCGCCTTTCTTCAACAATTCCTGCGACCGCTGAAACTTGTCATGGGTCTGGTAGAAGGCGGCGATGAACTCCTCCAGCCCTTTGAAGTAGTTCACGCGCTCGCGCTGCTCCGGCGTGAACCGCACGGCATCCACGCGCTCGATCAGCGCCAACCGCTCCGCGCAGCCGGTGACGACCCGCGTGATGTTCGTCAGCGGGCGGTCAATGAAGAAGTCGCTCGTCTCGCGCGCGAAGTTCGGCGCGTCGCTCACCCAGCGTTCGAGATATTCGCCCATTGTGCCGCGCGTGGCCGCACCGAACGATCGCTCGGCCATCTCGTCGCAGGTCGCCCGCAACGGACGATCTTTCGTGGCGCTCCAGACCTGCTCGGCGTGGCTCTTGAAGAACA
>JACRKA010000294.1 GCA_016219905.1 Verrucomicrobiota bacterium
CTACCGCGAGGAGCATGAGGATGGCGAGGCCGACGGCGAGTGCGACGGGACTGGCCCATGAACTATGATAGCGATTCCACCAACGTCCGATTTCCTCGTAAAACCCACCGAAGCTCATCGGCACAAGCGCACCGGCGGCCAGCGCCGCGCCCCAGAACCGATACGGCACAGCCATGCGGTTGCCAGGCTCATGGTTTTCCGCGATGACGAGCAACAGCGCGCCGACCGCGCCGACGATGAAGACGGCCTGCCAGTCGAAGTGCCATGAAAACGATTGCAGCACGATCCACCACGCGAACACCGGCACGTAGAGGCTGACCGCGCCAACCGAAGCCCGCCGATACGCCCACGCCAGCGCGGGCAGCAGCAGCGCGAGCAGGCGATAGGCGCCGTTGGGAACATGCCAGCCGCCAAAGAGCCACGCGCCGAGATGGCGATAGCCGAGGACCTCCGTGCCAGCCCACGCCGCGAGCAGGCCGGCGTAGAGACAGTGGATGAGCAGCGTCTCGCTGGTGAGCGCGAACGGCAGCACGCCGAGCGCCCACCACCAGAAGCCGTCGGGATAATGCGCGTCGAGGTGGAACACTTGCGCGACGAGCCAGATGCCCGCTCCGTAGAACAGACAGCCGAGCAGCGTGACGACCTCGCCTGCCCGCCGCGCGTCGCGCGCGAACCGCAGCCAGAGGCCGCCGGCGTGCGTGGCGATGACCACGCCGAAGATGACCGCGAGCTTCGCCGCGCGCGGCATCGCGTCCCAGTTGTGGCCGATGACCAGGATCGCCGCGAGGCCGAACAGCAGCGCGGCGATGCCGCTGATGGCGAGCGTGAACCGCGAGCGTTTGCGGTGGCTGACTTCCTCGGACGATTCGTAGCAGGCGAGGATGCGGTCGGTCTGTTCTGGCAAGACGATGTTTTGCTCGCGCCAGTCGGCCAGTTCGTCCTGCAACCAGCGCCGCTGCTTGTCGGAAAGGATGCGTTTTTTCATTGGCGACCTCCTGAGTCACGTCGCGACACGACCACGCACGCCACGAGGATAGCACCAACGACGATCAGAGCAATGAAGATCATGGCTTGAATGGGCATGGTGTCTCTCCGGTCGGGTTCGACTTTGTGTTCCAGTGATGCCGGAGCAGACTGCTCAGCAGGAACAGCGCGCCCGGCGAGGCGAAGATGGCAAACCACGGCCCGCGCGGCAGCTTGCCGCTGACCGCGAAGTGGACTACGTAGAACGCCATCACGCTTACCACGGTGACACAGCCGCCCCAACCTTCGCGCCACCATGCGAGCACCATGCCCGCGCAGACACCCAGCGGGAAAAACGCGAACAGCTCCCAGTCCCTCGATGCCAGCCGTCGCAGGTCGAAGCCTTCGCCGATAAAAAACGCCAGGATCATGCCGAGGCTGGCGAGGCTCGCGAGCCGCGCGAGCCAGCGGATGATGGTGGCCACTGGTTTGTTGTCAGGATTCATGTTGGGTCTCCGATTGCTCAAACGTCTCTGCGAAGAGAGGCGCGATCTTTGGCGGGATGTAACGAGGGAAGTTGGAGCCGTGGAGTAGAACGGATCTCCACAGCCGTTCGGAAACGGACTTGGAAGTCCGTTCTACGCGTCCGGCCGAAGCGGCGGCTTACTTCCCGCAGCAGTGCTTGAACTTCTTGCCGCTGCCGCAGGGGCAGGGTTCGTTGCGGCCGACCTTGGGGGCGTCGCGGCGCACGGGCTTCGCGGCGGCGGCAATGGCTTCCTCGACCGCGTCGGCGCGCGGCGCGGCGGGGGCGCGGTGCTGCGGCGCGGCGGACGCGCCGCCACCGAACGCGGTGGATTGCGCGTGAAGCATCTGCTTCGGGAGCGCGGCGAGGAATTTCTCGAACGCCGCGAGACTGGTGGAGGAGCGGAAGGTGTTGTTGGCGATCTCGCTCTTGACCTGGCCCTGCATCTCCTCGAACAGCTTGAAGGCCTCGATTTTGTATTCCACCAACGGGTCGCGCTGCCCTTGCGCGCGCAGGCCGATGCCCATGCGCAGGCTGTCCATATTATAAAGGTGTTCCTGCCAGAGCCGGTCAATGGCGTTGAGCACGACGTAGCGCTCCAGCGTCTGGAGCGCCATCGGGTCTTCGTTCGCCTCCTTCGCGGCGTAGGCGGCTTTCACGCGGGCGTGGAGGAAGTCGTAGGCCGGATCGGGCGCCTCGTCGCCTTTCTTGCCGGTGCGCGCCGCGGCGGCCTGTTTGAGGACGGGTTCAAGCTGTTCGCGGCGGAGGCCGAGCGGGAAAGTGAGGTTGGCCCAGTTCAGCAGGCCGGTCACGTCCCACTCCTGGGGATCTTTTTCCTCGGGGAGATACTGGTCGAGTTTGTCGGCGAGGACCTCCTCGATGACGTTGAAAATCATCTGGCGCGGGTTGTCGGTGCGGAGGACCTCGTTGCGGAAGCCGTAGATGACTTCGCGCTGCTTGTTCATCACGTCGTCGTATTCGAGCGTGCGTTTGCGGATGGAGAAGTTGTGTTGCTCGACGCGCTTCTGCGCGGTCTCGATGGAACGGTTCAGCAACCGCGACTCCAGCGGCTCGCCTTCCTCCATGCCGACCTTCTCCATGATGCCGGCGATGCGGCCGCTGCCGAACAGGCGCATGAGGTCGTCTTCGAGCGAGATGTAGAACCGGCTGCTGCCGGGGTCGCCCTGGCGCGCGCAACGGCCGCGGAGCTGCCGGTCAATGCGCCGCGCCTCGTGCCGCTCGGTGGCGAGCACGTGCAGGCCGCCCACCTCCGGCACGCCGGGGCCGAGTTTGATGTCGGTGCCGCGGCCGGCCATGTTGGTGGCGATGGTGCAGGCGCCGCGTTGGCCGGCGCGCGCGATGATCTCGGCCACCATCTGGTGGTATTTCGCGTTGAGGACGGAGTGGACGACGCCGGTGCGCTTGAGCATGCGCGAGAGCAGTTCGCTGACCTCGACGTTGACGGTGCCGACCAGCACGGGCTGGCCGTTCTTGTGGTGCTCCTCGATCTCCTTGATGATGGCGTTGAACTTTTCGCGGCGCGTCTTGTAGATGATGTCGTTGTGGTCTGCGCGGACGCACGGCTTGTTGGTCGGGATGACCGCCACGTCGAGCTTGTAGATGTCGCTGAACTCGGCCGCCTCGGTCTCGGCAGTGCCCGTCATGCCGGCGAGCTTGTCGTAGAGGCGGAAGTAGTTCTGGATCGTGATCGTGGCGAGGGTCTGGGTCTCCCCCTCCACCTTCACGTTCTCCTTCGCCTCGATCGCCTGGTGGAGCCCGTCGGAGTAGC
>JACRKA010000297.1 GCA_016219905.1 Verrucomicrobiota bacterium
CAACCCGCCACCACGAATCCCTACGAATGAAAAAGCCCACCGCACAATCACTCGCGTCGTGGATCGTCGGCATCGCCGTGGTCATCGGCGGCGGCACGTTCATCTACAAACTCTGGGAGTTCGCCTCGACCGCCGGCCGGGCGGAGATGCCGGGCTTCGCGCTGGTGAGCGTGGTGCCGTATTTCGCCGCCACCGCCGGCTTCCTGTTGCTCGCGGTCTGGGCGTTCTTCAAGGGCCACTTCAAGGACATCGAAGGCCCCAAGTATGACATGCTCAAGCGCGAGGCCGAACTCGACCGCGCCGAGAAGGAGGCGCACGCCAAGCCATGAACGAGCCGCCGCAAACCGAAACACGGCCGACCTACGAGGGCGCGCGCTTCCCGTGGTGGCTGGTCTGCATCTGGCTGGTCTTCCTCGCGTTCTTCGCGATCTACCACGTCATCTACGCCTTCCCCGACCTGGAGGCGTGGCTGAGCAATGCATCCGCCCAAGTCTGGAAGTGAGCCATGACCGCCAACCCGCTGGCGGGGGATGAATCAAGCCGCTGCGCCCACTGCGGCCTGCCGGTGCGCGTCTCCGCGCGGCGGGCCGTGTCGCACGAGCCGGCGTTCTGCTGCTACGGCTGCGCCATCGTCCACCAGCTCAAAGGCGGCGCCTCCGACGAATCGCATGCCTCTTGGCTGATGTCGCGCCTGGGACTGAGCCTGTTCCTCGCGATGAACGTCATGATGCTGACGATGATCCTCTACGCGCCGCATTTTTTCCCCGCCGACACGGCCAACGCCGCGCTCGAAGGCCAATTCCGCTCGCTCATCCACTACACGCTCCTGGTCCTCGCCGGCCCCATCCTGTTGCTGCTCGGCGTGCCCATCCTCCGCAACGCCGTCCGCGCGGGCATGGGCGGCCACTTCGGCGTGGACGCGCTCATCGCGCTCGGCTGCTTCGCCGCGTTCGGCCTGTCGGCTTACGCGACGTTCACCGGCGGCAACGCCATCTTCTACGAGACCGCCACGATGGTGCTCGTGCTCGTCACCTTCGGCCGTTACCTCGACGCCCGCGCGAAAATTTCCTCCACCAAAGCCATCGAGGCGCTGCTTGCCCACGACATCGCCGACACCGGCCTCCAGCCCGGCGACGAGATCACCGTCCTGCCCGGCGCGACGTTCCCCGTGGACGGCGTGGTTCTGCGCGGCATGGGCCACGTCAACGAAGCGATGCTCACCGGCGAATCGCTCCCCGCCGTCAAACACGCGGGCGACCGCGTCTTCGCCGGCACGACCAGCGGCGACGGCAGCTTCGTCGTGCGCGTCACCGCCGCCGGCGCGGAGCGGCGCATCGCGAAACTGGCGCGGCTGCTCGACGAAGTCCGCCAATCGCGCTCGCCGATCCAGCGGCTCGCGGACAAGGCCGCCGGCGCGTTCGTGCCGCTCACCGCGGCCATCGCGCTGGCGACGCTCATCGCATGGACCGCGACGGCCGGCTTCGAGCGAGGCCTGCTCAGCGCGCTCGCGGTGCTGCTCATCGCCTGCCCGTGCGCGCTCGGCATCGCCACGCCGCTGGCCATCTGGGTCGGCATCGAACGCGCCGCGCGCCGCGGCATCTTCATCCGCAGCGGCGAGGTCCTCGAAAAACTCGCCCTCGTCCGCACCGTGTTCTTCGACAAGACCGGCACGCTCACCGACGCCACGCTGCGCCTCGACCGCATCGAGCTGGCGCACGACGCCGGCCTTGACGAAAACGCCGTCCTTCAGCGCATCGCGTCGGTCGAGAAGTTCTCCGAACATCCGCTGGCCCGCGCCGTCTGCGCCGAGGCCGCGCGTCGCCAACTCACGCCTCTGCCGGTGACCGAGGTCACGGTCGCGCCCGGCCGCGGCATCGTCGGCCTGCTGGGCGGCGACGGGCGCGAGGTCGTGCTCGGCACCGCGGCGTTCCTGCGCGAGCGCGGCTTCCATCTCAACGGCTGGCAGAGCGCCGCCGAGGCCACGACGATCTTCTGCGGCTGGAACGGCCGCGCCTGCGCGCGGCTGACGTTTGCCGAATCCGCCCGCGCCGATGCCGCGCCCGCGCTCGTCGCGTTGCGCCGGCAGATGTTGAAGCTGCGCGTGATCAGCGGCGACAATCCCGCCGCAGCGCGGCGGCTCGGCGCGACGCTCGGCTTGGAAACCCGCGGCGGCCTCTCGCCGGAGGAAAAGGTGCAGGTCGTCGCGGAGACAGCCGCGCGCGAGCCGGTGGCGATGGTGGGAGACGGCATCAACGACGCGCCGGCGCTGGGCCGCGCCTGCGTCGGCATCGCGCTCGGCGGCGGCGCCGACGTGGCGCGCGAAGCGGCCGACGTGACCTTCGCCGACAACGAACTGGCGAAGCTGCCGTGGCTCTTTGCGCTGGCCCGTGCCACGCGGCGCACCATCTGGCTGAACCTGTTCTGGGCGTTCGCCTACAACGCGGTCTGCCTGCCGTTGGCCGCGCTCGGCCTCCTGCAGCCGATCTTCGCCGCGCTGGCGATGGTGGTCAGCAGCGCGTTTGTGGTGGGCAATTCGATGCGCCTGCGGCGGCTGTCCCTCCTCTGAACTTGAAACTCGAAACTCGAAACTCGAAATCCGAAACAAATTCAAACCCGGCAAGAAACCAAGGCTCAAAACCGCTTGCTACAAAACTGCGCGCGCCGTTTCGCGCCTTTGCCCTTTGCCCGTTGGGATTTGTTTCGAGTTCCGAACTTCGGGTTTCGGATTTCGTCTTCACTCGCGGTGCCGGTAAGGCTCGAACTTCGCCCAAGGTTCGATGGCCAGCATCGTCCAGGCAAACACCAGATGCGTCAGCGCGCCGACCCACCACGGGATGAGTTGCACGATCCACGTGCCGCCAAAACACATCGGCTGCAGCCAGCTCAGGATGGCGTAGTAGTTGATGCCCCAGAGACCGAGGCCGAGCGCCGTGGCGACGCCCAGCCGCGCCGGGGCGGCGGCGTTGGCGAACCACCGGCTCATCACCAGATGAAACCCGACGCCGTAGAGCGCGCCGGTGGCCAGATAGAGGCAGCAGCCGAGGGCAGGCACGAGGCCGGATTCCATCGAGAGCGCCCGTTCGCCGAGCGGGAAGGTGAGATAGACGCGGATGATCTGGAGCGGGTGCTGGCCGACGACCAGCGAGCCGACGACGTTGAAGAACAGGCTGGCGGCGGCGCCGACCATGCCGAGGATCGAGCCGGCGAGCACATGGAACATCGTGTAGTAGCCGCTTGGCGCCCAGGCCCCCGGCTGGATGGCCGCGTATTGCTCGGACCGGAGCCGTTCGATCTCGTTTTCAAGCTCATGGAGCCGGTCGGTTCTCGAATCTGCATTCATCGTTGGTCCCCCGTCTGGATTGGTTGTCAGCGGTCCGAACTGGGGCTAACGAAAACCCTGTTGGCTCTTTCCGCAAATTTTTTTTCCGGCCGCGCCGCCGGAGACGGGCTGAGGAGCCATTTGACATTGTTGCGTTGGCAGTCTTAGTTAGGCGGCGTTGACGGACTGAGACGGTGTTGCGAACGGTTGGAAGTTCGCGGTCGTCGCCAGAAGAATGAGCGTTACCCGAGAAAGCAAAACGATGGTTCGTGGTCATAATAAGGAGGCAACTCATCCGCATTCGGCGGAGCACGGGGTGGGTTTCTGGAGGCACTACGTCTTCTCGACCGATCACAAGATGATCGGCCTGCAATATCTCTTCACGGGGCTGGTGTTCCTGCTGTTCGGGTTCTCGCTGATGATGTTGATGCGCTGGCAACTGGCGTATCCGGGGAAGGCGTTGCCGTTGATCGGGAGCTGGTTCGGGGAGTCGCGGATGCCGGGCGGGGTGATGCTGCCGGAATTCTACAACCAACTCGGCGCGATGCACGGCACGATCATGGTGTTCCTGGCGGTGGTGCCGATCGCGTTCGGCGCGTTCGGCAATTTCGTGGTGCCGCTGCAGATCGGCGCGCCGGACATGGCGTTCCCGAAGTTGAACGCGGCGAGTTACTGGACCTATTTCGTGGGCGGGCTGATCATGTTCGCCAGTTTCTTCGTGCCGGGCGGCGCGGCGAATTCGGGCTGGACCTCCTACGCGCCGCTGGCCGACATCGCGACGATGGGGCAGACGGTGTGGCTGTTCGGGATGGTGTGGCTGATCACGTCGTCGCTGCTCGGCTCGGTGAACCTGATCACGACGGTGGTGCAATGCCGCGCGCCGGGGATGACGTGGATGCGGCTGCCGTTTTTCGTCTGGACGCAGTTGGTGACGGGGTTCCTTCTGTTGCTGGCGTTCCCGCCGCTGGAGAGCGCGGCGGTGATGCAACTGATGGACCGGCTGGCCGGCACGAGTTTTTTCCTGCCGAGCGGGCTGGTGATCAGCGGCCAGATGTTGAAGGCGACGGCGGGCGGCCCGGACCTGCTGGTGGGCGGGGGCAGCCCGCTGCTCTGGCAGCATCTCTTCTGGTTCCTGGCGCACCCGGAGGTCTATGTGCTGGTGCTGCCGGCGATGGGGGTCGTGACGGAGATCATCGCGAACAACACGCGCCGGCCGATCATGGGCTACCGCGCGCTGGTGTTCTCGGCGTTCGCGGTCGGGTTCATGTCGTTCCTGGTCTGGGCGCATCACATGTATCTGACCGGGATGGGCACGACGATGAGCACGTTTTTCCAGACGACGACGGTGATCATCTCGATTCCCTCGATGGTGATCATGGCGATGCTGGTGCTGAGCCTGTGGGGCGGCTCGATCCGGTTCAACACGCCGATGCTGTTCGCGCTGGCGTTCCTGCCGATGTTCGGCCTGGGCGGCCTGACGGGCCTGCCGCTGGCGTTCGGCATCACCGACACCTACCTGCACGATACCTACTACGTGATCGGGCATTTCCACTACGTCGTCGCGCCGGGGACGATCTTCGCGATCTTTGCGGGGGTCTATTACTGGTTCCCGAAAGCGAGCGGCCGGATGATGGACGAGACGCTCGGCAAGGTCCACTTCTGGGGCACGCTGGTCTGCATGAACGTCATCTTCTTCCCGATGTTCATCCAGGGCATGGCCGGCATCTCGCGGCGCTGGTATGACGGCGGCGCGACCTACGACCTCGCGAAAAATTACCTGCATCTCAACGCGTGGATGTCGTGGGGGGCGTGGGTCATGGCGCTGGTGCAGGTCGCGTTCATCGTCAACTTCTTCTGGAGCATGAAGCGCGGGCGGAAGGTCTCCGACAACCCATGGCAGGCCACGACGCTCGAATGGGCCACGCCGTCGCCGCCGCCGCACGGCAATTTCCCGGCGATGCCGACGGTCTATCGCGGCGCTTACGAATACAGCGCGCCGGATTGCGCGGAAGATTTCCTGCCGCAACACCAGCCGCCGGCAAGCGCGACGATGGGGGCGACGACATGACGGTGGAGATTCCCTACGGCGTCCAGGAGCGGCCCGACACCGGGTTGTGGAACGCCAAGCTCGGCATGTGGTTGTTCCTGGCGTCGGAGGTGATGTTGTTCGGCGGGTTGTTCGCCAGCTACGCCACGCTGCGGACCTACGCGCCGGATTGGCCGAAGGGTTCCGACTTCCAGAACATCCCGCTCGGCACCTTCAACACCGCGGTGCTCATCACCTCCAGCATCACGATGGTGATGGGTTGGGCGTCGCTGGTAATGGGGCAGTTCGGGAAGTTCAGGCTCTACATGGGCCTGACGCTCCTGCTCGGCGTGTTGTTCCTCGGCATCAAGGCGACCGAATACCGTGGGAAGTTCGAGCACTACGGCGTCACGCTCGCCGACGGCACGGTCGTCACCGGCCACGTCGAGAGCCAGGACGCCAGCCGGGTGGTGCTCCTGCCCGACGCGAAGGGCGGCGCCGCACATGAGCCGATGACCCTCGCGCGGAGCCAGATCAAGCGGATGATCGTCTTCGGGCCGTGGTATAACACTTACCTCGCGCTCTACTTCACGCTGACGGGCCTGCACGCGCTGCACCTGCTCGCCGGCGTGCTGGTGAACCTTTATCTCTGGGGGCCCGGCAGCCGGATGTGGCAGCGCGAGCCGGAACGCTTCACCCACCGCGTCGAATGCGCCGGCCTGTTCTGGCACTTCGTGGACCTAGTCTGGATTTTCCTGTTCCCGATTCTTTACCTGCTGTGAGGCTTCTATGAACCATCCAACCCCAATCGAAACACCGCCGCGCGAACCCGGACGGGACGCGGCGTTCCAGAAAAACCTCCGCGCGTCCATCCAGGTCTTCATCGCGCTGCTGGCGCTGCTGGTGGCCAACGTGGCCGTGTCGTATGCCGGCCTCGGCCGGTCGCAGCACATCGCCGTCGCGCTGCTCATCTCCACCCTGCAAGCCGTGCTGGCGGCGGGAGTGTTGATGCACCTCAAGAGCGAGAAGCGGATCATCCGGGTGGTGCTCGTTTTCACCGGCGTGTTTTTCGCCGGCTTGATGGTCCTGACGATGGGTTCGTTTGCCAACGAGGTCACGGCCAGCCATGTCCATTAAAGCCGTCCATCTGCTGTTCATCACGCTCGCGACGCTGCTCGCGCTGGGCTTCGGCGTCTGGTGCGTGCAGTTCCAACCCGCGGGCAACCGCGCGCTCTATGTCGGCCTCGGCGCCGTGTCGTTCGCTGCCGCGGCGGGGCTGGTCGCCTACGGCGTGTGGTTCATCCGGAAACTGAAACGGGAGGGCATGCTGTGACCCAGCGCGGTTTCCAAGACATCCTGGCCGCCGCGGCGGTGGCGGTGGCGTTCGTGGTGCCTGTGCCGACGGCGTCCGCTTGTGCCGTGTGCTTCAGCGATCCCACGGGACCGATGGCGCAAGGCATGAACATGGGCATCCTGACATTGCTCGGCGTCACGCTCGGCGTGCTGGGCGGCATCGCCTGGTTTCTTGCCAGCCTGGTCCGCAGGTCGGCCGCCGCTGCGAGGATGAACTCAGCCGGCATTCTCCCGGCCATCCACAAGGAAGCGAGGTAACGAGCCATGATCAACCACTGGCTGGGCCTGCCACCCAACGCATCCGCGCAAGGGCCGGAGCTTGACCACATGCTTGAGCTGGTCCACTGGCTGGTGGTCGCGTTGTTCATCGGCTGGCTGCTGTTTTTCTTTTACTCGATCTTCCGTTTCCGCAGCTCGCGCCATCCAAAAGCCAGCCCCAGCGGCGTGCACAGCCACTTCTACAGCTACAGCGAAGTCGCCGTCGTGGTGATGGAGGCGGTGCTGCTGCTGGTCTTTGCGTTCCCGCTCTGGGCCAAGCGCGTCAACCAGTTCCCGCCGTCGCAAGACGCCACGGTCGTGCGCGTGATCGCCGAGCAGTTCGCATGGAACATCCACTATGGCGGCGCCGACGGCGTCTTCGGCCGCGCCGAATTGAAGCTGGTCAGCAGCGCCAACCCGCTCGGCATCGACACGAAAGACCCGCACGCGAAGGACGACGTCATCACGCTCAACCAGATGCACGTGCCCGTGAGCAAGCCCGTCATCGTCTATGTCAGCTCGAAGGACGTGATCCACAGTTTCAAAGTGCCGCTGATGCGCGTCATGCAGGACGCGATTCCCGGCACGGTCGTGCCGGTGTGGTTCACGCCGACGCAATGCGGCTCCTACGAGATCGTCTGCGCCCAGCTCTGCGGCCTCGGCCACTACCGGATGCGCGGCTTCCTCGTCGTGCAGTCGCAGCAGGACTACGACGCCTGGATGAAACAACAGGCCAGCCGCGGCACGGGCGGGGCCACCAGCTACGAGTGAGCCGGGGTCGGCGACGAGACGAGATGAAACGGAAATCCGAATGTCGAAACTCGAAACAAATCCCAATGGGCAAACCGGGAAAACGCGAAACGCCGCGCGCAGGGTTTCTGCCAGGGGCGTTTGGATCCTTATTCCGATCCGCTTTTGGATTTGTTTCGGATTTCGGATTTCGGATTTCGAGTTTTGAGTCTTGAGATGAACACGGAAACTCAAACACACCATGCCACCGGCACCGTCTGGCTGCGCCGGCTCGCCGTGCTCACGGCCGTTTGCACGTTCCCGCTGATCTTCGTCGGCGGGCTGGTCACCAGCAATGGCGCGGCCCTCGCCGTGCCGGACTGGCCGACGACCTACGGTTACAACATGTTCCTGTTCCCGGTCTCGAAAATGGTCGGCGGGATTTTCTACGAACACAGCCACCGGCTCCTCGGCTCGCTGGTCGGGATGCTGACCGTGGCGCTGGCGGCGGTGGCATGGCGTCGCGAGCCGCGGCGTGGCGTGCGCTGGCTGGCGGCGGTGATGCTGTTGATGGTGATCGTCCAAGGTGTGCTCGGCGGCCTGCGCGTCGTGCTGGTGGATGGGCGCTGGGCGATCGCCCACGCGGTGCTGGCACAGACGTTCTTCTGCCTCGCCATCGCGATGACCATCCTCACGTCTCCGACTGTAGCGGCGGTCTATGACCGCCGAAATCAATACAGCCTGTGGCCTCTGTCGGCGGCGACGACCGCCGTCATCTACGGCCAACTCATCCTCGGCGCGGTCTATCGCCACACCGGCCTGTTGCTCTGGGCGCACATTGCCGGGGCCGTGCTGGCCCTCGCGGCGGTGGCGGCAGTGGCGTTTGAGGTCGCGCGCGAACGGACGGATGGGCGATCGCTGCTCGCGCCGGCCGCGGTGATGCTGTCGTTGGTGACGGTGCAGGTCGCTGTGGGCATCTGGGCGCTCGTGTTGCGGCTCGCCCGCGACGCGGACACGCAGGCGACGACGCTGGAGGCGGCGGTGCCGACGCTGCACGTCGCGATCGGCGCGCTGTTGCTGGCCGCGAGTGTTGTGTTGAGCCTGCGTGTGTGGATGCGCCGCCCGGCGCCGCGCAGCGAGTGTGTGACCCGATTGGAAGAAAACGTTTTGGCGGCCGTCGAGAGCGAGGTGAACGCATGAAAGCCACGGTCGCCGTTCTGCCATCCTTCCCGCGTGTGGCTTCGCGGGCGGCGGATTTCATCGAGCTGGCCAAGCCGCGGCTGAACTCGATGGTGCTGGTGACCACGGCGACGGGGTTTTATCTCGGCGCGCGCGGCGTGGAGTCCATCGCGAACTTCGACTGGGTGCTGGCGTTGAACGCGTTGATCGGCACGTTTCTGACCGCCGGCGGCTCGGCGGCGCTGAACATGTTGCTGGAGCGCGAGACTGACGCGCGGATGCGGCGCACGCAGGACCGGCCGCTGCCCTCCGGGCGCGTGACGCCGGCCGAGGCGCTGGTGTTCGGCAGCGCGCTGGTCGCGGCCGGCCTGACCTGGCTCGCGCTGGCCACTAACGCGCTGGCGACACTGCTGGCCGCGCTGACGGTGGCGGTTTACCTTTTCGCCTACACGCCGCTCAAGACGCGGACGCCGCTGTGCACGGTGGTCGGCGCGGTGCCGGGCGCCGTGCCGCCGATGATCGGCTGGGCCGCGGCGCGCGGCGCGCTCGATGGCGGCGCGTGGGCGTTGTTCGCGATCATGTTCTTCTGGCAACTGCCGCACTTCCTGGCCATCGCGTGGTTCTGCCGCGAGGACTACGCGCGGGCCGGCTTGCCGATGCTGTCGGTGCTCGACCCCGACGGCTCCCGCACCGCGCGGCACGCGATTGGATCAACGGTCGGGCTGGCTCTCGTGAGTCTCGCGCCGGTGATGATCGGGCTGGCTGGCTTCACCTACGGCGCAGGCGCGCTGGTGCTGGGCGCGGTTTTCCTCGCGTGCGGCTTCCGGCTGCGCGCACGCCGCGACATGGCGTCGGCACGGGCGTTGTTCGCGGCGTCGCTGGTTTATCTGCCGCTGGTGTTGTGCCTGATGCTGTGGGACCGGGTGGTATCGTGAACGCGTGCGAGCAAATCCAAGACTCGAGGACTCTCGGCGGGGCTAGGAACCTCACGCGGGCCGTGTGGGGTTTGCTGCTGGTCGTGCTGCTCGCGGCCAGTTTGTTCTGCGCCCGTGAGTGGCTGCGGTTGACGTCAGCCCGCGCGGTCATGTCGCTGCCGGTGATGGGCGCGGTGCCGGATTTTTTCCTGACGGAGCGCAGCGGCCGCGCGTTGACGCTGGCGGACTTGCGCGGGCGCGTGTGGGTGGCGGATTTCATTTTCACCTATTGTGCCGGGCCATGCCCGCTCATGAGCCAGCAGATGGCGGGGCTTCAGGGCGCGCTGGCACAACAACCGGACGTGACGCTGGTCACGCTCACAGTGGATCCCGAACGCGACACGCCGGAAGTGCTGCGGGATTATGCCCGACGCTACGGCGCCAGCGAGACGCGGTGGCTGTTCCTGACCGGCGAGAAGACGGCGGTCCGCTCGCTGGCCCGCGACGGTTTCAAGCTCGGCGCGACCGACAACCCGCCCGGCCAACGCCAGGCCGACGAGGGCGAGATCCTGCACAGCACCAGCTTCGCGCTGGTGGACCGCGCGGGCCGCATCCGCGGCTACTACGACGGGACCGGGCCGGCGGCGCGCGAGAAGCTGGTGCGGGACGTCCGCGCGTTGTTGCGCGAGAGGGCGCCGTGAGCCTCAACGATCTCCCTGCTGTCAACGCCGTGCTCAACAGTCTGAGCGCCGTGTTGCTGTGCACAGGCTACGGGTTCATCCGGCGCAAGAACATCGTGGCCCACCGCGCGTGCATGGCGTCGGCGTTCGGAACCTCGGTCTTGTTTCTGATCGGCTACCTGACTTACCACTACCACCACGGCGCGACCCGGTTTGCGGGCCAGGGAATCATCCGGCCCATCTACTTCGCGGTGTTGATTTCGCACACCATCCTGGCGGTCGTGATCGTGCCTCTGGTGTTGGTGACGCTGACGCGGGCGTTGCGCGGGCGGTTCGAGGCGCATCGCCGGATCGCGCGCTGGACGCTGCCGGTGTGGCTCTACGTGTCGGTGACCGGCGTGGTTGTTTACCTGATGCTTTACCATTTGTGCGCGTCCCGCGCCTGAAAGCGGGCATTTGACTTTTCGCCAAGCTGTGATTTGTTTTGGCCCCGGCGCTCGCGTCGAGGCTTTTTGAACAACGAGCCAGCAACCAACAAACCAAAGGAGACTGAGTCGCAATGTCTGACCAAACAATACTTACCGTCGGCATGGATGTGCCCGACTTTGAGATGGAAACCTACGACCCCGCGGAGCGCGCATTTGGCAAGGTCGCTCTCGCCGACCTGAAGAAGAAAGGGTTGTGGACGGTCCTCGTGTTCTACCCGGCGGACTTCACGTTCGTCTGCCCCACCGAACTAGCCGACTTGGCGGACAAGCACGCCGCCTTGAAGAAGCTCGGTGCGGAGGTGATTGCGGTTTCCACCGACACGAAGTTCTCGCACTTGGCCTGGCGTGATTCCGAGAAACTGATGGCCAACGTCAAATACCTGATGGCCGCCGACCCGACCGGCAAGGTCTCGAAGATGTTCGGCGTGTATGACTGCGGCTCCGGCCTCGCCCTGCGTGGCACGTTCATCATCAGCCCGGCTGGCAAGCTCGTGTCGTCCGAGGTGAACTTCTACAACGTCGGCCGCAACGCCAGCGAGTTGGCGCGCAAGGTGGAGGCGAACGTTTACCTCCAGAAGCATCCTGCGGAAGCCTGCCCCGCGAATTGGAAGACGGGCGCCAAGACCCTCACGCCGTCCGAAAAGATGGTCGGCAAGGTCTATGAGGCGTTGCAGGGCAAGTAAGCCGCGCCCGCAGTTGTCTGATCGTAGCGGAGCGGGACAGGCGCGAGAGCGTCTGTCCCGCCGCCGTTTTCGCGCGCGACGAGCGCTTGACGGCGGGCCTCACGGTCGCTACTCTCTGGCCCGCTTCATGAGAAGCCACACCCGTTTGGAGGTTGATATGAAAATGACACGAACGACCGGTTGGAAGATCATGGCCGCTGCGGCGGTCTCGGCGGCGGTTTTTGCCGCCCCGCTCCGCGCCGATGACAACGCGGGCACCAAGCTCCTGCGCGGTCTGGCAGGGCTGACGCTGGGTCTCTTGGAAGTGCCCGGCAACATGACCGAGATCGCCCGCAAGGACAGCGTCCCGGAGGGCCTCACGGAAGGGTTCTTCAAAGGCTCGCTGATGTTTCTGACGCGCAGCATCGTGGGCGTCTATGAGGTGATCACTTTCCCCTTCCCGATCAAGGACTACAAGCCGGTGGTCGAGCCGACGTATCCGTGGGGCTACTTCTGCGGCCCGGAAGAGAAGCCGGCGGCCCCCGCCGCCCCGGCCCAGCGCTGAGCCAACACAGGCTTGACTTGTGGCGGTAGTTCGGTAGCGTAACGCGCCTTCGGTCTTACTGGAGAAAACTATGAAATCCTTGTGCAAACGTCTTGTCGTCGTGGCATCCCTTTGCGCGGCCCTCGGCTGGCTCGCCCCCGCGGACTGCCACGCCCAGGAAGCCGCCGACAAGCTCGGCCGCGGCTTTGCCGCGATCGTGCTCGGCTGGCTCGAACTGCCCGGCAACATCTACGAAGAGGGCACCAAGAACGGCTGGCTCTTGGGCGCCACCGCCGGCTTCGCCAAAGGCATCGGCATGACCGTCGTCCGCACGCTCGTCGGCGTGTGGGACTTCGTCACCTTCCCGATCCCGGCCCCCGACGAATACCACTCCATCCTCAAGCCTGACTACCCGTGGGGCTACTTCACCGGCGAAGGCGAAGTCACCGTGCCCGCCCCCTCCTCGCCCCGTTGACCGGCCCGACGCACTTTCTGAAACGCAACAAAGGCAAAACCATGAAAAGTCTTCGACGAATCCTGACCGTGTTGGCCGTGGCCGCCGCGCTCTGCGCCGCCGCCCCGGTGACCTCCGCCGACGAAGAGGGCTGGACCCCCGGCAAGAAACTCGGCCGCGCCTTCATCGGCTTGGTCTTCGGCTGGCTGGAACTGCCCGGCCAGATGTATGACACCGCCACCAAGGACGGCCCCGGCATGGCCGCCACCGTCGGTTTCGCCAAGGGCCTCGGCAAGGTCTGCGCCCGCTACATCGTCAGCACGGTCGAGTTCCTGACCTTCCCCGTGCCGATCAACGACTACAAGCCGCTGCTGACAGAAGAGTATCCGTGGGGCGCGTTTGCCACCGAGGGCACCATCACCGTGCCCGCGCCCACCTCCTCGGCGCGCCCCGCCGCGCCGGCGCCGCGCCGCTGAGCGCTGTTTGAGTTTTGGAATCCGCACGCGCCTGCCGCGGGACCCGTGGCAGGCGCGATTGCTTTTGGTGTGCCACTGCGTGGCTACGACTCCAGGCTGGCCAGATACCGCTCGCAATCAATCGCCGCCGCGCAGCCCAGCCCCGCCGCCGTGACCGCCTGCCGATAGACGCGGTCCACGCAATCGCCCGCCGCGAAGACGCCCGTGACATTCGTGTAGGTGCCGCGCTGGCAGATGATGTAACCGTCGGCGTCCATCTCGATCACTCCCTTGAGAATCTGCGTGTTCGGCACGTGGCCGATAGC
>JACRKA010000298.1 GCA_016219905.1 Verrucomicrobiota bacterium
CATGATGGTGACCACGGGGGGCCGCAGCTTGAGATCCTCGGGTTTCTCCTCGGGCTTCGGCGGTTTGACGGGGGGCGCGGGAGCGTGGACGGTGGCGCGCTCGTGGACGCGCTTTTCGAGGACGAAGTAGTAGCCGCGTTTGCCACAAAGCCGCTTGGCCACGTCTTCCTCAAGGGCATCGGTGACTTTGGCGAAGACGCCCAACTGCATCAACTCGGAGATGACCTGGAAAGGTTTCAGTTTCAGCCGCAACGCGATGTCGCGCACGAGGACGGGCGACCGCATCTGGATGATGCGGTCGGGCGGGATGTGGGCGCGAGCGAGCGAGGCGGGCGCGACCAGTTGTTCGGCTGTGGGTGTCGCGATTGCGGGCGCGCCCGGCGTGGTGGGAGCGGCGGGTGCCACGAATTTATGCGCGGCCGGCATGGCCGGCCTTGTGGGCGCGCTCGGCCCGACGTGGCGGGCGACGGGGGTGGCAGTCGTTGGCGGCGCGGTGCGCAGCGGCGCTCCGGGCGCGGCCGGGCGCAGGGCAGTGACCGTCTGCATGAGGGCCTTGGCGACGCCGAGCGGCGGAACGGCTGTCTGCCGCGGGGGAGGGGGCGGGGCCGCAGGGGCAGGGGGCGCCGCGGGCGGCTTGGGCGCTCCAACGGCGGCGGGCGCGGGACCGGCGATTGTTGGCGGGGGCGGCGGCGGCGTTTTCTCGACGAGACCGAGTTCCTTGACGAGGAACTCGGCGGTGATCTTGTCTATGGTGTTGGAGGGTTGTTTGACAGACTTGTAGCCGATGGAATGCAGTTTCTCGATCAGAACTGCATTCTCGACTCCATACTTTTTGGAAAGTTCGTAAACGCGAACGCCCATGGTTTCCTTCTGTCTGTCAAACGGCCCGTCCGCCGGGACGGGTTCTCTCTGGCCGGCAACGGCTTCAGGCGCCGGCGGGGGAGGCTGGGTGGCTCGCGTTCTCGCGCGCGGCCGCCACGGCCTCGTGAATGGCTCTGGCTTGTTCTTCCTCGACGCCGAGCAGTTCCGCGATGTCCGCGGTTTCTGCTCCCAAAACATCCTGGATGGTCAGCAGGCCGCCGTGGACGAGCTTGTCGGCCACCTCCGGACCAATGCCTTCCACTGCGGCCAGGGCGTCCACGGCGCCCTTGACCTTGCCCTCAAAAGTTTCCTGAACGACGGTCTCGATCTTCTGGATGTCTATCTTCCAGCCCGTGAGTTTGCTGGCGAGGCGGACGTTCTGGCCGCGCTTGCCGATGGCCAGGGAAAGCTGGTCTTCGTCCACGAGGACTTTGACGGTCTGGCTGGCCTCGTCCACTTCGATGCTGCGCATCTTGGCGGGCGAGAGGGCGGCGACGACGAAGGCTTTCGCGTCCTTGTCCCAGCGGATGATGTCAATTTTTTCGTTGTTGAGTTCGCGGACGATGTTCTTGATGCGGACGCCCTTCATGCCCACGCAGGCGCCGACCGGCTCGACTTTGTCGTTCAGCGACATGACCGCGAGTTTGGTCCGGTAGCCGGCCTCGCGGGCGATGGCCTGGATCTTGACCTGGCCGGTCTTGATCTCGTTGACCTCGAGCTCCAGCAGGCGGATGACAAAGTCGGGATGCGAGCGGCTCAAGATCAGTTCCGGGCCGTGGGCCGTCGGCTGGATTTCGAGCAGCAGGGCGCGGACGCGGTCGCCGGCCATGTATTCCTCGGTCGGGACGCGCTCTTTGTGGGGCATGAGGGCTTCGGCTTTGCCGACGTCCACGATGACGTCGCTGCGCTCGAAGCGGCGGACGGTGCCGTTGAGGATGTCACCGACGCGGTCCTTGAACTCGTCGAAGATGCGCTCCTTCTCGAACGCGCGGATGCGCTGGGTCATCGCCTGTTTGGCGGTCTGGGCGGCGATGCGGCCGAAGCCGGCGGGGGTGACCTCCACATCCACATCCTCGCCAAGTTGCGCGTCGGGCTTGATGCCTTGCGCGCGGGTGATGGAGATCTCGTCGTGAGGCGCGGCGACCCGTTCGACGACCTTGAGTTTGGCCAGGCAGCGCATGGCGCCGGTCTTGCGGTCAATCTCCACGCGCAGGTCACGCGCCGGGCCGACGCTCTTCTTGGCTGCGGAAAGGACAGCGGTTTCGATGGCTTCGAGAAGGGTTTTGCGGTCAATTCCCTTCTCGCGCTCAAAATAGTCCAGTGCTGCCAGCAAGTCGCCGTTCATGTCTCGGGCCTGTTCGACCGCCATACGCTGAGAAACAAAAGAGTGGGACAAGCCCACTCTTCCTCTCGCGCGAACTGGCATTTCGATTAGGCAGCGTGAGTATTAGTGATGGCATCGGGTGGGTCAAGCAGTTTTTCGGGAACTCCAAGGGGCGCATCCGCGCACGGCCCCCGACTGCAAACCAGCGCGGAGTAAGGCATTTGCAGCGTTTCATCGCCCAAGTGCTTGGATCTCAGCCCCTTTGGAAACGGCACAGACAGAGGCAGCCGATGAGCCGCGCTTCCGCAACTCTTCGCTCCCGATCTTCGCGTGGTGGGGCTTCCGGCCTTCCCGGCTAGCGCTTCGGAAAGAGGCTCCCGCGCGGTTCCGGGCGGGATGCCGCGGAGGCAACGTAGGCGGTGGGCCGCGCCGGCTCGGCTGCGGAACGCTCCTCGGACTTCGCGGCTGGGGCGGCTGCGTCGCCGGCTGCGCCGGGGGTGATCTCGATCTTGCCGGCGAGTGTCACGCCTTCCTCGGCGGAGAATCGCTTGGCCTTCACGTCGCCGTTGATGCTCGCCGTGGCCTTCAGTTCGATGCGGTCGCGGGCGGTGATGTTGCCGGTGACAGCGCCTTCGATGACGATGGCGTTGACGGCGATGTTGCCCGTGATGGCGCCGGACTTGCCCAAAGCGATGTCGTGGCCGGCCGCGATGTCGCCCTTGATCTTGCCGTCAATCTGTATCGAGCCGTTGGTCTTGATGTTGCCGGTGATTTCCATGTCCGCCGTGACGACGGACTGAGAGTTGGTGTTCGTGTCCATTTTGTTTCCTGATCCGCGGTTGTTGTTGCCGTGATTGGCTGCGGCCATGTTGGCGGGATTGGGCGCGTTGGACAAGCTTTTTACGAAAACGCTTTTTCGTGTGCCGCCCTTTCTGCTACCATCCCCGCGTCGGTTGCCAGCGCCCGATGACTGAAACCAAGCACCATCAACCGGAGCATTCCCCCATGAGCCACTCCCCCGCGATCACCCGCCGCAACTTCGTCGCCACCACCGCCAGGCTCGGCGCATTTGCCGCCGCCGTGCCGAACATCATCCCCCGCTCCGCGCTCGGCCAGGCCGGCCAGCCCGGCGCCAACAGCCGCATCCAGGTCGGCCTCGTCGGCTGCAACGGCATGGGCCGCGGCAACCTCGCCAACTGCGCGAAGTTCCCCGACGTCGTCGTCACCGCCTCGTGCGACGTCTCGAAACAGCGCCGCGACGCCGTCGCCGCGCAGCACAAGGACACCTGCAAGACCTACGCCGACTTCCGCGAACTGGTCGCGCGGAAGGACGTGGACGCCGTCATCAACGCCACGCCGCCGCACTGGCACACGCTCGTGGCCATCGCCGCGCTCGAAGCCGGCAAGGACCTCTACACGCAAAAGCCGATGACCCTCCACCTCGGCGAAAGCATCGCCATCCGCAACGCGGTCAAGAAACTCAACCGCGTCTGCCAGGTCGGCACCCAGATTCACGCCTCGGAAAACTACCGCCGCGTCGTCGAGTTGGTCCGCGCCGGCTGCCTCGGCAAGGTTGGCGTCGTGCGCACCTTCAACGTCATGAACCAAGGACCCGAAGGCGTCGGCCACCAACCGCCGGACACAAAGAAGCCCGATGACCTCGACTGGGATTTCTGGTGCGGCCCGGCGGAGTTGATCCCCTTCAACTCCATCCTCTTCACCGGCTCCTACCATCACGGCTCATGGATGGCCTACAGCGGCGGCTGGACGCCGAATATGGCGGCGCACATCATTGACCTGCCCATCTGGGCGCTCGACCTCGGCTACCCCACCGAGGTCAGCTCCGTTGGCGGCCGGTATATCATCAAGGACGACGGCGACGCCTACGACCACCAAGAGATCCTTTGGCGTTACCCGAACTGCACCATGACCTGGATGACCTCGCTGACCAACAGTTACGGCTTCGACCTGCATGGCGACCCGAAGCGCCAGCGCCGGCTTGGCATCTACTTCCACGGCGTCAACGGGACGCTGTATGCGAACTACGGCGAGCACCGCATCATCCCCGAGGGCGACTACCTCAACGACTTCATCCTCCCCGACGTCGCCAAGCGCAAGCAGGCCAAGGACTGGACCGCGCGCGTCCTTTACAACCACAAGGAACTCAAGCCCGTCGCGGACACCATCCCGCCCTCGCCCGGCCACGAGCGCGAATGGCTCGACTGCATCAAGACCCGCCAGCAGCCGAGCTGCACGCCGGAGTATCACTCCCGCCTGGACATCTGCGTCGTGCTGAGCCTGCTCTCGTTGAAACTCGGCCGCTCCATCAAGTTCGACCCGAAGACCCAGCAGATCGTCGGCGACCCCGTCGCCGCAAAGCTCTCAGTGCCGAAGTATCGCTCGCCGTGGAAATTCCCGGAGAAGTATCTGCACGTGTAGCCGTGTGTCTTCCGAGGTTTGTAGTAGCGCGCTTCAGCGCGCGTGCGTGCTCTCGCCATGCAACGGGTTACGCGCGCTGAAGCGCGCTACTTCGAACCCAGCCATTCATTGGGCGTTCACGCTCTCTTTGCTATGACGCGCAGCAACAAACCGCGGCTGACCCCATGTATGCCTATCGCACGCTGACGCCGCAGCAGAAGGCGGAGGTCTTGGAATACCGTCGGCGCAACGCCCATCCACTCCACGCACCGCCGCATTTCGAGAATGTCGAGGGCTGGTTTCTGATCACCGCAGCTTGTTACGAACACCGCCATCATTTTGCCGCCGAGGAAGACCGTGCATGGCTGTGGGACGAATTGATGAAAGAACTGAAGGCTGCCGGGATTCACTGTGCCGGCTGGGTCATCATACCCAATCACTATCACCTGCTGCTACGGTGTCCGTCGCTCGCGGTGATCAGCAAGCCTTTGCAGCTTGTCCACGGTCGAACTTCACGCGAACTGAATCGTCGAGCTGGTGTGAGCGGAAGGAAAGTGTGGTATCGCTTCACCGACCGCCAAATCCGTGATGATCGGCATTATCACGCGACGTTGAACTATATCCATGCCAATCCGGTGAAACACGGTTACGTGGACAGTGCCCTGCGTTGGCCCTGGTGCAGTGTGCACTGGTATGTGGAGCACTTCGGCCTCGATTGGCTGCGCGACGCGTGGCGCGAGTATCCCGTGCGCGATTATGGGAAAGGATGGGATTGGTAAACGAGGGCGGTTCGTAGTAGCGCGCTTCAGCGCGCGTTCGTCCCTCCATGAGCCAGCCCACCCAC
>JACRKA010000299.1 GCA_016219905.1 Verrucomicrobiota bacterium
CCGAACGTCGAGGTCGCCTACATCTGTGACGTGGACGACCGCGCCATCGAGAAGGGCATCAAGGCCGCCGCGAAGAAGCAGGGCAAGGAGCCGAAGGGCGTCAAAGACATCCGCCGCGTCCTCGAGGACAAATCGGTGGACGCGATCTCCGTCGCCACGCCGAACCATTGGCACGCCATCGCCACCATCATGGCATGCAATGCCGGCAAGCATGTCTATGTGGAGAAACCCGGCAGCCATGATCCGAACGAGTCCGAGTTGATGGTCGCCGCGGCGCGCAAGAACAAGCGCATCGTCCAGATGGGCAACCAGCGCCGCAGCATGGCCGGCATCGTCGAAGCGATTCAGAAGGTTCGCGAAGGCGTCATCGGCAAGGTCTTGACCGCGCGCTGCTACTACACGCGCAACCGCGACACCATCGGCCGCGGCAAGCCCGCGCCCGTCCCCGCGTGGCTCGACTGGACGCTCTGGCAGGGCGCTGCGCCCGACCGGCCGTTCATGGACAACCTCGTCCATTATAATTGGCATTGGTTCTGGCACTGGGGCAACGGCGAGCTGGGCAACAACGCCATCCACTCCGTGGACGTGGCGCGCTGGGGCCTCGGCGTGGACGCGCCGCGCCGCGTCACCTTCGGCGGCGGACGCTACCGGTTCCAGGATGACCAGGAAACTCCCGACACCGGCATCGCGACGTTCGACTACGGCGACAAGCTCATCACGTGGGAACAGAGCAGCAGCCACGACCGCAAGGCCGAGCCACAGAGCACGGTGAACTTCTACGGCGAGGGCGGCATGATGGCCCTCGTCGGCACCGGCTACAAACTCTACGACCTGAAAGGCAAGGAAATGGGCGGCTACAAGACCAGCGGTGAAGGCGACACGGTTCGCGGCCCCGGCGGCGAGAACGAGCACTTTGCCGACTTCGTGGACTGTGTGCGCACGAACAAGCGCCCGCACTCCGACATCGGCGAATGCCAGAAGAGCACGATGCTCTGCCATTACGCCAACATCGCCTACCGCACCGGCCACACCCTCAACGTGGACCAGAAGACCGGCAAGATTGTCGGCGACGCGAAAGCAACGGCCCTCTGGCGACGGCCGGAGTATCGCAAAGGCTGGGAACCAAAGGTATAGCCCCAGCGACGCAGTATCACAGACTGTTCAACACGCCCAAGCCGCGCAGTTCCTCGGCGAGCCGCTCCAGCGGGAGGCCCACGACGTTGGAGTAGCTGCCTTCGATGCCCGCGACCACCGGCGGGCCTTCCTGAATCGCATAGGCCCCGGCTTTATCGAGGACGTTCACGGCGGCGAGGTAGCCCTCGATGTCCGCGTCGCCCAAGGCGCGGAACCGGACCGTCGTCTCGACGGCAAAACTGCGTTCGTCAGCACCGCCGCGGCTGATGAGGCAGACGCCCGTGATGACGCGATGGTTGTGGCCGGAGAGTCTGCGCAGCATCCGGCGGGCTTCGCCGGGGTCGCGCGGCTTGCCAAAGACTGTCTCACCGAGGACGACGATGGTGTCCGCGCCGATGACCCACGCGTCCTGGTGCCGCGCAGCGACGTCGCGCGCCTTGAGTTGGGCGTTGTGCAGGGCCAGTTCGCCGGGACTGACCGGGTGCGCGTCGTGTTCGACCGCATCGCTGGGGATGATCTCGAAACGCAGGCCCAGGGAGCCGAGCAGTTCCGCGCGGCGCGGGCTGGCGCTGGCAAGGATGAGGCGCATGGGCGGGGATGGTAGCAGTGGTTGCAGACGGAGAAAAATCGAATAAATTGCGGTGGCAGCCGTCGGTGGCGGCGAATGAACAAGATGTGGCCGGCCCCGTGACGTCGGGCCGGCGCGACACAGGAGAAAAGGTCATGAAAAAGATGATGTTGGGTCTTCTAGCAGGTGCAGCGATCCTCTTGGGCGGCGCCAGCGTGAGTTCAGCGCAGGGGTTCTTCTACGGCCATCATGGCAGGCATCATTCCTATGGCTTTGGCTTCGGGTTCCCCGGCTATTACTCCTACGGCGGATGCTACCGCCCGGCGCCCGTTTACTGCGCCCCGAGTTATTACTCGTATCCGAGCTACGGCTACTACAACAGCTATCCTGCGTATGGCTACGGCTACTATCCGGGCTACAGCTATTCTTACACCACCTACGGCTGGTGATTCGCAACCACCCACGGACAGCGCAAATCCCGGCGAGCACATGACCCGCCGGGATTTGCTTTTGCCGGCCCCATCGCTAGACTGCCGCCGATGAGCGGCGTGACCCCGGATCAACTTATTGCCTTTGGCGACAAACGCCCCGTTGTCGGCAAGGGCGTCTTCATCGCCTCCGGCGCGCGGGTGGTCGGCGACGTGACGCTGGGTGACGGCGTGAGCGTCTGGTTCAACGCCGTCCTGCGCGGCGACATCCACCGCGTCGTGATCGGCCCCGGCACCAACCTCCAGGACAATTCGGTCTGCCACGTCGCCGACGACCTGGCGTGCATCGTCGGCGCCTGCTGCACCGTCGGCCATCACGCGGTTCTCCACGCCTGCACAATCGGCAACGAAACCCTCATCGGCATGGGCGCGGTGGTGATGGACGGCTGCGTCATTGGCAACCAGTGCATCATCGGGGCGTCAGCGCTCTTGACCAAGGGGCTGAAGATTCCCGACGGGTCGCTGGTCTATGGCGCGCCGGCAAAAGTGGTCAGCCAGCTTGGCGAGACGGAGCGCCGCCAATTGCGGGCGATGGCGGAGAAGTATTGCCAGATTGCACGGGCCTATCTGGACGCGGCCGCCACCTGCCGCAACGCCTCGTAAAGCACGATGGCCACCGCCGTCGCCAGATTCAGGCTCCGGGCGCGCGGGTTGGCCATCGGGATGCCGATGCACGTCGCCTCGTTGGCCGCCAGCAACGCCGGCGGCAACCCGATGCTCTCGCGGCCAAAAACCAAGTAATCATCCTTGCCGTAGCGTGGTTCGAGATAGCTGCGGCTCGCGTGCGGCGTCAGGAAATAAAACACCGCGCCCGGCGGCGCGCCCGCCCGCACCGACTCGAAGTCCTTGTGGATGCGCACGTCCACCTCGCGCCAGTAATCCATCCCCGCCCGCCGCAGCGTCGCCTCATCCGTGCGAAAGCCAAGCGGGCCGACCAGATGCAGCGTCGCGTTCGACGCCATGCACAGCCGCGCGATGTTGCCCGTGTTTGGTGGAATCTCCGGCTCGATGAGCACGACGTTCATGGCGGTCAATACCTCACCCGCACCAAGAACAACCCCTGCGGCGGCGCGGTCTCCACAATCGCCGTCCGCTGTTTCGATGCCAGAATCCGTTCGATGTCCTCAACCTTCAACTTGCCCGCGCCCACCTTCAACAGCGCGCCCGCGAGGCTGCGGACCATCTTGTAGAGAAACCCGTCCGCCGTCGCCGTGATCGTCACCACCTCGCCGTGACTCGCGACACTCAGTCGCTTCAACGTCCGCACCGTGCTCTCCTGCTCGCGCTGCGGGTTCGCCGAGAACGCCGCGAAATCGTGCCGTCCCATCAGCACGCGCGCCGCGCGCCGCATCGCTGCCACATCCAGCGGCCGCGGCCAGTGCGTTGCCCATCGCCGCAGAAACGGATCCATCACCTCGCCGCAGAATATCTGGTAGCGGTAGGTCTTCTCCTTGGCCGAAAACCGCGCGTGAAAACCCTCCGGCGCAATCTCCGCCTTCAAGACCCGCACGTCACCGGGCAACGCGCCGTTGAGCACGCGCCGGAGGTTCTTTGGCGGGATCGTCGCGCGTGCCTTCGGCATCTGGAAGTGCGCCACTTGCCCCAGCGCATGAACGCCCGCGTCCGTCCGCCCGCTGCCGTGGACGCGCGCCTTCACGCCGAAGACCTTCTCGATAGCCCGCTCCACAACTTCCTGCACGGCGGTGCCGTTCGGCTGCACCTGCCAGCCTGCGTAATCCGTGCCGTCGTAGGCCAGTGTGAGTTTGCAGGTGACCACGGTCACTGCTCCGGATGCGCGTCGAGGTAGTTCTGAAGGATCAACTGCGCCGCCAGCGCGTCGCGCTGCGCCCGGCGGCGTTTGCGGCTGTAGTCGGCCTCGACCATCGTCCGCTCCACCGCGGCGGTCGTCAGGCGCTCGTCCCATTCGGCGACCTCCGCCGCGACGAACTTCCGCAGCGCGACGACGAAGTCGCGCACCGCCTGCGCCGCGGAGCCATAGGAACCATCCATGTTTCGCGGCAGGCCGATGACGATCCGGGCGATGCCGCGTTCCCTCACGACGGCTGCGATGCGTTCGCACGCCGTCGCTTGCGGCTCGGCCTCGAGTTGCTCCAACGGCAGCGCCATCGTGCCGGTCTCGTCGCTGACGGCCAGCCCGATCCGCCGCGCGCCGTAGTCAATGCCCAGCAGTTTCATCCTCTCACCGCGTCCACCAGCGACTTCGCGAAGCCGGCGACCTGCTCGACCATGTCCGGCGCGCCGCCGAGTTTGGCGATGCGGTCCACAATGGCGCTGCCCACGACGACCGCCTCGGCGTGCTGAGCCACCGCCCGCGCCTGCTCCGGCGTCGCGATGCCGAAGCCGACCGCAACCGGAACGCGGGTGTGCCGGCGGATCTTCGCCGTCATCGCGGCGATGTTGTTGGCGAGCGACTGCTGCATGCCGGTGACGCCTTCGCGGCTGACATAGTAGATGAACCCACTGGCGCGCTTGGCGATCGCCGCGATGCGCGGGTCGGGCGTCGTCGGCGCCATGAGGTAGATCAGCCGCAGCGGCGACGCCTCGAACTGCTTTTCCCACGTCACGGCCTCTTCAGGCGTCAGGTCGAGCGCCAGCAGGCCGTCCGCGCCGGCCGCTTCGGCATCGCGCATGAACTTCTCGACGCCGTAGCGATGGACCGGGTTGAAGTAGGTGAACAGCACAATGGGAATCTGACAGCCGCCGGCGCGGATCGCGCGCACGGTGTCGAGGATGCCGTGCAGCGTCGTGCCGCTCTTGAGCGCTCGCTCGGCGGCGAGTTGGTTGACCACGCCGTCGGCGAGCGGGTCGCTGAACGGCA
Organism: Verrucomicrobiota bacterium; assembly: GCA_016219905.1. Classification (GTDB taxonomy): domain Bacteria; phylum Verrucomicrobiota; class Verrucomicrobiia; order CAIQCK01; family CAIQCK01; genus JACRKA01. The sequence goes on from JACRKA010000299.1 coordinate 5,030, forward strand.
CACCGAGTTCCAGCACGTCCACGCCGGCCCGCTCGAAGGCGGCCGCCAGTTTCTTTGTCGCGTCGAGGTCCGGGTCGCCGGCGGTGATGTAGGCGACGAGTCCCTTCCGGCCCTGCGCACGCAGGCTGGCAAATCGTTGGTCAATGCGGTTATTCAACTTGCTTGCGGTTCCTTTGGTAAATGATGCGCAACCCTTCCATCGTCAGGAGCGGATCCACGCGCTCGATGTCGGACAGCTTGGCGGCGATGAGCTTCGCATACGCGCCGGTGCCGACGACGATGGGTCGCTTGCCATCCAGTTCGCGCCAGATGGCGATCAGGATCTCGCGCACGAGGCCGCGGTAGCCGATGACCGCGCCGGTCTCCATCGCCTCGACGGTGCTTTTGCCGATGGCGTGGCGCGGTTCCACCAGCTTGATCTTCGGCAGGAGCGCGGTTTTTTGATACAGGTATTCGGTCATCGCCGACAAGCCTGGCGCGATGACGCCGCCGATGAACTCCGCGCGCTGGTTGACCACGTCGAAGGCCAGCGCCGTGCCGAACGCCACCACGATCGCCGGCGCGCCGTAGCGATGCACCACGCCCACGGCATTGCAGAGCCGATCCGCGCCGATCTGCTCCGGACGTGGAAACCGGATGCCGATGCCGAGGTCGAGTTTGCGGGACACCAGCAACGGCTCCACGCCGTAAACACGCCGGATCGCCCGCCGCATCGGCGCGACCGCCGCCGGCACCACTGAGCCGATGATCGCGCCGGTGACTTTGGCCCGGACAAAACGCGGATGCCGCGTCGCGTCGCGCGTGGGAAATTCCCAGCAGCGCAGCACGCGCCGGTCATTCGCCAGACCGAGGTGGACGTTCGTGTTGCCGATGTCAACCAACAGAATCATCTGTGAAAACACTAAAGCTATTTTTCCATCACCACATCCCCGCCCACGACGCGCTCAATGCGGCCGTTGTCGCGGCGGACCAGCAGCGCGCCGTCTTCGTCGAGCGCCTGCGCGTGGCCTTCGATCCGGTGCGGGCCGGCTTGGAGCCGCACGCGCTTGCCGAGCGTCGAGCACAGGCCGCCCCACTCGCGCCGCACAGCGTCGAAGTCGTCACCGCACGCGAGGCGGTAGGCGCGGTCCAGTTCGCGCAGCAGCGCCACGGCGAGGTCGGCGCGGCTGGGCGGCGTATTCAGCCCGCTTCCGGCCGCGCGCGCAACCTCGATTTTCAGCGACGTGGCGACGCGCCGCACGTCGGGCGGAAAATCGCCGCTGTCGCAGTTCACGTCGAGGCCGATGCCGAGGACGACGAACTGGATCGCATCCAGGTCGCTGCGCAGCTCGGCGAGGATGCCGCCGCATTTGCGGCCGGCGATGAGGATGTCGTTGGGCCACTTGATGCCGGGAGAAAGCCCGGTCTGCTCGCGGATGGCGCGCGCGACGGCCACCGAGGCCGCGATGGTGAGCCGGGCGGCTGCGTTCAGCGGCAGCTTCGGCCGCAGCAGCACGGAGAACCATAGGCCCTTGCCACGCGGGCTGGCCCAGGCGCGGCCCTGCCGGCCGCGGCCCCGCGTCTGCGACTCGGCAAAGACGACCGTGCCTTCGGCTGCGCCGTCGAGGGCGAGTTTCTCGACGAGGTCGTTGGTGGAAGCGGTTTGCGCATAAACCAGCACGCGCCGGCCGATGACCGCCTTGCCGAGCCGGTGCTGGATGTCGTCGGCGAGCAGGAGGTCGGGCCACGCGGCGACGCGGTAGCCGAGGTGGGCTTGGTGCTCGATCTCGAAGCCAAGCTGGCGGAGTTCGTCGATGTGGCGCGTGATGGTCGCGCGGGAGACGCCAAGGTGGTCGGCCAAGTCGGTGGCGGTCCAAGGCGTCTCACCGGCATCCCTGAACGTTGCGAGGAGTTGGGCATCGAGGCTCATGCGGAGGAAATCCGAAATCCGAAGCTCGAAATCCGAAATAATTCCGAAGCTCGAAATCCGAAACCCAGGCCGAACGCCGCTTGTGAATTCGGACTTCGGGTTTCTTTCGACTTTCGACTTTCGAGTTTCGAGTTTCCCTTCACTCCTCGATCTCCAGGGAAAAATCCACCGCGCGGACGCTGTGGGTGAGCGCGCCGATGCTGATGTAGTCCACGCCGGTGCGGGCGATGGCGGCGACGCGTTCGAGGCTGACGCCGCCGCTGGCTTCGAGCCGCGCGCGGCCAGCGGTGACGCGGACGGCCTCGGCCATTTCCTCGTCGGTCATGTTGTCTAGCAGGATAAGCTCTGCGCCGGCATCCAAGGCTTGCTGGAGTTCATCGAGGTTTTTGACCTCGACCTCGGCGATGACGCCGGGCGCGTTTTGTTTGGCGGCGCGGACGGCGGCGGCGACAGGCTGCGCGTGGTAGCGGGCCAGGACGACGAGGTGGTTGTCCTTGACGAGAATCTGGTCGTAGAGGCCGCGCCGGTGGTTGGCGCCGCCGCCGATGGTGACGGCGTATTTGTCCAGCACGCGCAGGCCGGGCGTGGTCTTGCGGGTGTCGAGAATGGTGGCGCGGGTGCCGGCGACGCGGTCGGCGAAGGCGCGTGTGAGCGTGGCGATGCCGCTGAGGCGCTGGAGGAAGTTGAGCGCGACGCGCTCGCCGGTGAGGATGGCGCGGGCGCGGCCTTCGAGGGTGGCGACGCGTTGCTGCGGGGCGGCGCGGTCGCCGTCGGCGGCCAGGAGTGTGACGGCGAGGCGGGCGCCCACCTGGCGGAAGGTCTCCGCGACGACATCGAGGCCGCAGACGACGCAGGGTTCCTTGGCGTGGATGTAGGCGCGGGCGCGGGCGTCGTCAGGGATGGCGGCGGCGCTGGTGATGTCACCGCTGCCGACGTCCTCGGCGAGGGCGGCGGCAACGAGCGGTTGGATGATGTCGGGTGAGAGGCCCACGTTCAGGATTTCCGATTTAGGATTTCTGATTTCTGATTTCAGTCAATGCGGCGGCAAAGGTGTTGCAGGTGGCCTCGTCGTAGAGACAGAAGATGACGCGCTGGAGGCCGGTCGCGCCGGCGAGATGGTCGGCGGCGGCCCGGAGCAGGATGCGCGCGGCGCGCTGGACGGGGAAGTGGTAGATGCCGCAGGAGATCGCCGGGAAGGCGATGGACTTCAGTTTTTTCTCGTCGGCGAGCTTCAGGGATGAGAGGCAGGCGCGGCGGAGCTTGGCGTCCTCGTCGCCTTCGCCCCAGATGGGGCCGGCGGTGTGGATGACGAACTTTGCCGGGAGCCTGCCGCCAGTGGTGACGACGGCCTCGCCGGTTTCGAGGGGGCCGCCGCGCTCGGCGATGAGTCGGTCGCTTTCGTCCTGGATGACGGCGCCGCCTTTGCGGACGATGGCCGCGGCGACGCCGCCGCCGTGCTGGAGGTGGACGTTGGCGGCGTTGACGATGGCGTCCACGGCCAGCGCGGTGAGGTCGCCGCGGAGCACTTCGAGCGTGGCGGGGCCGATGGTTTTCGCGGTGGCGGTCATGGGAGCAGGTTCGGGCGGATATTATGCGTGTTGGTGCGCATTGTCAGCACGCAACTTGTTGTCGCTCTTGGTTTTGGATGGGGCGGGATGCGGGTTGCCGAAGCGCGGCGACAATGATAGATTCGGCGCGTCGAAGAATGGGCGCGGGATAGGCGGCTGCAATGTGCGCAAGGAAGAAGCGGAATGACGTTCAGGGTCGAAAAGGTGGTGAGCAGTCCTTAATCGAGAGCCGACGCGGCTTTAGGTTCGCGGTTGGGCAGGAATGTTATGAACTACAGCCAGGAAATGAAACGGGCGTTGCTCGTGGAATACAATCTGGGCACGGCAGAGGCGTTGATGCAGATGCTGGCTTATCCAGGGCTGGGGGGCTGCGAAGTGGTCCACGTCGAGCAACTGGCGGACGCCTTGAAGAAGCTCAAGCAGCAGCAGTTCGACGTGGCGCTGGTGGACCTGCACCTGCCGGACAGTTGGGGGCTGGACACCTTTCTGAAGATGCACACCGAGTTTCCGGACTTGCCAATCATCTTGCTGGCGGCTGTGGACGACGAGAACATCGCGCGCCGGGCGATGGAGGCGGGGGCCGAGGATTACCTGCTGAAAGCCAACCTGGAGACCTCGGTGCTCCAACATTGCATCGGCCGCGCCACACACCGGGGCCGCGCCAAGCAGTCGAAGCAGGGGACCATCATCGGCGTGCTGGGCGTCAAAGGCGGCGTGGGCACCACGACAGTGGCGTTGAACCTGGCCACGCACATTGTCGGCCAGGAGAAGACGGTGGCCCTCTTGGAACTGGGCCATCCATTCGGAGGACTGGGCGTGGGGTTGCACCATACCCCCGCCAACAACCTCACCGCGTTGTTGAGTGAGGAACCCGCGGCGATCAACGAGGCCATCCTGAGCAAGGAACTCTACAGCACCGCGTTCGGGTTGCGCGTCATCTTTGGCGCCCAGCGGGCGGATGAGGCCCGTTTGGTGATGGACGCGCCCCACGCGGAAACGATCGTCTGGACGGCGGCCAACTCGGTGGACTGCACGGTGCTGGACCTGGGAAGTCACTGCGGCCCGGGAACCGACGCCGCGATCAAACTCTGCAGCTATGTCGTCATCGTGCTCGAACGCGACATGGCGTCGCTGGCAGCCGCGCACATGGCGCTCGAGCGGTTGAACCTGCTCGGCATGAGTTCGATGCAGATCGGCGCTGTGGTCGTCAACCGCGCGGAAGTCAGTGTGTCGGTGGACCTGCGCGAGATCCAGACCAAGCTGAACTGTGAGATCCTTGGGGTGGTGCCGCTCTCCTCCCACGCATGTTTCCGGGCGGTGGCTGCGGGCGAACCTCTCATCATGCACGAGCCGGAGAACCCGGCCGCCTTGTCCCTGACGGAAATCGGCGCGAAAATCGGCGCGAAAAACATGCTCTGGAGGACGCCCGTGCCGATCGCGGGGGGTCCCGCGTCCGCGCCCAGGAAGCAACAGCCAAAGGCGGTGACAAACGGCGGCAAGGAACCGCTGCTGCGGCGGTTCTTCTCCAATACGCGCTGAGGTCGCGCGAGGCGGCCCTGCTGCTCCCAACTCACACTACGGCCGGCTCACGCGCATCGTCACCACGCCGCGCCACGGTTTGCCCGGCTCCAACACCGCGAACCCTGTGTCCGCCACGCCGCGCGCGTGGAGGTTGAACGCGTCGGTGACACACGTGTAAGGCTCGAAACAAATGACGCTGCGCTGCGGCGGCGCATAGACCACCCAGTGCTTGAAGCCCGCGTCGGCGTGCATCGTCACGTCCCACTTCGAGTCGGCATCGCGCAACACGCACGCTGAGCCTTTCGCATCCACCTGCGTCGAGGTGAACACATCGTCGAGCTTCGCGTCGCCGATCGCGCGGAACTGCATCCACTCCGCCGCGGGCAGCCGCTGGCCCGTCGGGATGCAGTCCGGCGTCAACTCCAGCTTCTCGCGGCACGGCACCCGGACCTCGCAACGCGCCCGCGCCCCGGCCGCCGTCAGCGGCAGTGGATGATACGGATGCACCCCGAACCCGAACGGCATCCGCTCCTTGCCGAGATTCTCCGCCACCGCGATCATCACTAGCGAAAGCCCCTTCAGCCGATAAGTCACCGTCAGCCGGCACGGCCACGGCCAGTGTTCCTTCAGTCCGTCGTTCAAGTCGGTGTCCGTCACGCCCGTGACCGATGCGCCGTCGCCGTTCGCGGCCGTCTCCTTCACGCGCCACGGGCGCGTGTTGACAAAACCGTGGATGGCGTGGCTCATGCCCGGCCGCGGCGGCAGCCGGCACGTCCTGCCGCCAAACGTGAACTCGCCCTTCGCGACGCGGTTCGGGAACGGAAACAGGATCGGCCAGCCGAACCCGCTGCCGCCCTTGCCGAGCGCCGCCGGATCAGCCGGCCCGGCGAGGAACTCGACCGGCACGCCGTCCTTCGGCGCGAGCGTGAACCGCCAGCAGTTGAAGCCGGCGTTCGGCAGGACGACGGCGGTGGTGTGGGCGGCGCTGTCGCGCAGCACGACCTCGGGGCCGTGCGCCGCCGCGCGTTGTTCGACGGAGTAGGGGGATGCGCTCATGGCGATTGGAACTGCGGCTGCAAACAGGACAGCGGAAAGAGCCGCGGCGAATGTTGAGGAACGGGATGAAGCATTCATGGCGATGCCAGCTTGTAACGCCGCCGGACCGCCCACGCCAGCATGATCTGGCCCCCCAAGCCCGCAGTGAACAGCATCGCCGCGAAATAATACGGCGCCCGCAACCCCCACGCGTCAGCCGCAAAACCCGCCGCCACCGGCCCGAGGAACATCCCCGCGCCCAGCGTCAGTTCCGTCCAGCCCGCGCCGACCGCTTTCCCCTCGAACGCCTCCATCGCGTAGTAAATGCCCGCCAGATACGACGCGCCGCTCACGAAGCCGAGCGCGATGAAGCCTGCGAAGAACCACGCCGCGCTCGATGTCGTGGCGATGGCCAGCGCGCCGGCCGCGCTCACGACGCAGCCCGCCAGCAGCGGCCACATCCGGTGCCGCCACGCGTGCGACCAGCCCATGATGACAAAGGCCGCGATGGCCGCCGCGCGCGACGCCGCCAGCATCTGGCCGTGCAACGCCGGCCGGATGTCCAGATGCGTGGCCAGTTGCGGGAACATCGCCGTCACCGCGCCCAAGCCCACCAACGCCACCAGATTCGCCAGCCACCCCGCCCACATGAAAAACCGCGCCGTCTCATGCGCCACGCCGTCCTCCGCGCCCGGCTTCCCGCCCTCGACCACCCGTGTCCGCGCCAGCAGCAACAGCGGCGAGGCCGCGAGGATGGCGCCGAACAGCCAGAACACCTGCCGCGGGTCCCGCTCGTAGAGCGCGCCGCCGCCCAGCGAGCCGGCCACCAGCCCCACGTTCCAACAGATGCAATAGACCGCCAGCGTGCCCGCCAACGCCGCGCCGCGCCGGCCTTCGCCCATCCACGACATCAGCGGCGGCCAGAACACGGCCGCCGCGATGCCCGCCGCCGCCACCAGCGCCGTCAATGGCGCGAAATCCGTCTCGTTCGTGCACGCCCAGACCAGCGCCGCGCTGGCGATCAACCCCGCGACCATGAACCGCCCCCGCCCGAAGCGGTCGGCGAGCTTGCCCGCGATGGGCGAGACGATGGCGTAGGTCGCAAAAAAAGCCGCGCTGAGCCACGCGAGCCGCACCGCGTCCATCCCGCCGTCCGCCGCGCGGCGCGGCACGGCGAAGAACACGGTGGCCATCAGGCACATGTCCATCAACACGGCCAGCGCGTAGGCGATGTGTGTGCGGCGAAACATGCCGGCCATCGTGCCGCAGGCTTGCGCGGAGGTCAACGCCGCCGCGCCGGACTCATCTCATGCCGCATTTGACTTTGCGGCCCGCCCGGTGCTTTGATTCGCCTCGAACTCAACCGGGGTCTTGCCATGAAAACAATCCGTGCCGCCTGTCTGCTCCTCATTGCCGCGTTGGTTGCAGTTTCTCCGACGCACAAGTCCCGGGCCGAGACAAGCATCCCCTGCGCTGAACCCGCCGACCCGCATGCTCCGCCGGCCGCACAAGCCGAACGCCCGGCCCCGCCCAGGCGCGGCGAACCCATCAACGACCAAGCCGTCCGCAGATACCTGGAGAACTCCGGCGCGAAACTCGTCCATGCCGGCCGGGCCGCCCGCGACCTGCGCGGCCAACTGGACCGACGCACATGCGAGTTGCGGCTGCCGGCCGCCGCCGAGACCCGGCTGACTGTCGCCGGGGCGGCCGCGCGCGCCGAGCCGGGCGTGATGTTGCTCGGGGAGTTTTACCTCTGCCAGAAATGCTCGCGGCTGCACATGGGAACCTCCACCGGGTTCATCATAGCGGACTCCGGCGCGATGGTGACCAGTCTCCACATTTTCGGCACGAACAACGTGCAGGGCATCGTGGCCATGACGCGCGACGGCGAGCTGTGCCCGGCGCGGGAGGTGCTCGCCGCCGACCCGGTCCATGACCTCCTGATCCTCCAGTTGGACGGCAAAGGATTTGTGCCGCTGCCCCTCTCCACCCGCGCAGCCGTCGGCTCACCGGTGAGCGTGCTCAGCCATCCCGACAATCATTTTTACATGCTGACCACAGGCATCGTGTCGCGCTACACCACCGAACGGAAAGCCGGCAGCGTCGCCACGATGATGACGATCACGGCTGATTTCGCCAAAGGATCCATCGGCGCCCCCGTCATCAACGAATCCGGCGCCGTCGTCGGCGTGGTGACCAAGACCCGTTCGATCTACTACGTCAACGAAGCCGGCCGCAAAGACAACCTGCAGATGGTCATCAAAGACTGCTCTCCCGCCCAAGCGGTGCTGAAGATGATCAGGC
>JACRKA010000304.1 GCA_016219905.1 Verrucomicrobiota bacterium
GCGCGACGGCGGCCCGTAAGATGCGGCCATGATTCTGCGACTCGCGAGCCTTGGGCTGGCTGCTTGCGTGGCGGCCGGCGTTGTTTCCGCACAAACCATCGAGGAGATCCGGCAGCGGATGGGCGTCGGCGGCGGCGCAGGCGCGGCCGGACGCGGCACGGACACGCCGCTGGTGGAGGTGCCGTGGGAAAAGATCGGCGACAAGAAGCTGTTCAAGGACGGCGAGATCGCGATGGGCAAGGATCCCAACGCGTGGCGGCACGCGGAGACGCCGCACTTCGTGCTCCACTACCACAAGATCATTGACGCGAGGAAGGTCGCGCGGCAGGCGGAGTTCTACTACCAGCAGATCAAGAGCGACCTGCAGGTGACCGAGGATCGTTACGACCGGAAAAACCACATTTTCATCTTTGAGAAGGCCGAGGAGTGGAAAGACTTCCGGGCGCAGACGGACGCGGAGGAATGGGCGGCGAGCTTCGCCTGCCGCAGCGAGGTGTTTTTCCAGAGCCGCGAGCGCGACGGCGACTTTGCCGCCAACACGCTGGCGCACGAGATCACCCACACCATCTTCTACCGCTTCGTGCCGCACCGCGTTCCGACGTGGTTGAACGAAGGGTTCGCGGAGTTCGAAAGCGGCAACGCCTACGCCAAGTTCAAGGGCATCGGCGGCGGCGCGCACGCCAACGTCCGCCACAGCGCGGCGAGCTTTCCGATCAAGACCCTCGTCGCGATGAAGGGGTATCCCGAGGACAAGAAGGACGTGAACGAGTTCTACGCCTCCAGCGCCCGGCTGGTGCGGTTCCTGATCAACAAGCTCGACCGCAAACGGTTCCTGCCGCTGGTGCAGAAGATCGTCGAAGGCGCGAAGTTCGAGGAGGCGGTGCTGGCGGTCTATCCGGACAAGTTCAAGACCTTCGCCGACTTCGAACGCGCCCACGAAAAGGCCGGCATCTGACGCGCCGCGCTTGTCGCTGCCGCCGCGCTCTGCTACCGTCGCCGCCATGCCAGCCAAGAGCCAGGCGCCACTTCACCTCGTCTGCGGCAGCGAGGAGTATCTGGTCAGCGAAAACGCCCGCCGCCTCGCGACCGCCCTCGCCCCGAAGGGTGGCGGCGACTTCGCCGTCGAGATCGTGGACGGCACCGCCGCCAACGCCGACGAGGCGGTCAAGGCCATCTACAAGACCCTCGACGCGCTCAACACGGTCGGCTTCTTCGCCAGCGAGAAACTGGTCTGGCTCAGGGACGCCAGCTTCTTCGGCACTGACAAGACCTCCGAGGCCAAGGCAGTCCTCGCCGCCGCCACCGACTTCGCCGAGGCGTTGAAAAAGGGCCTGCCCGACGGCATCACGCTGCTGGTCAGCGCCGGCCCGGTGGACAAGCGCCGCGCGTTCTATAAGGCCTTCGAGAAACTCGGCACGGCGCAGGTGCACGACGCGATTGACCCGACGCGCGACCGCGATTGGCAGGACAAGGTCACCGACTTCATCGCCGCCCACGCGAAGGCGCTGGAGAAGGCCGTCAGCGACGACGGCGTCGCGATGCTGCTCGAGTTGAACGGCGCCAACCTCCGCCAACTCGAGACCGAACTGGAAAAAATCGCCACCTACGTCGGCCAGCGCCACACCATCGAGGCCGCCGATGTCCGCGCGGTCGGCAGCGCCTCGCGCGAGGCCATCACCTGGGACCTCAACGACGCCGTCGGCGAACGCAACCTGCCCAAGGCGCTGCGGATCATGGACCGCCTCCTGTTCCAAGGTGAGGAGCCGATCGGCCTGCTCTTCGCCCTCGCCTCGCGCATTCGGCAGTTGCTGGTCTTGCGCGAGTTGATAGACCGCAAGGCGCTGAAACCGGTTGATTATTATCCGGCGGTCAAGAGCCAGCTTGAACGGATCCCGGCCGGCATTGCCAGCCAGTTGCCCGCCGACAAGAAGTTCAACCCGCTGCTCGCGCATCCGTTTGTCGTCTTCAAGACGCTGTCGCAGGCGGCCCGCTACACGCGCCCCCAACTGGTCCGCGCCATGGAATCGCTGCTCGATACCAACCAGCAGCTCGTCACCAGCGCGCTGCCCGACCAGCTCGCGCTGGAGGAACTGCTCGCGCGCGTCATCACGGCGAAATGAAGTGAAATCCGAAACTCGAAACTCGAAATCCGAAGGAAACCCGAAGCTCGAAATCCGAAGGCGGGCCAGCAAAACCCCGGCGTTTCGATTTTCGATTTTCGGATTTGTTTCGGATTTCGGATTTCGGATTTCGGATTTCAGCCTGCCTAGTCTAGCTGCGGCGCTCTTGCTGGCCTCCGCGCTCACCATCGCCGCCACCGTCCACGCCCAGGAAGACAGCTACCTCTGGGCCTTCGACCGCGACAAGCCGGGCACCGTGCCCGCGCGGCTGATCGCGCCCGCCGGCTGGGCCGTGGCCGCCGAAGCGACCGCGCCGACGCGGCCCCACGTCCTCGCCGCCGACGCCTCCACTCTCACCAACGCGCCCGCCAGCGTTTGCTCCCTCGACCGGATGTCGCTCGACACGGGCCAGGTCTGGGCGCGCGTCAACATCCTCAACGGCGCGGCCGGCGTCGTGTTCCGACAGCGGGCGGCCGACGTGTTCTGCATGCTCACCGTCTCGCGCGAGGGCAACCGGCTGACCCTGACCTCCGTCCGCAGCGGCGCGGCGACCGACCTGGCCACGTGCGCGCTCAAGACCACGTGGGGCCGCTGGCATCGCATCGGCGTGGAACTCGACGGCCGCAGCATCCATTGCTTCTTCGACGGCGACCGCAAGCTCACCGCGCAGGACGACCTGCTGGCGCTGAACAAAGGCGGTGTCGGCCTGGCGGTGGCCGCGGGCAGCCGGGCGCAGTTCGACGACTTCACCATCGAAGTCACCTCGCGCGGCGACGCCGTCCACGTGCCCGAACCGACCGTCGAGGTCATCCTCACGCGCGACCAGATCCTGTTCCGCAACACGCCCCTCTCCCTGACCGACCTCAGCCGCCAACTCACGGCGCGGTTCGACCCGACCCAGCGGCTGGTGCTGCGCGTGGACCGGGACGTGGAGTTCGAGCGCGTCGAACAGGTCATGAAAGCCGCCGGGGCGATTGGCTTCGAGAAGATGTCGTTCGACCTGCGAAAGTGAGGCGCGCGGTTTGACACGCCATGTGCGAGTGGCCATAGTAGCCCGCAGATTCAACCAAGGAGAGGAAAGGAAAAACCCATCATGCTCAGCAAGAAAATCGAGAAAGCCCTGAACAAGCAGATCAACCACGAGTTTCACACCACCTACAACTACCTCGCCATCTCGGCCTGGTTCGCCAGCCGGAACCTGCCCGGCTTCGCGCATTGGATGAACATCCAGAGCGCCGAGGAGCGGACGCACGCGCTGAAATTCATCGGGTTCGTCGTTGACCGCGGCGGCCGCGTCGAACTGGAGGCGGTCGGCAAACCCGCGTCGGACTTCCGCTCGGCCAAGGACGCCATCGCCGCGGCGCTGAAGCTGGAGCAGGCCACCACCGCGCTGATCAACGCGCTCTTCGCGCTCGCCGTCGAGGAGAAGGACTACGCCACGCAAAGCGCGCTGAAGTGGTTCGTGGACGAGCAGGTGGAGGAGGAGAAGTCCGTCGGCGAAGTGCTGGGCAAGCTGGAGATGGCCGGCGACAGCAAAGGCACGCTGCTGATGCTCGACCACCAGGCCGCCAAGCGCGGCAAGTCCTGAGCCGCCGGTTCAGTCGGAGCGGATTTCCGAAACTGTAGGCGCCGACGTAAGGAGGCGACTGATCACGGCGGATTGTTGATTTCGCCTCCTTACGTCGGCGCCTACCAGACCAACTGATTCGTTCCGGCTGAAGTCAGATCGGCTGGCCAGTGCCCTTGACCGGCTCGGGCTGTGGCGGTGGCGGCGCAGTTTCAGGCGGCGTCTGAGGCTGAGGCTGAGGCGGCGGCGCAACCGGGCGCACTTTCACCGTTGCCAGAATCTCGCGCAGTGAGGATTCAAACTTCGCGGCGAGCGGCGGGTCCGTCCGCATCGCGCCCATGATGACGTTGCCCGCGTGCAGGAAGATGATCGTGCGCAATTCCCGGAGGCGGTTCTCTTCCTTGAACACCAGCCGGTAGATCGTCGCCGTTGCCGAGCCGACCGTCGTGCCGCGAGGCGCGCCGCTCACGGCTGCCTCCAACCACCGGCGTTGCACCAGCGGCAGATACCGTCGCGCCTCGGTGGCGAGGTCGTCGCTGCCAGCCGGCGCGACCACGAGGAAGAACAGCGCCTCGCCGCCGATCGACGCGCCGTCGCCGTTCGGGAACGGCCCCGGCATCTCCCGCCAGCCCCAGCCGTCCGGCATCGTCAGCATGAACACGCCCGACGAATGGCGCGCTTCGGTCTCGACGGCACGCGCCGGCGTCCATAGCAGCGCGGCGACAACAGCGATGATTGCGGGCAAGGTTCGCATGGTTTCGTGTCAATCAACACAGCGAAATCTCAGGCGGCGCTCTTGCGCTCTTCCCGTTCCAACTGGCGCAACGACTTTTCGCGCTGTTTGCCGCCGATGCCGAGGAAGTTGAAGTCGGCGAGGTGGCCGAGCACTTTCAGGCCCGCGCGCGAGGCGAACTTGATGTCGTCCCACGAACGGAGACTGGCGAGTTTGCGTAGCACGTATTTCGGCGTCAGGAAGCTGGTGTAGATGCCCTGCGTGATCTCCAGCAGGCGCTGGTCGCTCATCGGGCATTTCATGATCGGCGCGCGCATGTCGTATGCGTCCCAGTCCAGCGTGCGCAGCAGGCCCTGCCTCATGCAGTCGGCGAACAGCGGCGTGCCCGGATACGGCATCACGACGGTGGCTTGGAGCGTCTCGATGCAGCCTTTCTGGAACAGCGACTTGGTGAGGTTGATCGTGTGGAGCGCCTGCTCCTCGCTCTCCCACGGATAGCCGACCATGCAGGTGACGTGCGGTTCGAGACCGGCCTTCTTGGCGCGGCGCATGGATTCTTCGAGCTTGTCGGCGCGGCCGAGTTTCTGGATGCGGTCGAGTGTGGACTGCGTGGCCGACTCGAGGCCGTAGAGGACGAAGCGGAAGTTGGCCTTGCCCATGAGGTCGTAGTGCTCCTGGTCAAGCACGCCGGGGATCATGTTGCAGCCCATGACGACTTTCTTGTGGAGGCCGCGCTCGACCATGCCGGCGCAGAACTCGCGCAGCCACTTGCCGGCCGGGAACGTGCCGCTGTCGTCGAAAATCTCGCGCACGCCCAAGTCCACGAGATGCTCGACTTCGGCTAGGAGCTGTTTCGGCGTTTGGCTGCGGAAATTGGTGAACGTCGTCGTCCACGAGCAGAACGTGCATCGGCCCCACCAGCAATCGCGGCCGACCATCGTGTAGGTGCCGGGCAGGTATTTGAAGTTGCCGTTGTCGTAGGCGTATAGCTTCCACTTCGACAGCTCGCGGTCAATCATCGGCAGGCCGGTGAGGTCGTGCTTCAACGGCCCGAACGCGCCGGTGCAGACCATGCCGTCCACCCACGGCGCGCCCGTCTCGCGCGCGGTCTGCGCCTTCTCCCAAAGCTCCATCTCGGTCGAGCGTCCGCGCAACCGCCGCGCCTCGCCGCGCGCGGCGCTGTCGCGCCAGAAATAGACGCCCGGTTCCAGCTTCTCACCCTTTGACAGATGGCCGACGAGGTTCAGCAATGAGAAATCGAAATCGCCGCCGGTGACGCAGTAGTCCACGTCGCACTCGATGAGCGACTCTTCCGGCATCGCGGTGATGTGGTCGCCCATCAGCACGAACTTCGCCTGGGGCCGCAGCGCCTTCATCCGATCAATCGCCTTCCACACGCGCTTGACCACCGGCGTCTTGACCTCGAACGCGACCACGTCCGGCGCGGCGTCCACGAAGCGTTTCTCATAAGCCTCGACCGTGTCGCGCTGCGCGACGCCGTCCTCCCACATCACGTCGTGGCCGGCGCGTTTGAGCACCGTCGCGGCGTAGGACGGGATGACGGGATAGATGAAGGTCGGGTCGTTGAACCACTGGAACTGGCGGTTCTGCGAAATGAGCGGCACGCCCTTCGGGTCGGGCAGCGGCGGATATCCGATCCAGATTTTCATCAGTGATCCATCTTTGGCGTCAACAACCCCCGGATGAAGTTCAGTCCGTAGGCCAGATGCGAGGCGACAATAGTCGCAAAAGTGAGAAAAAACAAAATCGGGTTGGTGGAAAAACTTGATCCCGCCACCAGCAACAGATAGCCCGCCGCTGTGGCCATCCAGAACCAGCCGATCCACGGCGTTGCCGCCAGCATCGTCAGCCAGCCCAGCAGCAACCAGAGGCTCAGCGCGCTCGGCGCGAAATACGCCAGCCGCAGCGAGGTCTGGGGGAACTTCTTCGCGAAGTAGCCGCGATGCAGGCCGTAGTTGGCCAGTTGCTTGATGTGCCGGACCAGCGACGGACGCCGGTGATGATAGACCTCGACGCGCGGGTCGTAGATGATCTTCTGGCCGAGCTTCTTGGTGATCTGGAGGCAAAGCTCGGTGTCCTCGCCGGGCCAGAAGTTGGTGCCGAAGCCGCCGATCTTCTCCAGCGTCTCCTTGCGGACGATCAGGTTGCAGCTCGGGAAGTCGTCCACCTCGCGCATCCGGTCCACGACGTAGCGATAGCGATAGTGGCCGCTGACGATCCGCGCCGCGTAAACGCGCCCGCTGACCTGCGCCATCAACGGATCGTCCGGCGGCGTCACGCCGGGGCCGCCCACCGCGCCGACTTCCGGGCGGGTGAAGTTGCCGGCCGCCTCCTCCAGCCAGTGGAAATCCGGATACGCGTCGTCGTCGAGGAACGCGATGATGCTGCCGGTCGCCTCGCGGAAACCAAGGTTGCGTTTCTCGGCGGGCCGCATCGGGCCGGTCGGGATGATCCGCACGCGCGGCTCGGCGCAGGCGAATGGTTCGTCCGGCAACACCACGATCTCGAAGTCGTCGTATTCCAGGTCGAGGCAATGCTCGATGCACTGCCGGAGCTGCGGGTTGTCGCTCTTGACCGCGACGACGATGCTGACGCGCGGCGGCGTCTCCGGCGCGGTCTTCGGCTGGTAGCTGTCGTAGTAACGCAGCAGCTTCATCCGGTAGAACACCGCCATGGTCTCGACGAAAATCTGCCAGACCGCCCGCGGCCGGAACATGCCGAACTGCCCGCTGAACTCGATCACCACCGGCGCGTCCATGATCGAGTAGCCCCGCGCGTGCAGCACCGCCAGCAGCTCGATGTCGAACGCGAACGCCTTCACCAGGATGCGCGGGAAGCAATCCGCCAGCGCGGCGCGCTTGAACAGCTTCACGCCGGTCTGTGTGTCGCGCAGCGGCAGGCCGAACATCGCTTTGATCAGCAGATAGTAAACTCCGCTGACAATCTGCCGGTGCCACGGGTAATCAATGTTCGACTTCGGGTGACGCTTTGAGCCGATCACCACGTCCGCCCCCGTGCGATCCATCTCAGCCATCAGCACCTCGACCTGCGACGGCGGGATGTCGAGGTCGGCGTCGAGGAACGCGACCCGCTCGCCGCGCGCCGCCTTGAAGCCGCGCTTGAGCGCCTCGCCCTTGCCGGCGTTGTGCTTGAGGCGCACGGCCCGCACTTCCGGCCACTGCCGCGCCGCGCGTTCGATCTCCGCGAAGGTGTTGTCCGGGCTGCCGTCGTCCACCGCCACGACCTCGAACGGGAACTTGCCCGCGAAGTGCGCGCGCACCTTGCCGATGTTGTCGAAGATGTGCGCGCCTTCCTTGAAGGCCGGCAGGATGATGCTCAGGCGCGGGTCAGCGTTCGACATGCCACAAGCTCCAGATCAAAATCGCCAGCGCCGTCGCGCCCGCGCAACCGACGACCGCCAGCACTTGCAGCAGGCTGTCGTGCCACAGCCACAACGCCGTCGGGTAGGCCGCCACGAGCAACGCCAGCGGCACCAGCAGCCGTTTGAAGTCGGCGCGCGCCAGCAGGAACTGCACCGGCAACGCCACCAGCGCCTGCGGCAGCATCGCCCACACGAACGGCGCCAGCAGCGCCTCGGCGGTGGTGTTGCCCGCGCCGGCCAGGATCCGCACCGGCAACCACGGCCACAACGTGCAGACGACCGCCCCGATCACGCCGAGCGCCGCGGTGACCGCCATCGCGTGCCAGAGGGCGCGCCGGGAGTCGGACGAGCCGCGCGCGGCGTCGCCGGCCGCCTTCGGGAACAACACTTCCGCCAGTGGCATCACCAGGAACGCGAACGCCTGCGCGATCATCTTGGCCTTGCCGTATTGCCCCGAAAACTCCGTCGCGAAATAGTGCCGCACGTAAATCATGTCCACGTAGCTGATGGTCGAAACGCTAAAGCTGACCACCAGCGCCGGCCAGAAGTATTTGTAAACCGGCGCCGTATCGAACGCCGCGTGGTCCGCGCCCCGGTGATGCCAGAACCGCCGCAGCGCCCACAACGACAGCGTCGTGCCCGCCACCACCGCCAGCAACTGGCCGCTCACCGCGCCGACCGCGCCGAAGCCCAGCGCC
>JACRKA010000300.1 GCA_016219905.1 Verrucomicrobiota bacterium
CGGCAAAGGCGCCGCCGTCGTTTTCGACGACGTGGACGTGGACGCGACCGCGCAGGCGCTCGCCGGGGCGGTGTCGCTCAACGCCGGCCAGGTCTGTTGCACCGCCACGCGCTGGCTCCTCCACGAGAAGGTTTATGACAAGGTGCTGGAGCGCGCGTCCGCCATCCTCAGCGGCATGAAGATCGGCCACGGCCTCGAACCCGACACGCAGCTCGGCCCGCTCGTCAGCGAGAAACAACGCAAGCGCGTGCTCGGCTATCTCGAACGCGGCGAGGCCGGGGGCGCGAAGGTGTTGTTGCGCGGCGGCCCCGCGACCGTCGCCGGCCACGCGGGCGGCTATTACGTCAAGCCAGCGCTCCTGGCCGGCTCGCCCGACAACGTCTGCGCCCGCGAGGAAATCTTCGGGCCGGTGGCGTTCGCGCTGCCCTTCCGCGACGAGCAGCAGGCGGTGGAACTCGTCAATCGCTCGACCTACGGCCTCGCCAACAGCGTCTGGTCGCGCGACCTCGCCCGCGCCAACCGCGTCGCCGAGGCGATGGTCGCCGGCAACAGTTGGATCAACGCCCACAACGTCTTCGCCCACGGCGTGCCTTACGCCGGCTGCAACCTCAGTGGTTGCGGTGGGGGTGTGCTCGCGCCGGAAACGCTGTTGGACTATCTGCGCCCGCAATCCATCGTGCGGCCGTTGTAGCGAACCCAGAGGCTTACTAGCCGGCCAGCACATCCAGCGGCTTGAATGACGCGCCGAGGACGGCGCGGCTGTCCACGCCCAGCCAGCCGTCCAGCACCGTCGCGTAGAGCGCGCGGAAGTCGGTGTGCAGATGCAAGCTCGAGTCCTTGTCCACGTCGGTCAGGCTCGGATGCGCGCCGACGACGCCCCCCTTGAGCTTGCCGCCCACGAGGAACGTCGGTGCCGCCACGCCGTGATTGGTGCCGCGGCGGCCATTCTCCTGCAACGTGCGGCCGAACTCCGAGACCGTCATCAGCACGACGCGGTCGAGCAGCTTGTCGCGCTGGAGGTCACGCGTGAAGGCGGTCAGGGAATCAGAAATCTGCTGGAGCAGTGCGCAGTGGTTGCCGAGCTGGCCCGCGTGATTGTCGAAACCGCCGATGTTGCCGCCGCCCAGCTCCGTGTAGAAGATGCGGATGCCGACGTCGGCGCGGATGAGCTGGGCCACGATGCGCAACTCCTGTGCGAGCACCAACTGCGGATAGTCCGCCGTGTTGGTCGCCGCAATCGCCCTTTCAATCCTCCGGCTGTTCTCAATCGTCTCCGCCGTCGCGCGTCGCACCGATGCCAGCAGCGGATCGTCGCCCGCCTCGGGCGCAAGCCCTTTCGCCTCCGATCCGCGGCAAGCCATCTCGACCGCCGAGCGGAGGGCGGGCACGACGACCCTCTCCGCGTTCGTCGCCTGCAACGGCATGATTTTGCCGACGAAGGCCGCCGGCACATTCGCTGCGGCGGGGTCGAACAGTTGGTCCGCCGCGCGGCCGAGCCAGCCGGTCTGCGGGCCGGGCGTTTTCGTTTCCGCCGTGTGCCATGCGCGCTTCGCGCCGGGGTGATTCTTGTCCGAGTCCGGACAGCCCACGCCCTGCACCACCGTCAGCAGGCCGTCCTTGTGGAGCCGGGAGAAACCGCCCATGCGCGGATGAAACCCGATGTGGTCGTCAATCTTGAGCGCCTTGCTGGCAACCTGCCGCAACGTGGGCCGGCTGCGGTGATAGACATCGTCCGCGTAGGGAATCACGGTGTTCAGGCCGTCGTTGCCGCCGGACAGTTCCAGCACCACCAGCACCGTGTCGCCCCCGCGCCGCTGCGAGGCGGCTGCCATCGCCGTGTTGACAAGAAACCGTGGCGCGCTGCCGGCCAGCGACAGCAGGCCGGCCGCGCGGAACGAATCTTTCAAGAAGTCGCGTCTTGTGTAGCTCATGATTGGCTCCTGGATTTGACCGCCGCAATAGAACTCAGTGCGGCGAAACCGCAACCAAAGAAGGTGGGGCGAGGCTCTGCCGAGCCATTTCCGGTTCTCGAATCCAAACCGTCCAACATCCACAGCGAGCAGAGGCTCGGCGGAGCCTCGCCCCACCGGAAAGACATTCTCCTCTCATCGCGAATCGTCTTCATGCCAACTGAAACTCCGGTGACGTGACCACCGCGTAGGCGGCGTGACGCGCGGCTTTGTCTGCATCGCGCTCGATCACCTCACCCGCCACCGCCGCATCCTGCACAAACAACTCCGCAAAGAACTTCGCCGCGGCTTGCGGCGTCGAGATGCCATGTTTCTTCGCCACCTCGCCCGGATTGAGCTTGCCCGCATACGGGCCGCCGGTGGCCTGCAAGAACGCCGCCGCCAGATTATGACGGCCCGCGAGCGTCGCGTGATTGATCCAGTCGCGCCCGCCGGTCCAGCCTTTCGTCGTTGGCGGAAAGAAGAGACTCTGGCCGAGCCGGCCGAGATCGTGTGCGAGATTCATCGCCGGCACTGCACCCTCCAGCGCCCGCACGATGCCGAGCGCGAACTCCACCGGACACTTGACCCGCTGCCGCACGGCCGCCGCCGAGTAGAACAGGTTCGACCGCAGCATCATCTCGACGACCTTCCCCACGTCGTAGTCCTTCCCGAACGCCGCCGCCAGCGGCGCGATCAGGCGCGCGTCCGGCTCGGCCGTCTCCGAGATCAGCCAGCGGTAGAGCTTGCGGACGATGTGCTGCGCCGTCGCGGGCTGCTCCAGCAGGATGCGGACGACATCGTCGCTGTTGAACGGCCCTTGCTGGCCGAGGATGCGCTTGCTCTCCGTGTCATGCTCGCGCGGGATGTCGCGCAGCTCGCCTTGCAGCACGAACCACCCCGCAAACGCCCGCGCCGCCCCGCGCACGTCGGCCTCGGTGTAGTTGCCGTGGCCGACCGTGTAACACTCCATCAGCCAGCGCGGGAACTGCTCGTTCGGCTGCGACTTGCGGTTGATGGCGGCCTCCAGCGAGAGGAACACCGCCGCGTCGTGCACGATGCCGCGCAACAGCTCGCGGAAACTGCCGAGCGCCTGGCCGCGCAACAGCGCCACGTGCCGCTGCGCCAGCCGCGTGAAGTTCACCTTCCCGCCGTCCACCGAGAAGTGGCCGTGCCAGAACAGCGTCATCTTCTCCAGCAACGGGTGCGGCGACTGCATCATCCGCTGCAACCACCAAGCCCGCAGGTCCTCCACGCCGCGCGCGTCGTCCGCCGACGCCTCATATTTGTCAAAGTCGCGGTTGAACCCCGCCACGTCCCCCGCCGGCCGCAACAGGCCGTCCACCGTCCGTTGCGGCCCGCCCCGCAGCGCGCGCTGGAGCTGCTCCCACGTCCCGCCGAACCCCGCCCGCCGGTGCAGATGCCCCGCCAGCGCCAGCGTCCACGGCCGGCCCGCCGCCGGCTCGTAGCGCGCCCACGCCCACGCCGGGTCGCGATGTTGTTCCGTCAAGGTCGTCATGAATCCGTTCCGTTTGACAGCCCGGCAAAAACCCGCCGCGCGGGACCGCCGCCTGTCTGCGAGTTAATACCGGAACGCAGCGCGGGAGGTTACGTCGCAGAGGCGTGGAAACCGGTAGCACCAGAGCATCGGCCGCAAACCAAGCCGCTGCGGATAGCGGCGTCTGCCGATTGTAGCCAACCGTTGCAGTGACCAGTCTGCCAGCTCCGTTAGGAGCGCCATGTTTATATCTCCCACAATAAAACAACCGCCAAGCTCCGTAGGAGCGGCACAGGCTTGTTGCGGAGATCATTCATCCTGCACATGCCGCTCCTACGGAGCTGTTGTGATTGCGCGAGCCACTACTATAAACATGACGCTCCTGACGGAGCTGGCAGATTCGGAGCCGTTTTCTTCTCGTGACGGCGGGCCGGCAATCAACGCGAGGACGGAGCTTGCTGGCTCTTTCCCTTCGTCGCCGGAGCATTCAACGGCTTGTCCAGATGCGCCAGCCACGGCTCGTAGTGGCCGTTGTGCTTGCCGGTGCCAACAATGGTCTTTCCGTCGGCTGAAATGCCGCGAGCATCGGTCAACTTCCAACCCGTCAAGTTCAGATTATACTCGTTGGTAAGAACAATTTGGAGGCTGCGCATGCCGTGGACGCTATCCCAAACAATTGCCTCATCAACCCAAAGTGATGGCCTCTTGCCCGCAACATATTCCTCACCTGAAAACGACTGGTTCTGCCCCACAACCACCGAACCATCTCCTGAAACACCCTTAACATCGCTACTGGTTCCACCGCGCAAGTGGCCGAGACCAATCATGCCGCCTGTAGCCGTCCAGCGGAAGGGCTGTGAACCCGAAGGCGATGAGCTACATCCGACGACTACCGAGCCGTCACTTGAAACTGCACGAGCCGAACTGTCACCCCTCTCGCCTTGCAGGCATCCGAGATCAACCATGCCACTCTCAGCCGTCCACCGAAACGCTCTACAAACCGAGCCGCCACCAACCACCTTGCCTTCATTAGGTGGACCAAGGACGCGTATCGGCTGCCGCCACTCGCCAGTTCCCACAACTACTTTGCCATCTGCGGAGACGCCGAGACCTTCGCTCATTGACCCGCCGCTGAAGTTGCCAAGGTCAACTATGCCGCCCGCTGTTGTCCAGCGACAGGCTTTGCCGTCTGCTCTCCCCACGACCACCGAGCCGTCGCTAGATACGGCTCGGGGAGATAGCTCTAGGTGTTTGCCGGCTGAGGAACCAAGACTGACCATGCCGTCGACCGCTGTCCAACGGAATGTTTCCGTCCGCACGTGGTTTGGTTTCGGACGAAAACTCGGCGCAGTGGTGGTGCCCACAATCACCGAGCCGTCGGCCGAAATGGCGTAGGCCCAACTATTGGAGCATCCGGGCATGAAGCCGAGGCCAACGATTCCTCCCGCCGCGGTCCACCTAAACGCCTGTGTGCCCAAAGTTGACCAGCTTACGCCAACCACAACCTTGCCATCGGCCGAAATCGCCTCGACCTTACTGTGGGTGCATCCGGGAAGAAAGCCGAGTCCGGTAAAAGAGGATTGGGCAAAACTGTCGGCTCGTGAGCCGGCCAGCAGGAACACGACAGCGAGGATGGGACGAATCATAGATGTCCTCCGAAGCGCGCGGCGAGTGTAGGCGGGCGGAGGGGGCGAATCAACCTGAAATCCGAAAGCCGAAAGCCGAAACTCGAAAGCCGAAAGAAGTCCGAAGTCCGAAGGCGAAACACGGTGCGAACGCCGCGTTTCTCGGCCTTCGGGGATTCGGCCTTTGGGTTTCGATTCTGAAAAGGGGCCGATTGGCGGCATTCTTTCGTAAGTGACCGTGTTTTTGGAGGTTAAAACGCCAAGTCCGCCGGAAAGGAGCATTTTTTGGAGCAAAAAATCCGTCTGTCGGCGTAAAGACGGATTTTTCGGAGCCAAAAATGGCGCTGGAGGCGGCGAGAGGCATTTTGCGGAGCCAAAAATGGAACTGTAGGCATAGAGCCGGATTTTTCGGAGCAAAAAATCCGGCTGGAGGCGTCCAGACGCATTTTCGGGAGCAAAAAATGCGTCTGTAGGCCTAGAGACGCATTTTGCGGAGCGTAAAATCCGTCTGTCGGCGTAAAGATGGACTTTTCGGAGCAAGAAATCGGTCTGTCCGGCGGCAGTGGAGCTTCCTGTAGCGGCGATCTCTGATCGCCGACAGTAGCGGAAGCCGTGAGGCTTCCGATGATTTGCGGAACGCTAGCGCGCTCCGCTACTCGAGTTCGTCGGTCAGAAACCACCATCGGTTGTCCTAGCTGGGAGCGGCGACATTCTTGTCGCCGAATTGTGGAATATGATTTGGGCGACAAGAATGTCGCCCCTCCCAGCTAAACGAAGGCTCGCGCTATCGCGCCCGGGCGAGGCCTTTGCCCTTCGCGGGCTGGCAGAGGTCCACGTCGAGTGTGGCGCAGCTCGCGCCGGCGTCGGCGCCGATGGTAAGGCGGAGTTTGCTGACGACCTGGGCAGCAGTGATGAGCGCGTTCATCTGGGCGCGGGCGTCTTCGAGGCTGCGGCCCTGCTTGACCATGTTGCCGCGCGCGATGATGTCGAGGTTTCTCTGGAGGACGGCGGAGACCTGCGCGCCGTCGAGTTCGGCGAGGCTGTGGATGCCGGCCAGCGGGGCGGGCATCTGCTTGGCCTCGCGGCCGAGGGCGTCCATGAGGTCGGCGGCGAGGCCGTCGGTGGAGCTGATGACGAGGTATTGGCCCGGCATGGCGAGGGTCGGGCGGAAGTTGTAGCGGATGTCGAGCCGGGCGCGGTCCTTGATGGCGGCGCTGGGGAACCGGGCGACGGTGTAGCGGGTGTTCCAATGAACGGGCCGCTCGATGATGAAGCCGGGCTGCGCCTGTTGGCCGCGGGTGAAGCTGGCGAGACCGATGGATTTCTGGAACGCCTCCTCCAGCATCTCGTTGGACTTCGCGGGATCGCGCAGGCGCAGGATGACGGCGAAGGCCGGTATCTGCGCCTCCGGCGTGCCGATGGCGGGATCATATTCCTGGTTGGCGACGACGAAGCGGACTTCGGGCGCGGCCTGCGCGAAAACGTCGTCGGTCATGTCGCGCCCGCTGAAGAAGATGCCCATCATGTTCTCGAAGAAGATGAGGCCGGAGGTGCGCTCGGGGAAGAGCTGGTCCTTGGCCTGGTAGAAGCGGCGCAGGTCGCGGTAGAAGCTGAACGCGGCGATCTGGCGCGGGACGGTGATGTTGGGCAGGATGCCGTCGCCGGACTTCGCCGGCAGCGCGAACGCGGACGGGCTGGAGGCGGCGGGCTTCGCGTCGGAGGCGAGCTGGAGGGCGAGGCCGCCATCCTTCACGCGCACGCCCAGCGCGAGCCAGTTTGCTCCCTGGACCGCGTCGCCGATCCCCGCAAAGAGCAGCACGGCCAGCGGATTCGCGTTCTTGAAGTTGAGCTTCTCGGCGAAGCCGGGGAATTGTTTCAGCATCGCGGTGTTGACGAAGACCATCGCCGCCGCGTCGGGCCCGACGGCTCGCTTGGCGGCCTGGTAAGCCGGCGTCGCGGCGAGGCTGGAGGCGGCGCCCTTGGCGCGCTGGGCGAGCGCCGCGCGCACGCCTTCCGCACCGCTGGAGATGATGAGCAGGTTGCCCGCGATGACGTGGGTCTCCTTCGGGCCGAGCGTCCACGCGGGAACGCCGTCTATCGGCTGCGCCTCAAACAGGGCGGTCGAGCCGTCGGAGCTTTTTTTCGACGCGGCAGCTTTGAGGAGGAATTCGTTCAGCCGCTTCGTCATGCTGACGTCGCTGGCCTCCGCGATGAACACGTTGCGCTCCTGCGGGCACATGGCGAACGCGACGCCGCCGCCAGTCATCTGCCCAAGCCCGGCGCGCCACTCGGTGCCGAGCTGGTTTTCGATGACCTTGACGATCTGGAAGAACTGTTTGACGCCCGGCTTGGCGAGTTGATCCTGCACGCCCGGCAGCGCGGTGAGCATGGCCGCGCCTTTCTCATCGAAGGGCGAGAGCACGGCCTGCGGCTTCATGACTTCCACCGCGAGGAATGCGTCGGCGGGGACGCACTCCATGGGCGAGCCACCCTCTTGCGCCGCGCCGGCGATCTGAGACGCCAGAGCCGCCGCGCACAGGCCAGATAGAAAACGTGAGGTCTTGGACATAAGCGTTGTTCCTTCTGCGCTCTAATACCGGCGCGCGGGGCGGGAGGTTACGTTTGGCGTTTGACGCTGGCGGGGAACCGGCTAACTTCCCCGCGCCGTGGAGCCGCTGGTCAAAATCACCGATTACCTCTGGGAACTGCCGCAAACCGCCAAGCCCGGGATGCGCGTGCCGGGGCGCATCTATGCCAGCGAGCCGATGCTCAAGCACATCGTCGGCGACAACGCGCTGGAGCAGGTCGCCAACGTCGCCTGCCTGCCGGGCATCCAGAAATATTCACTGGCGATGCCGGACATCCATTGGGGCTACGGCTTTCCCATCGGCGGCGTCGCGGCGACCGACCCGAATGAAGGCGGAGTGATCTCGCCCGGCGGTGTCGGCTACGACATCAACTGCGGCGTGCGCCTCCTGCGAACCAACCTGACGCGCGATGACGTGCAACCGCGCATCCGCGAATTGGTGGCACAACTGTTCCGCGACGTGCCGTCCGGGCTGGGCAGCAAAAGCGACTTGAAGCTCACCCACGGCGACGAACGGCAGGTCATCACCAAAGGCGCGCGTTGGGCGGTCGAGCACGGTTTCGGCGACGCGGACGACCTCGACCATATCGAGGAGCGTGGTTGCATGGGCGACGCCGAGGCGTCAAACATCACCGCGCGCGCGC
>JACRKA010000301.1 GCA_016219905.1 Verrucomicrobiota bacterium
CCGCGAACTTGTAAGGCCCCTCCGGCCGCGACGCGACGGCGCGCACGATCTCGGAGTTCTGGCGGTAGCCTTCGGGGAACTTCGTAGCCACCGGCCAGCGCGACGCGAACATGTGATAGCTGTCGTCGACCTTGATGACCGATCCGCACCAGACGAAGTAACCATCCATCGCGAAGCCGGTCCCTTTGGCGACGGGGCTGAGCCGCTCGCAAATGCCGCCAGATAATTCGCCGGTGCCCGCGAGCGATGGGGCGGCAGCGGAAGCGGCCATCGCAGCGAGCATCGCCGCAAGAGACAACACACCATTCTTCATGATCTCTACTCCTGCCGGTAGATCAGCAAAGCCGAGCCAGGCTTCTCCGCAATCGTGACGTGGAGGCCGGACAGCTCCGCGCCGGTCATGTGTTGCACGGGCGCAGGCCCAAGCTCTGAGCGGACTTCGACGGCGTAGCGCGCCTTCGGGTCGAGCGCGCGCAGGCCGGCTTCCATCGCCGTGAACGGGCTGCCGGGACGGCGCAGGAAAATCGCGACGCCGGCGCGCTGGTCGGGCCGGTCGAACTGCCACGCCGCCCACGAGTCGGCGCGGAGGTTGTGGTCGAGCAGCGGATAGAAGTCACCGTAGCAGAACGGCCGGACGCGCTTGAACTCCTCCAGCGCGAGCCGCAGCCACGCGTCGCCGAGCGGGTTGACGGCGTTCATGCCGGTGTCGAACACGATGCCGGCGGCGTGCGCGCTGCGAAGGGTGTATTGCTGCGCCGCGACGCAGACGGCGGCGCTCAGCGGCACCCACGGCGCGAGACCGATGGTGTGCGCCTGCGAGCCGATCGGATCCCAGCGCGGCACGCACGGGTAATCGCTCCGCCACAGCGGCACGCTGCGCGAGATGGTCTCCAAGTCAATCCTCCGGCCGCCAGAAGCGCAGTTGTCAATCTGCAAGCCCGGATGCCGCGCGCGCAGTTCGTCCCAGAACGCGTAGAGGCCTTCGATGTAGTGCGACTCCGTTGCGCCGACGCGGTCGGGCGCATCGCCGGCGGCCCAGAACGATTCCGGCGCGATGTTGAAATCCTGCCGATACCACGACAGGCCCGCGTCGTTGATGATCTTCGAGACGAGGTCGGTGATGCCGCGCCGCGCGGCGGGGTCGCCGAGATTGAGCAGCGCCGACTTCGGGTCCTTCGTCCGCAGGAACCACTCCGGATGTTCCGTCAGCAGCGTCGTGCCTTGCTTGGCGACCTCCGGCTCGATCCAGAGCAGGAAGCCGATGCCGAGTTCCTTCAGCACGTCGCCGAGCGGCTTGAGGCCCTGCGGATAACAGTTGGTGCTCGGCCACCAGTTGCCCTGGTTGAGATGCCACGGCGTGTTATAGACTGTCGCGTCGGCCTTCGCAACGGTGTGGCCATACCAGCCGGCGTCCACCCAGAACACATCGAACGGCCAGCGTTGCTCCTTCAACCGGCGCGCCCGCGCGATGTGCCGGTCGCAAAGGTCGGCGCCCCAGACGCCGTAACTTGCCGGCACCGTCAGCGGTGCGCCGTTCACCTGCGGCGTGTAGTGCGCGAGGACCAGCCGCCGCCAGAGGTTGTGCGCCGCGGTGCGGTCACCGCGCCAGTTCAGCAGCAGGATGCGCGGCGTGCGGACCTCCTCGCCGGGCCGCAGCCGCAGCCGCGTCCGTTGCAACCCCGCGCGCGCCTCGACGCGGCCCGCCTCGTCGCGCAAACACGTCGCCGCCCAGTTGCCCGTCCAGCCGATCGCGCCGATGACGCCGCCGTCGCCGATCGGGAGGTTGAAGAACGGCAGCGCGCCGTCGGAGGAACGCCCGCCCCGCGACGCGAGCCGCAACGAACCGCGGGCCGGCAGGGGATCGGCGAGCGGCTCGAAATCGTCCAGCCGCGCGTCGCTGCCGCGCGCGTGATGCACCGTCACCGTCCCCTTCCCCGCGTCAGCCGACCAGCAGAGCGGCTGGATGTCTTCGATCAACGGTGAGTCAGAAGCGCCGTCGTTCCGAAACCGCAACAGCCATTCGACGGCGGGGAATTTGTCGAACGTCCGCACCTCGGCGATGACACGCAACCGCGTTGTGGGATCGGCAAAGGAGATTTTTCGGACTGCGCCGCCCGCAGCCGGCGCGCTGGTTTCGGCGCGCTCCCAGCGCGGCAGCAACTCGCTTGAGTCCTTGCCGCCGAGCTTGAAGCTGACCGGCGGTTTCGTGCCGGCCCATGAAGCCGCCGTGATGTGGGCCGCATCATTCGTCGGGGTGGCGTTGGCCGCTGCCAAGCAGCAGCTTGTCATCACAGCCAACAGCAACCCCTGCACTGCAACTGCTTTGACTGATCCGGTCTTGTTCATGGTGAACCTCACCAACTTTTCCTTGCCCGATGCGGCTGGCACCGCCTTGGCCGCGACGCAACGCATTGTTATCACCCTGACGCCGTCCTGACCAGCCTTGCCCGCGTGCCCGCGCTTGCGGTGGCGCGCGCGGTGGCCTATAAGCTCTCCCGTGACCACCGCATCCATCCGCCCCGACGGCCGCGCGCCCGACCAGTTGCGCCGCATCCGCCTCCGCAAGAACTACGTCCGCTCCGCCGCCGGCTCGGCGCTGTGCGAGTTCGGCCGCACGCGTGTCATCTGCGTCGCCAGTGTCGAGGACGAGGTGCCGCGCTGGATGCGGGAGCAGAAGGTGCCCGGCGGCTGGATCACCGGCGAATACGCGATGCTGCCCTACGCCGGCGGCGACCGCAAACAGCGCGAGAGCACCCGCGGCAAGCTTGACGGCCGCACGGTGGAGATCCAGCGGCTGGTCGGCCGCGCGATGCGGGCGGTGATTGACTTGGAGAAAATCGGGCCGCGCACCCTCTGGATTGACTGCGATGTGCTCGAGGCCGACGGCGGCACGCGCACGGCGGCGATCACCGGCGCGTTCGTCGCGCTGGGGCTGGCGTTGAAGAAGATGCAGAAGGACAAGCTCATCGCCGACTGGCCGATCAAGCGGAACATCGCCGCCGTCAGCGTCGGCCTGCTCAAGGGCGCGCCGATCCTCGACCTTTGCTACGCCGAGGACTCGCAGGCCGAGGTGGACATGAACGTCGTGATGACCGACCAGGGCGAGTTTGTGGAGGTGCAGGGCAGCGGCGAGGAGGCGACGTTCACCGAGGAACAGCTTCACGCGATGCTGAAACTCGCCGCGAAGGGCATCCGGGAGTTGATCGTGTTGCAGAAACGGGCGCTCGGCCCGAAGTAGGCGGCGCGATCAGGCCCGCGGACGGGTGGCAGCAATCGAAGACGGCACGCTCAGTGTCCGGCGGAACCTTTTCCCGCGCCGGAGTCGGCAGCGGCGTCCTTTGACTCCAGCTTCTGCCAGAGCGCGCCATAGACGGCGATGACGGCGAAACACAGCAACGGGATGACGAAACCGATCCGCATGCCTCTGGTCGGGTCGAGAGACTTGCCAGCCTTATCGGCGATGAGACCCATGAGCGGCGTCATGATCGCGCCGCCGACGATGGACATGACCAGCACGGATGCGCCGAGCTTGGTGTGCTCGCCGAGACCACGGATGCTGAGCGCGAAGATGGTCGGGAACATGATGGACATGAAGAAGAAGCTCGCCATGAGGCAGACCACACCGGTCCACCCGCCGCCGACCATCGTCAGCACCATCATGATCAGGTTGATCACGGCATAAGCCGCCAGGGCTTTGTGCGGCTTGGTGAACCCAACTACCGCGCTGCCCGTGAGCCGGCCAAGGGCGAAGAGGGCAAACGCAATGGTTTGCAGGTTGCTGGCGGACTGATCACTGAGGTTCTTGATATTGGCAACGGCGTAGTTGATGAAGAAACTGAAGATGCCGGTTTGCGCCGCGACGTAGAGGAACTGCGACAGCACGCCCATTGTGAAGTGCGCGCGCTTGGCGATCGGCTTGGAGGCTTTGCCCGCCGCCTCCGCCTTGAACTCCTCCTCGGCGTGCAGGTCGGGGACTTTGGCGAAGATGAAAATGACCAACATGATCGCCACGGCAATGCCGATGCCGAGGTAGGGGACATAAAGCTTCTCGTTGCTGACGTTGACCACGTTGGTCGGAGACAGGATGACTTGACCACCGATATACATGCCCGACACCCAACCAAAGCCGTTGAAGATCTGCGACATGTTGATGCGCGTGGCACCGCTCTCCGGAGGGCCGAGAACCGTGGCGTAGGGATTGGCGATGGTTTCCAGACAGGCCAGGCCGGTGGCGATAATGAACAAGCCGAACAAGAAAGCCAGGAACGCGGTCAACTGAGTGGCCGTTGCCACATCAAGATGGAACACTGAACCCAGCAAGCCGATCACGCTGTTCCACTGGGTCGCGCTGGTGGCGGGAAAAAACCAAAAGGCTCCGGCAGCCGCCAGTCCCAATCCGATAATAATCCCGCCTTTGTAGCCGAACCGCCGTGCCAGCATTCCC
Organism: Verrucomicrobiota bacterium; assembly: GCA_016219905.1. Taxonomy (GTDB): domain Bacteria; phylum Verrucomicrobiota; class Verrucomicrobiia; order CAIQCK01; family CAIQCK01; genus JACRKA01. Next base: position 4,445 of record JACRKA010000301.1, read on the forward strand.
GCCGGCAAAGCCATCAGGAAGTAGCCTGCGTAAAACGCACCCTGGACGAAACCCGACTGGAACTTGGAAATGTTCAGCGAGTTCTGGAAGTGCTTGTTGAGATTGTCGAGCAGTCCGCTGCAAAAGCCCCACAAAAGGAAGAGCGAGCAGACCAGCAAGAAGGTGACAAGGTAGTTCTTGCCGTCCGCCGTGCGGAACAGGTTCTTGAAACCTTTGGTGCCGCCTCCCGCAGCGGCGGAAGGTCCGGAGGAGGGCTGCGGTTGAATCATCGGCATAGTGGCTGGTTGGTAGCAAGGCACGCCACGCGAAGCAAGCAAATGTTCGGCGTGATGCTCAGCTCCGCGCGGTGTATTCCTCCAGCAGCCGCAGATAGACGCGATACTGCTCGATGGAGACCGCCGGCGGCGTCTGGTGGTCCACGCTCGGGATGAACCCGCCGCGTTTCATCAGCGGCACGAGCCGCTCAAACTCCGCCCGCATCGCCGCCTCGCCTTTGTCCATCGTCAGCTTGTTGAAGTGGCCGACCATCCGCAGCGTCGGGAACTGCCCGCGCAGCCGGTCGCCATCCACGCCCGCCTGCCGCTCCAGTGGCAACACGCCCGCCACGCCGACGGATTGCAGCCACGGCACCAGTTGCGTCACCTCGCCGTCGGTGTCCACGATGAGCATGATGTCCAACTCGTTCAGCGCCTCCATCAGCCGCCGATAGTAGGGCGCCAGGAACTCATTGAAGACGGCTTGCGAAATCATCGGGCCGAGGTTGTAGCTCATGTCCTCCGCCAGCGTCATGAATGTCGGCACGCAGACCTTCGCCATCTGCCGGACGAGCCGCAGGTTGAACTCCGTCAGGTCGTGGTTCATCGCGTGGACCAGTTCCGGCTGGTCGTAGAACGCGTAGCTCAGCCGCTCGATGTTCATCAGCGTCCGCGGGAACCAGAACCAACCCTCCAGCGTCGCCCACACCACCGCCTCGCCGCGCGCCTGCCGCGCCGCCCACGGCCGCATCGCCTCGATGGCGGGCGAATGGTCCGGGTAAAGCCGCGGCTTCACGCGCCGGTAATCATCCATGTTCGCGACGATGCCCTCGACGTGATGTTGCGTCGCCTCGATCGTCGCCTCGGTCGTGCTGAACCAGAACTGCTGATACGGATCGAGGGCGAAGTATTGCGCGATATTGCTGACCTGGCTGAACGCGAGCGACTTCGGCAATCCCTCGCCGTGCCAGCGCGCGATGGTCTCATCCCACCACATCGCCCACTCCCATCGGGGTAGGCGGTCCACCGGCTGGAAGTTCATCACGGCGCGGAAACGTTCGACGTGGTTCAGGGGATGTCGCTTCCTCGGCCTAGCAGATCTGCACGACTTCAAGTTGCAGGAGCTCGCCCAGCTTGGCGATCTTGCCGGCGATGTGGCCCAGGCCCACCGCGCAGTGATGGGCCGGCCCCTGGGCGTTCCACTCGTTGACAAAGCGGCGCGCGCCGATCGGAAATCGGTAGCGGCTGTTCGTGTTGCCGATCTCGAGAATCGGCCCGGTCACGGATTCCGCCTCGGCCACGAGCAGCTTGAGCGGGCCGTCCGCGCTGTCGACCACGGAGAG
>JACRKA010000305.1 GCA_016219905.1 Verrucomicrobiota bacterium
CATCGCGCGCCGCCGGACAGGAGCTTTGCTTTGAAGAACGGCACGACGGAATTGTAGGCCGTCGTCGCGCCGGGATGGTTCAAATGCGCCTCGACGCCCAGTTCATCACAACGCTTCTTAAGCGCGATGCCGTGCACCACGTGGTGGATTTTCCAGCTCCTCGTCACCGCGTCATCGGCTGGGTAAGGTTGCCCCGGCGCCATTTCGTAGGTCATGAAGACGGGCGGGTCGTCCTTGCTGATGAGCGCGAGGGCGGAGATCTCCGCGTTCTGCTTGAGGGCTTCGCGCTCGTCCTTGGTGCCGAACATTTCGAGGAAGTCGCGGTGCGGCGCGTAGCCGGGGACGTGCTTGAGCCACCACTTCACGTCGAGCGTCACCTGGCCGCCGCTGGGGGCGACGCAGGCGAGCCGCGAGGATTCGCGCGCCACCGGGTCGGGACTATTCGGGTCGGCGAGGTCGTCGTGAAACGCGAGATACATGGCGAGTTGCGCGCCGGCGGAGTTGCCCAGCGCGCCGACTTTCGTCTTGTCGAGGTTCCATTCCTTCGCCTTCGACCGCAGGAATTGCAGCGCGCGCGTGACGTCGTGATGGGCGGCGGGCAGCGGCGCGTGGGACAGGAGCCGGTAGTTGACCGCGGCCACCGAGATGCCCGCCTCCAGCAGATTGCGCACGGTGGCGGCGCGTGTTTGTTCCTTGCTGCCGGTGGTGAAGCCGCCGCCGTGGATGATGACCGCGAGCGGCGCGGGCTTGTCCGATTTCGCCTGCCAGAAATCCAGCACGTTTCGCTCGTGCGGGCCGTAGGCGACGTTCGCGTGAGTGAGCGCGGGCTTGGCATCGGTCTGCGCCCAGCCGGTCGCGGCGGCGGCCAACAGCGCGGCGGACGCGAACCGGCTCAGACATCGCCGACGTTTCACTCTGTTTCGCAAGGCGTGTCCTCGTTTTTCATTTCTCGCGCAACAAGATCGCGCCCGTGTGCGCGGGCAACACCAACGGCGAAACGACGGCCTGGCCTTCCGCCGTCTTCCATTTGCCGGAAAGATCCACGCGCCCCTCGCGCGCCGTCGGATTGACGAACACCTTCCCGCGCTCGAAGTCGCGTTGATAGATACCGTCCTCTTTCTCATAAGCGCCGCGCGGTTCGCCGAGCGACACGTTGCAGAACGCCGGCAGGACCTCCTCGCCCGGCTGGTAACATTCCGGCTTGCCCGGCACTTTGGCGTAAAAGCACAAGTAGTGGCGCTCGCCCATGCCCAGCAGGAAACTCGCGGCGATATAGCGGTAGCGCGCGTCGTAGGCCTCAGCCGGCTCGGCGCTCTCGCGTTTCTTCACGTTGGCCACGGCCATCACGAGCTTGCCGCGCCGGGCGCAATCGGCCAGCGCGTCCACATCGCTTTTCCAGTCGTCTTCCGAAGCGAAACGCGGCTGCGTCGGGTCCTGCAGCCAGCCGGTAAAACCTTCGTTGCACATCCCGTCGGCGACCGTGAGGAAATCCGCGTAGCCGGTCTGGAAATACGTCTGACCACGCGAGCCGTTGACGATCATCAGCTTGTCGCCGATGTGGCGGCGGACCGTGCGCAGCAGGCCGAGCGTGGCCGCCTTCCACTCCGGGTCGGTGTAAGCCTTGCCGGTCTTCGGGTTCACCACCTTGCTCGTTTTCTTGAAGTTGATGTAATGCGTCGTCGAGCCTACGAGGTCCACGAACGCGCCATCGTAGCCGTAGCGGGTGATGTTTTCATTGTAAGCCTTCGCCACGAACTCCTGCCACTGCGCGTTGCCCGGATCGAGGTGGACCGCGCCGCCGTATTCCCAATCGGTCACCCATTCGCCCGCCTCGTTTTTCAGAAACCATTCAGGATGCTCCTGCGGCTGGCGCCACGCGCGCAACCGGACGTTGGCGGCGTTGATGGCGCTGCCATAGACCACCATCTTGAGCTTCGGGTTCAGCGACTTGATCCACTTCACGCGCTCGTTCTCGCTACTCAAATCCATGCCGTGGGCCGTCGGCGAAAACAGCGTCATCACCAAGCCGTAGCGCGAGGCCACGTGCCGCCAGTCGTCATCGGGAATCCGCGAGCGCACGCTGATGCAGAGCGGGATGCCGTCGGCCAGGAGCGACCCAGCGGCGAGAGAGGACACGAGGAGGAGTGCGAGCGGCTTCATCAGCGTGTCTCCATTCATACGTTGAAACCGAATGGCGCCATAGCAAGAACTTCTCTGTTCCGAGTCGCTGCCGGCGACACGTGCCGTTCAGCGTTCATGGTTATTCGCCGCGCCATCAGACCTGCCACGGCGACCGCATGGGCTGTGACAGGAGCCGATTTGCCTGCTCATCGCCAACAAAACGCTCGGCCATGGCGTTCCACTTCAGCGCGCGGCCCAACCGGGCGGCGATTTCCACCACGTTGCACGTGGTGGTGGCGTGATGGCCAATCTCGGCGCTAGCGGCCGTGGCGCGGCGTGTGCGGATGCAATCCAGAAAGTTGCGGTGCGCGCCCGAAGCCGCATACAGGTGGATCTCCTCAGGCCCGATGACCGACTTCAGCACGTCTTCACGGCTGGCGCTCAAGCCTCCACCGCCATTGATGTGAATCCACCCGTCGGTTCCCACGAACCGGATGCCGTCCGGATGCGGGTTGCGCTCGTTGCTGAAACTCATCCGCACGCCGTTCTCGTAGAGGACTTCCGCGCGCCACTCGATGATGGCATCCACCAGCCCGCCCGTGGGGATGACAGCCACCGGTGCGCTGATTTCCACCGGCTTGATGTCGTCGCCGATGGCCCACTGGCCGATGTCCACGAAATGCACGCCGTTGCCCGGGATGAAGCCGCGCGAGTAATCCAGGATGTGATACCAGTAGTAGTTGAGGATGCGTTCGGGGCAAAAGGGCATCACCGGAGCCGGCCCGAGCCACAGATCGTAATCAATGCCCTCCGGCACGGGCGCTGGCGGGAAGTGCCGGCCTGGCTGCGTCGCGAAATGGATGCCGACGATGCCCACTTCGACGTGAGTCAACCGCCCGATGCGGCCATTGCGGACCAACTCGCAGGCGTAGCGATACGGCCCGCTCGACCGCCGTTGCAGGCCGGTCTGAAGAACCCGGCCGTAGCGCGCGGCGGCCTCGACGACGCGGCGGCCCTCGGCCACAGCGTAAGTGAGAGGCTTCTCCACATAAACGTCCTTGCCGGCTTGCATGGCGGTGATCGCCTGCGTCACGTGCCAATGATCCGGCGTCCCGATGCACACGGCATCCATGTCGTCCCGCGCCAGCAACTCGCGGAAGTCGCGGTAAGCCGCGCACCCGTTGTGACCCGGCGCCTGGTTGATGCGGCTGCGATAGGCTTCCCGCCGGGACGTGATCGGGTCGCAAACCGCCACGATGCGGGCGTCCTTTTCGAGCAGGAAGGCTTCGCGATGGCGCGTGTTGATATTGCCGGCGCCGATCAGGCCGATGGTCGTGCAACGACTGGGCGCGGTGGCGCCATCGCGGCCCATCGCCACCGGCGGGATCAGATGAGGGAAACCTGCCGCGGCAGCCACCGCAGCCGTTGCGTCTCTCAGAAAACGGCGCCGCGTGATTTCGCCGGGAATCTTTCTGTCGCAGCGCTCTTCGCTTACATCGCTTCGCTGCCGCGCCGACCCGTTCCGTTTAGCGTTCATACATTTGCGCCGCGCTGGTGAAGCCTTTGACTTCCGCGGACATCTTGCCGGGAAACGTGCCGCACTTCAACTTCCAGTTCGGCAACATTTGCGCCGGAGGAGGGTTTGCCGTTGTGTTGCCAAGGCCAATGGTTATGCTGCCGTGAGATCGGCAAGCGGACGATGAAACTCCAGTGGAAAGGCCAGCTCTCGTGAAACACCGCAAGATCCTCGTCTCGTTCCCAGTCTTTGTTGCCGCCATTAACCTGCAGGCGGCTGCGCCCGATCCCCTGCTCGATTGGTCGGTGTGGGAAACGCACCGCGACACGGTCAAACATCCGTGTGTCATGTTCAAACCCGCCGACATCGCGCGCGCCAAGGAGAACATCAGCCGCTACGCCTGGGCGAAGAGCTACGCCGCGGGCGTCGAGAAGAACGCCAAGCGTTATCTCGACCGGATCACGCCGGAGTTCCTGGCGAAGATGATCCCGGAGACGACGCCGGGCGATTCGCTCTGGACGCCGTGTCCCGCCTGCCGCGTGCAAGGCAAGCCGGTTCATCCGCACGGTCTTTGGACGTGGAAACTCGACGACAGCGACCACATCAAGTGCAACGTCTGCGGCACCGTGTTCCCCAACGACCAGTATCCGGAAGACGTCGTGCTCCAGGCCAAGTGGCGCAAGCCGCAAACGATCACCTACTGCGGCGGCGACACGTTCGTCATCTTCGGCTACAAGACCGGC
>JACRKA010000306.1 GCA_016219905.1 Verrucomicrobiota bacterium
ACCTTTCGCGATGCCGGAGAGGTCCACGGCGATGTCAGGCGCGCTCTTGCGCAACGCCGGTGGTTCGAGTCGCGCTTCGAGTTTGTGCCAGCCGACGCGCCGGCGCGCAGTGGCAATCGCCTCCGCCGATGGCACCGCGCCCGTGTGACGTTGCGGGCCGAAACCCCAGAGCCGCACCAGCGGATCCACCGTCACATCAAATGCGCCCTCCGTGAGCCGGCTCACGCGCAACGCCTCGGTCACCGCGCGGGCCGTGTCCGCCGAGACCGCAAACCAGTTCGTGCCGCGTTGCGCGCTGAAGCGACATACATCGGAGTCGTCGCGATAGGTGGACATCGCGCGCTCCAGCTTCCCCAGCAACTCATCCACGCCCCGCTGCACGTCCCGGACAACTGCGGCTGGCCACGATTGCAAGAACTTCACCGCGTAGCGCGTGCCCATCGTCATGCCGGCGAACGACGCCTCGTCGGCGTGAGCAAGCACCGGCAGCAGACAGGCAAGGATTACGGGCCGACAATCCATGAGTAGATGGCGGCGTATTTCCAGTGCAGCAGCGCGGCCAGCAGCACCAGCAGCGCGGCGGCCACGTCCCGCCGGCCGAAGCGATCCGACGGCCCGTGCGGGCGGACGAACTCCAGCAGCGCGCCCGTCGGGCAGCCGTAGTGGCAGTAGGCCATCGGCACGAACAGCGACGCGACGAGGCCGATGAGCGCGACGATGATGGTGCCTTGGCCCGCCGCGCTGATGACGAACGAGTCGAACGGCTCGATCTTCGTAAGGTCGAACGGCAGCACGACCATGATGACGATGATCACCAGCGCGAGCAGCATCGGCGGCAGCCAGCGCAGGCCGGCGGCAAGCGAGTGCGGCAGATGCAGCCGCATCCGCTGTGGCAGCAGGCGGCCGAACCATTCCTGCACCGCGCCGTAGGGGCAGAGATGCTGGCAGTAGAGAGGTTTTCGCGTTGCCCACGGCACGACCAGCGCCGCCGCGACAAGCAACACCATGCCCGACGCGGTGCGCCACGGCACGCCGGAGCGCGCCCAGCCGGCGAGCAGCGATTGGGAGATGAGGTCGCCGGTGATGAAGCCGACGTAAGCCACGACGACCGCCTGGAACGCGCGCCTCAGCCACCGGCGGCCATGCAGGTGCGAGAACGCCATCAGCATCGCCGCGAGCGCAACGACCCCGATGCCCGCATCGTTCCAGTTCACGCGCATCGGCAGCGGCGGGACAATCTGCGCGCTGCCGAGCCGGAGCCGTTGCGTGATGCTCTCGGCGATGGCGAGGCTGGTCTCGGTCGCGCCGGAGACGCCCTCGATGTTGGCCTGCTCGATGTCCATCGCGGCGACCTCGTCCCAGGTCAGGCCGTTCCACGTTCTCAGAAATTGCCGGTCGTAGATGATGTCCTCAACATGAGTCTTGTTGTCCTCGGTGCTGCGGATTTTCGCGCCGACAACTTTCAGGCTGGTGTCGAGGACGACGAGCGTGTCGGTGAAGCCGCTGTAGCCGAGGATTTTGCACATCGGCATCGTGCGGACGGCGTAGCCGATGCGCCGGCCTTCCGTGTCGAGCGCGTGGACGCCGAGCCAACCCGCCGCGTCGAGTTCGAGATCGTGCGTCTGAGGCAGGAACGCGGCGACTTCTTCAACATTGATGGGAGCGCCCGCGTCCACGCGCAGCCAGAGGTAATGCTCGCGGATAAGCCAGACGATGAGCACCACCATCGCGAGGCGATAGGAGCACAACGCGATGGATTTCAGGGATGCGCGCACGGTTGCGCTCACACAGAAATCCGAAATCCGAATGTCGAAATCCGAAACAAATCCCAAGGATGAATCGGGAAACACACGAAACGACGCGCACGGTTTCCTTTGAGGGTTTCGGGCATCAGTTTCATGCGGATTTCAACCTTGTTTCGGATTTCGGATTTCGAGCTTCGGATTTCCGCCTACGGCGCCGGCAGCACCTGCACGGCGTCAATGGCGACGTTGCCGTCGGCGCCGGCGGCGGTGACCACCACCGCGCCTGGCTTGCCGGCTTCGAACTGGAAGACGCCGAGCGAGATGAACGTCGGCTTGATCGGCGGTTCGACGCGTTCGTTGACGCGGATGAGTTTCTCGCCGTCGGCGCTGTGGACGGTGACGGGCGCGTTGCTGGCGCGGTTGGCGTGCGGCTGGTAGGCGAAACGCACTTCGTAACGGCCGCTGGTTTTCACCGTGAACTCAAAGCGCGCCGAGCCTGGGGCCTTCGGGCTGAGATAGTTGTAACAAGTGCCGATGAACTCCGGCAGGCCTTCGCCTTCGTGCCATGCGCCCGTGAGCTTCGCATTGTTGTCGTCAATCACGATGCCGGGCAGCTTGGCGGGGTCGTGGTATTTCACGCCGAGGGCCGAGAGTTCGGCCGCGCCGGGCGCGACGTAGAACTGGCCCTCCACCGTGTCGCGCCGTTCGACGCCACGGCGGTTCATCAGGTCCTTCAGTTCGTCGAAGTAGGAGTAGAAGACATCGCGCGGCGCGCAGTTGTGGCGGACGCACACCGAGGCGGCCTTGCCGACGACCTCGCCCATCATGCCGCCGGTCTTCATCACGCGCACGGTGCCGAGGGCCTCGTGGGTGACGCTGACGTTACGGCCGGCCATGAACAGGTTGCCGATGTTGCGCGAGTAGAAGCAACGATACGGCACCGGGTAGCCGATCTTGCGGTCCACTTTCTTGCCGAACTCGGCCTTCGAGATGAACGGGTCGTTCGGGAACTTCTTCGCGTATTGCTCCTTCGGGTAGTGCAGGTCAATGTCCCACGTCGTCGGCACGCAGGCGTCGGGGAACGGCTTCTTCTCCGAGATGTCCTCCTTGGTGAGGACCACGTCGCCGAGCAACTGCCGCGATTCGCGTGTGCCGCCGACGTAGGCGATCCATTCCAACTTGGCGTTCGCGCACTCGTTCTTCGGGTCCTTGTTCTTCATCGCGTTGAACGCGCCATAGACCGCCCGGAGGTTCCAGTCGCGCATGAGTTCCAGGTCCTTGATCGGGTGCTTGTCGAAGCCCGTCTCCCAGAACCATTCGCCCGCGCCGCGTCGCGGATAGGGGAAATCATCCAGCGTCAGCGGCAGCGCCCACGGCACGTCGGGGAACGTTTGCGGCGCGTCGGTCTGTTTCCAGCGCCACATGTTGCTCATGCCCATGTGGCCTTTTTCCTTTACCGTCAAGTCCGCGCCGGCCAGCGCGCCGAGGACGCCGTGGCCGGTGCAGTCGGCGAACAGCTTGCCGGCAAACCGTCGCTGGTGGCTGGTGCGCGTGTCGAACGCGACAACCGCCGCGATGCGCTTGCCATCCATCTCCACCTTGATGACGCAGTGGTTCAGGAACAGCGTGATGTTTTTTTCCTCGCGAACGATCCGCTCGCGCTTGGCGTCTTCGAACTCCTCCGCTGTGCCGGGCGACTGCTTCGGCCGGTCGGCGATCTCGTCAATGATCTCGCCGACTTTGGGGAACGGCCCGCGCCGCGTGCCGCCCTGCGGCCAGACGCGGATTTCGGCGCTGCCATTGCCGCCGAGCACGGGGCGGTCCTGGATGAGCGCGACTTTGCAACCGGAGCGCGCGCCGGCGATGGCCGCGCCGAGACCGCCGTAGCCCCCCCCGACCACGACGAGGTCGAACGTCCCCGCATCCTCCGGTTTCTCCGGCAGGCCGAGCAGTTTCTTGCGCCACGCCGCGAGCGGCTTCGGGTCGTTCGACGGCTTGTAGGCCGGGTCCTTGCTGAACAGGATCGCGTCGCAGCGGCCCTCGAACCCGGTGAGATCGTGGAGCGCGACCGTCACCTCCGGCTTCGCGATCTCCACCGGCCCGCCATCGTGCCAGAACCAGTCCGCGCCCTTGGTGCCGAACGTCTCCGCCAGCGGCCTGCCGTCCACAAGCAACTGGAACTTGCCCGGCGTGCCGGGCGCTTTCCAACGCGCGACCCAGTCCTTGGTGCGGACGAAAACGCGATACGTCCCAGCGCCGGGCAACGTCACCGTGGTCGTCGCGTCCTTCACCGGCTCGCCGAGGCCATGTGCGAGCAGATACGGCGAGCCCATGATCTGGATGAACTGCGTGTCGAGCGACCACCCGCCGTGGTCCTTGAAGCTCTCAGCCTCCACCAACACCTGCTGCGCGACCACCGGCCCGGCCGCGGCAAGCGCGAGGCCCATCGTCAGCGCGCGGGAGAAAAGTATCAATCGGTTCATGTGACGAGCGTTCCTTTCGATGCCGGCGGATGATGCCATCCCCGCCCCGCCGGCGCAAGCGGCGCGACCTCGCACAATGCCACCCCCCAATTTTGAGGCATCCCTGCCGGAGGTTGCCTTTGACTTCCCCTCCGCCGCGAGGTTCAATTCAGCCGCGGTCTGGCCAACAACCGCCCCTGATGCAACACAAACCACTGTTCGCGATGTGGATCGCTGCTGTGTCGCTCGCTGCGAGCGTTTCCCCGCAGCCGGGCGGCGCGGCGGAGCAGGTCGTCGTCGCCAAGGACGGCAAGTCATTCGCGCTTGCGAAGTCGGGCGCGAGGTTCGTGCCGTGGGGATTCAACTACGACCACGACGAACGCGGGCGATTGCTGGAGGATTACTGGGAGAAGGAATGGCCGAAGGTGGAGAGTGATTTCCGGGAGATGAAACAGCTTGGTGCCAACGTCGTGCGCGTCCATCCGCAGTTTGGCAAATTCATGAAGTCAGCCGAGGCGCATGACGAGCAGGCGTTGAAGCAGCTTGCGCGGCTCGTCTCGCTGGCCGAGCGCGTCGGGCTGCGGCTCGATGTGACGGGGCTGGGCTGTTATCACAAGGCCGACGTGCCGGCGTGGTATGACGCGTTGGACGAGGATGGGCGATGGGCGGCGCAGGCGCGGTTCTGGCGGGCGGTGGCAAAGACGTGCGCGCGAAGTCAGGCGATCTTCTGCTACGACCTCATGAATGAGCCGGTCGCACCCGCGGGACCGAACAAGGGGAAGGATTGGCTGGGGCCGGCGTTTGGCGACAAGCATTTCGTCCAGTGGATTTCACTCGAAGCCAAGGGGCGCGAGCGGCCGGCCATCGCGCGGGAATGGATCCAGCGGCTCACGCGGGCGATTCGCGAAGTGGACGAGCGGCACTTGATCACAGTCGGGTTGGTGCCGTGGAGCTTGAAGCGGCCGGGGTTGGATTCGGGTTTTCATCCTGACGAAATCTCAGGCGACCTGGATTTCATCAGCGTGCATCTCTATCCCGAGAGCGGGAAGGCGGCGGAGACGATGGAGACGCTGCGTGGGTTCGCGGTGGGCAAGCCGGTCGTGATCGAGGAGACGTTCCCTTTGAAATGCTCGGTGCCGGAGTTCCGCCAATTCCTGCGCGACTCCAAGGCGCACGCTGCCGGATGGATTGGTTTCTATTGGGGCAGGACGCTGGTCGAGTGCCGGAAGTCGAAGACGATACATGACGCACTGACGGCCGCGTGGCTGGAGGTGTTCCAAGTGGAAACGAAAGCGATGCAGCGATAGCGCCTCATCGGCCTTGTGCAGCTCTCTTCTTGGCCTTCTTCTCTTTCTTGTCGGGATTTTTCCCTTTGCCGCCGGACGCTTCCTTGTTGATCGTCGGCAACCACTTGGCCATCGCGGCTTTCTGCTCGGCGTATTCGGGTTTCTTGGCAAGGTTGGTCCACTCCAACGGGTCCACCGAGTTGTGGTAAAGCTCCTCGTCGCCGTTGGCGTAACGGATGTAGCGCCAATCCTCGTTGCGGACGGCGTGGTTGTTGAAGAGCCACGTGGTGATGGCGGGCTTGTCCCACGCGGCGTCGGGTTTCTCCAGCAGTTTGCGGATGCTCACGCCCTCGACGTGCTTCGGGATGGGCAGGCCGGCGAGGTCGCACAGCGTCGGGTAAATCTGCATGTAGTCCACGGTGCGGTTGCAGACGCCACCGGGTTTGGTGACACCGGGCACGATCCACATGTAGGGCGCGCGGGTGGCCTCTTCCCAGAGCGCAAACTTCCGCCAGTGCTGCTTCTCGCCGAGATGCCAGCCGTGGTCGCTCCAGAGGCAGATGATGGTGTTGTCCTTGTAGGGTGACTTGTCGAAGCCCTCGATGAGCCGGCCGATCATCGCGTCGCAGAAGGTGATGGTGGCGAGGTAGGCCTGCACGGCGTCCTTCCAACGGCCGGACTTGAGGATGGCGGCGTGGTCGCCTTCGGGGCGGGCCATCTTCACGCCGCTGGGCGGCACGTCGTCGAGGTCGGTCTCCAGCACCTTCGGCAACTGGACCTTGTCGAGCGGATACATCTCGTAATACTTCTTCGGCACCGACCATGACATGTGCGGTTTCACAATCCCGCAGGCGAGGAAGAACGGCTTGTCGTGCTTCTTTTCGAGCTGCTTGAGGCAGTAGCTGACCGTCGCGTAATCCGGCATGTCCTCGTCCGCGCAGTCGAGCGCGCCGAACCGGATGCCGGCGACACCGGTGCCGCCGTCTTCCTTGAACTTCCCGCCTTTGCCTTTGCCTTTGCCTTCCGTGTTGTAATCGTCCCAGTCACTAAGCCGGTTGAAGCCGCCTGCGCCGCCGTGATAGATCTTTCCCGCGCCTGCGACGTAGTAGCCGTTGTCCTTGAAATGCCGCTGGAGCGTGACGGTGCCTTCGGGGACGATCTTCCGCCAGTCGTCGTTGTTGTTATAGACGCCGCTCGTGCCGGGGCGCAGCCCCGTCATCAACGCCGCGCGCGATGGGTTGCAACAGGGCGAAGCGCAGAAGCTGCGCGTGAACGCCACGCCCCGCGCGGCGAGCCGGTCGAGGTTCGGCGTCTTGACCTGCTTGTTGCCGAGGTAGCCGACCCAGTCGCGCAGGTCGTCTATGGCGATGAAGAGGACGTTGGGCTTTTTCGGGGCGGCGGGCTTTTCGTCAGCGGCCAGAGTTGTTGCGCTGCACGACACCAGCGCGCAGAGAACCGTCGGGAGCAATCGTTTCATAGGAGTTCCTTTCGCGTGTTCAAACACCACGCGCCCCTTGCGGTTGCTCGCGCCGCAGCCCGATTCGCTCAGTCAACGTAGAGGCCGGAGCCGACGAGGACCGTCTTGTCGCCGCATTTCGCTTTCTTGATGTAGCTCGCTTTCCGCGAAGAACCGGTCTGGCCGGGCTTGGGCCAGGCATACTCGACCCAGCCGGCGTCCTTGGTCTTCAGCAACTCGATCATCTCGCGCAGGAACTCCTTGCCTTTGGCGTCCTTCATGTCGAGGAGGTTCTGCCCCTCCAACTCGGGCTTTGCGGGATGGCACAGGTTCTTGCCCTCCATGTCGTCCACGAAGACATAGACATCGCCCCGGAACCACTCGCTGTCTCTCTTGCGGAACTCCGCGAACGCCTTCTCGCCGTCGCGCTCCACCAAGGCCGCGGCTTTGTCCACCAAGGCCACGATCTGTTCTTTCGATGGCTGGGGGCCGGCGCAATTCGCCAGGAATGCCAGCACGCCTGCCAGCGCCACACAGACTGCCACTGATAGTTTGGATTTCATCGGTGGGTTCTCCTTTCGCAGGGTAACTTCCCGCCTCGCGCTGCGCGTTGCAAGCGTGGAAAACGCCGCGCGCGCCCAAAAGAAAAACGGCGGGCCGCGAAGCCCGCCGTTTCTCCAAGACAGCTTTTGTTCAATTCTTCTGCGAAGGACAACCGCCGCCGGAGGCCGGGCAGCCGCCCGCGGCCTTGAGCTTGGCGCACTCTTCCTTGCACTGGGCCAACTGCTCGGGCGTGAGCACCGACTGGATGCCTTTCATGAACGCCGCGCAGCCCTCGGCCTTGTTCTCAGACTTCGCAAACGCCGCCTTCAGCCCGGCGACCTGGGCCTTCTGCTCGGCGCTGAGGTCCATCTTCGACAGCACGCTGGCGCACGCGCCGACCGGGCAGCTCTTGGCGGCTGCCTTATGCGCATCGCATGAGCCGCAGTCCGCATAGGCCGGCGCACCGATGGCAAGCAACGAAACGATCGCGATCATTCCAACTGTTTTCTTCATGGTTTTCCCTTTCTGTTTTCTGAACTTGCGCGCCTTCGACGGCGAGCGACCCCCCGCCTTCAAAAGGCCGCGGAACTTAGACTGGAGAGCAACACAGCGCAAGCCGCCGCGGGTATTGACCCCCGCTGCGGCTTTCGCCATAGTGCCCGCCTTATGGCCGACAAGAATCCAGCGAAAAACACCGCCGAAAAGGAGCAGAACGTCCTCATGGAAAAAATCGTCGCGCTCTGCAAGCGGCGCGGCTTCATCTTCCAATCCTCCGAGATCTACGGCGGCCTCAACGGCTTCTGGGACTACGGCCCGCTCGGCGCCGAGCTGAAGCGCAACGTCAAGAACGCCTGGTGGCGCGACGTCGTCATGATGCGCGACGACGTCGTCGGCCTCGACTCCTCCATCATCATGCACCCGAAGGTCTGGGAAGCCAGCGGCCACGTCGGCGGCTTCAAGGACCCGATGTGCTCCTGCAAGTTCTGCAAGAAGCTGTATCGCGCCGACACGATTTGGGAGCTGCTCACCGCCAGCGAGTGGGCGGCTGACTTGCTGAAGCTCTACGCGCCGCCCGGTGGCGGCCCGGCCACAGGCGCAGACTTGAAGAAATGGGCGCTGGCGCGTGGCAAACGCCTCGCGCCCAATCTGGCGCTGGTGCGCAATCCTGACGTGACGCTGAGCTGGATGGCGGAAGCGGCACAGGCTGGTGGCGGCCAGATCCGGTTCACGGACGCGAAGGAATGGATCAGTTACCTGTCCACCGAGCAGCGCGCGGCGGGGCCGCTGGTGACGCCGTGTCCCGCCTGCGGCGGCGATCTGACCGAGCCGCGTCCGTTCAACCTGATGTTCAAGACCCATTATGGCGCGCTCGAAGACGAGGCATCGCTGACGTATTTGCGGCCGGAAACCGCGCAGGGAATCTTCGTGCAATTCCTCAATGTGCTGAACACAACGCGCGTCAAGGTGCCGTTCGGCATCGCGCAGATCGGCAAGGCGTTCCGCAACGAGATCAACCCGCGCAACTTCACCTTCCGCTCGCGCGAGTTCGAACAGATGGAACTGGAGTTCTTCATCAAGCCCGGCACGGACGCGCAATGGCACGAGTATTGGGTCAAGGAGCGCATGAAGTGGTATGAGTCCATCGGCCTGCCCGCGAGCAAACTCAAACCCTACATCTACAAGAAGGAAGAACTCGCCCACTACGCCAGCGCGTGCGTGGACGTGTATTTCGACTTCCCGTTCGGCTCGCAGGAACTGGAGGGCATCGCCGCGCGCGGCAACTTCGACCTCTCGCAACACCAGAAGTTCAGCGGCAAGTCCATGGAATACTTCGACGACGAGACGAAGGAGCGATACATCCCCCACGTCGTCGAGCCATCCGCCGGCGTGGACCGCATCGCGCTGGCGCTGCTTTGCAACGCCTACTACGAGGAATGGGCGCCGACCAGCGAGAGCGCCGGCGCCGCGCCAATCCCCGCCGAGCACGGCAAACAGCCGCCGCAGGGCTTCGAAAGCCGCGTCGTCATGCGGTTCGCCCCGCGCATCGCGCCGGTGAAGGTCGCCGTCTTCCCGTTGCTCAAGAACAAACCGCCGCTCGTCGAGAAGGCCAAGGAAGTCTTCAACCTGCTGCGCGGCCAGTTCGTGAGCTTCTATGACGAAGCCGGCGCCATCGGCCGCCGCTACCGCCGCCAGGACGAAGCCGGCACGCCGTTCTGCGTGACGATTGACTTCGACACCATCGGGGAAAAAGGCCCGGAGTTGAAGGACACCGTCACGCTGCGCGACCGCGACACGCTCAAGCAAGAGCGCGTGGCGATCAAAGAATTGCCGCAGAGGATCGCGGAGGCGGTGAGGTAGGAAACCAACAAAGAGGAGATAAACTGGATCATGAAATCCCGGCCCTGTTCCATCCACATCTTCCACGTTCTGTTTCTCTCCCTGTTCGTGGCCATGCCTGCTGGCGCGCAGCAGGCCAATCCGCCGCCGGAACTGCTCGAACGGTTGTTGAAGCAATATCCGCAGGCTGACACCGACCGCGACGGCAAGCTGAGCGTCGAGGAGTTCCACGCGCTGCGCGAGAAGCTTGGCAAAGGGAAGAGCCAAACCCAGCGCGCCGCCCGCAAGCCGACGGTCGCTGACGTGAAATACGGGCCGCACGAGCGCAACGTGCTCGATTTCTGGAAGGCGGGCACGAAGTCGCCATCGCCGTTGGTGGTGCACATCCACGGCGGCGGGTTCATGGCCGGCGACAAGAAGCAGGTCGGCGCGGGCAACGTGGAGTTCTTTCTCCAAGCCGGCATTTCAGTGGCGAGCATCAACTACCGCTACTCGACGCAGGCAATTTATCCCGCGCCGATGCTCGACAGCGCGCGGGCCATCCAGTTTCTCCGCAGCAAGGCCGGTGAGTGGAACCTCGACCCGAAGCGCGTGGCGGCCTTCGGCGGTTCGGCAGGCGCGGGCATTTCGATGTGGCTGGCGTTCCACGACGATCTCGCCAAGCCCGGCAGCAACGATTCCGTCGAGCGGCAGTCCACGCGGCTGACGTGCGCCGGTTCGATGGGCGGGCAGCCGAGCTACAACCCGCTCGTCATCCGCGAGTGGATCGGCGGGCGGGCGTGGGAGCACGGGGCGCTGGTGAAGTTGTTCGGCGTCAACTCAAAGGAGGATTTCGAGAAACCGGAGTTGAAGAAGCTCATGGACGATTCCTCTGCGATCACGCACCTGACGAAGGACGATCCGCCGGTGGTGATGATCTACAGCGAGCCGGACGCGCCGTTGCCGGCGGACTGCAAGCCGGGCCAGGGCATCCATCACCCGAAGTTCGGCCACATCCTGAAGGAGAAGATGGACGCGCTCGGCATCGAGTGCGTCTATCGCCACAACAGCGACGGCAAGCAGCCACCGGCCAGCCAGACGTTCACTGAGTTCCTGCGGGACCACCTGCTTGCGAAGCCGCGAGGCTGAAAAGGCCAAGCTCCCGTCCTTCGCATCCGCGTCGTGCCGCATTGCCGACTCACTGACAGGTGCGCATCGGGTTCCGGATGCGGAGGGGTCAGGATCGGCGAAAAGGCTTTGGTTTCGCCGTGAAATAAGTTCCAGATGATGTGTCGCTATTGGCAACTTTTCATGAGAGACTAGGTTTAATGGAAACTGAAACTATGGACATTGTCCGATACGAGACGAGGAAGGGCGACACTTACGAGATACGGTTCGTGGAGAAGCAGGCTCCACTGAGGAACACTTGGTTCATCTTTGAGGTCAAAAACCTTTCCGACAACGAGACGACGGAGCAGGGCATTTCCTTTGGCCGGGAATTCATGAAGCTCATCGGCGACAAGGACGACGTCTCGGATGACCGCCTGTGCGAACTGGCGCTGCTCCGCTTGAAAATCGCCCTGGAGAGGGAAGAGCCGGATGCCACGGCGAACCGGCCGCGCCCGGTGGTGGACTGCGGTTACGATTTATACGAGGCCGGCTCGACGGCCCAGCCTGCTTCGATGGCGGCCGAAACCAGCAAGTTCCGGAAGATGCTTCGCCGGGCGCATCGCAACGAAGAAGAGCCGGTCGAGCCTACGCGGCCTGTGGGCCTTCGCTATGGACGCGTCCACAGAGCCCGCCGCTGGGGCAGTTGACGGCAGATGCCGGGAGCGGTGATTCGCGGAGCGGCCGATTGCGCCGTCAGCTATGAGCACTGAAACCTGGCTCTCTTCGGTGCTCGGTCACTGAATCATCTCCGGAGGCAGCCACCGCAGTTTCTTGATCAGGATATTCATCACCTGCGAAATTTTGTTTGACATATCAAACAGATAGGCTGTAAACCAAATCCTCATGGAAACGTGGAAGGAATTTGATGCCAACGAGGTGACCCACAGTGTCGCCCATCATCTGCTGGCCATCCACGAACTCGGCCGCGAATACGGCGGCTGGGCGCGCGTTTCCGACATCGCCCGCCAGCTCGACATCACCCGCGGCAGCGTCTCGATCAACCTCCGCAGCATCAAGGCGCGCGGTCTGGTTGCCGAGGACGACCGCCGCCAGGTCAAGCTCTCGCCCAAGGGCCTTCGGATCGCCCACGGCCTCATGGCGAAGAAGACGGCCATGAAGGCCTTCATGCGGCAGGTGCTCGGCATCGCCGAGGACGAGGCCGACGTGGATAGCTGCAAGATCGAACACTTGCTCGGCGACGTGATGGCGGAGCGGCTGGTTCATCTCCTGCGCTTCCTGCTCTCTGACGATCCCGCCGCGGTGGACGCGATGAAGCGGTTCCGCCAATTCAAGAAAGAGTGTCCCGAATCGAAGACCTGCCCGGTCTGCGACGGCCAGTGCCTGATCGAGGAACTCGCCGCGGCAGCCAAGTGACTCCCATGAAAGACCCCAAACGCAACGAACTGGTTGAGGAACTTCACCGCCTGATGGCCGAGGAACTGGAGGCGTTCCTGCGTTACTTCCAACTCCGCTACCGCCTGCGCGGTGTGGACCGGCTGGCGGCGGAGAACTTTTTCGACAAGGCGAGGGAGGAGACGCTCGAGCACGCCGAGGCCATCGCCTCGCACATCCGCGTGCTGGGCGAGACGCCCAAGCTCAACATCAAGCTCGAAGTCGGCGGCGGCGCGATCAGCCTGAAGGACGCTCTTGCCGACGCGCTCATCTTCGAGCAGCAGGCGCTCGACGCCTACAAGGACATGTTGCCGCGCGTCGAGGGCGACCCGGGGCTGGAGGATTTCATCCGCAAACAGATCGCCACCGAGACCGAGCACGTCCAGGAGATCACGATGTTGCTGGAATGAGACCCCGTTGACCGGGGACGAAAATTTTGAGGGCTGCGGACAGGATTGGCACCCAAAGCCGCAGCCCTCATTGAGAAACCAACCCTCTCAGGCGAGTTCTCGCTTGGGAGGATAGAGCAGTCGGGCGGGGTCCGCAATCCGCAAAGCGGCGCGGGATCCGTCTGCCCGGTATCGAGACTGTGCCGGTCTCACAACGACGAGGACATGAAGATGAGCAAGCGGTTTGGAAACAGGGCCGCGCGACACCTGCTGGCGCTGGTGTTGGCGGGGATTCTTGGAAACGGGTCGGCATCGGCCACGGAACGCGTGTTTGCCTACACCTACGAGCCGGAGACGCTGCCGAAGGGCGCGTTCGAGTTCGAGCAGTGGGTCACGTGGCGCGGCGGCCGCAACGAGGCCGTCGGCCAGGACAACTTCTCACTCTGGCAG
>JACRKA010000307.1 GCA_016219905.1 Verrucomicrobiota bacterium
GCCTTCAAACGAGGCTTCCAGGGACGCGCCGATTACCTTCGTTACCGATGAATGGCCGAGATGCTTCCACCCGGCGCTGAAGTGGATGGCTGGATTCAGGGCCGGCCACTGGCGATCCAGTTCATAAACCAGCAACAGCGGACCGCGGTAGATGGATGTCGTGCCCGCGCACTCCCGTTCGCCCGCCCAGTAATGCAATGACATGTCGAGATCCACCTGCACGGTGTCGCCGGGTTTCCACTCGCGGTCCAAAACGAGATAGGCGCCCGGTTTCACATCGCGAACCGGCTGGCCGTTCACCTGCACACGGCTCGTGGCCGACCAGTGCGGGATGCGCAGTTTCAACGGGAACCGCATGTCGCGCTCCGGTGAAACGTTGAGCACGATCCGGCCGTCGCGCGGATAGTCCGTCTGTTGTTTGATCGCCACCGCCGTGCCGTTCAGCATGGCGCTCAAGGCGGACGGGCCATACCAATTCAGGACCAGGCCTTGCCCATCGGTCATCAACGCCCAGTCGCTGATCATACCGAAGCCGCGCGGCGCATTGGCGCTGCAACAGTTGATCTCCTCGCTCCCAGGACGAATCTGAAAGGCGATCTGCTTCATGCTGTTGCCGCGCAAGCCGTCCATCGGCGTGTTGTAGGTGCACCACTTGCCGGAACGATGCTGATATCCCAACACCTGATTGAGCGTGGAAAGCTCCAGTTCATCGGCCACCACGGAGTTCCCGGTGAGGCGCAGCATATCCACCCCCATCGCGATCCATGCGACGGTGCAGCAGGTCTCAATGGCACCCTGGTGATACGGATTCCCCCGCGCCTGTTCGCCGGAGGAAAAGCCGCCGTTGTTGTGGCGGTCGAGTTTCGCAATGCTCCACCAGAGCTGCTCGAAGGCCTTGCGGTAGTGCTCATCGCCCGTGATCCAATACAACTCCACGATCCCCTGGATCGAATGCAGGCTTTCCCAGCGCGGCTTCGGGCCTTGGTAAAACTCCCGGCCCGCCAGCGCCACGCGCACGTAATCCCCCGCACCTTTGGCCGGAAACTCCTCGTCCGCGATCTGGCGGGCCAGTTCCAAGTAGGCCGGCGTTTTCGTGACTTTGTAAAGCAGGCACAACGAGTGGATCACGGAGTGGTTCGTTTCCGCACTGCCGGTGTCCACAATCCGTTTCCCGGCGTGGAGGAACTTCTGGCAGAGAAGATCGCCGATCTTCACCGCACATTGGAGCGTCTGCGGGTCGCCCGTCTCCTCATGCCAGAGCAGCAAACCGAGCATGATGTGGTAATGCCCCCAGGCATCCCAAGTGCCACCCTTTCCTTCCAGCCGGTTGATCGATGGAAACGGCCCCAGATAGCCATCCTCCGCCTGAAGCCGCACTAGGTTCGCCACAAATTTGGTAAGATAGTCCTTCAGTTTCGGATCGTGTGTCAGCCGCAGCACCTGAGTAGCGCCGGTGAGATACTTGCCAGCGAACTCCCCTGACCACCGCAGCAGATTGCGATGCGGTTGCTTGTCCCGGTCGGCAAACATCTGCAAGATCGCCGGATTCCTGTCCGGCATCGTCAGCAACCAGTTCTCCGTGATTGCCGCGATGTATTCGCGTGCCACACCGTGCAGTTCGTAGCGGGTGTCGGGAATGCGGCGGAGTTTGCCAACGGCAGATGATGATTGTTCTACGCCGGCCACATTCGTCAGGGCGACAAGCGACACGAGTAAGAAATACAATCCAAGTTTCATCTGCGCCGAGTTTGTCGGGGAACGCCTCGAAATTCAACTTCCGGTTTGGCAACACTTGCGCGAGCACGACGCTACTGAGGAGCGCCAACTCTTTTTCGCGCGACCGTCATCTTACTCGCCTCTTCGCACGCGGATGGCCGCAACCCAAATCTGGCTGTCAGCGCCGCCGAAACCGAGATGCTGCGCCACGCGGTCGTGGTCAAGGCTCTCGGGCGGGATACGGAACTGCAATGTGTCCCACTGCGGCTTGCGTGAGAGCCGTTGCCGCGGACGGATCGGCGTCCAGACGTTCTTGCGCGTGTTGATGGAGATGCTCGACAACTGCGATTCGCCCCACACGTCCATCTCGATGACCAGCGGCTTGCTGCGGTCAGGGACCATGATGTTGAACGTGGCCCAACCGCAGGCATTGTCGCCGGGACCGGTCTCGTCGGAGTTCCAACAGCGCCGGCCGCCCTTGGTCTCTTCCTTGCCGAAGCCGCTGTTGAGCACGCCCAACTGCGCGCCTGTTTTCCAACGCTTCACGAAATCCACCGCCTCCGACACTTTGCAGTAGCCCAGCGCCTTCTGGCCGGCGGCTTGAGCCGCTTCCATGCAAGCCGGGTCACCTGTGACCTCCAACTTCGCCGATTGGTCGAAACCTTCGATCATCCAGTAACCATAGCGGAATGTGCGCGCCACTTCGGCCACGCGCCGCGCAACCGCCCCGTCACTGCGGGCAGTCTTCTCCGCGTGCTCAAGCGCCGCCATCGCTCTATCGAGGCTCGCGCGCTCGTAAAGGCCAGCCGCCTGTGTGCGCGGGTTGTCGCTGTAGGACTTGCCGGTCTTGCGCACCGCAGCCTCGACCTCGGCGTAGAACTCCGTCATCGCCGGCGCGGCCGGGCCGAACATCCCGTCCACCCACTCGCGCGCGACGGCGTCCGGATCGCCTGACGGATTCCAGAGCAGCTTCGCGATGACGTAGTAGAGCGGGCCGTCGAGCGGCCAGTCGCTGAGGGAACTCTGGCAGTAGTAGCGCCGCACGCCCAGCGCGTGGAGATATTTCAAGTCGGCGGCGAAGTTGTGCATCACCGGCCGCGGCAGCCGCCACCACATGGACTTGCTGACGTAGCTGTAGATCATCAGGTCGGGCGAGATTCTCATCCAGCGCTTGAGCAGGTCGTTGAACTGGCGGTTTGCCTCGGAGGCGGGATCGTTGATCGCGCGGCTGTAATCGGCCGGCGCGTAATGACAGAGGAACGGCACGACATTCGGCCGTGGCCGGACCGTGTCGGGCGGTTCGGCATAGTTGATGTAGGCCAGCACGAGCAGCTTCTTGTCGGGATGCTTGCGTGCGACGCGGTCGGCCACCTCGTTGGCGAACCAGAACACTCGGTCGCCCATGAACGGCTTCTCCCGCGCGAGGCCCTGCTGAGTCGTGCGACCGCCGCAGAGTTTGCGGTCGAGCGCGAGGCACGCCTCACACTCGCACCATGACGAGCCGTCGTTCGGGCTGATGGACACCAGCGGCGTGCCGGGATCTTCCTCGAACGCGCGGATCACGTTCGCGGCGAACTCGTCGGCCAAACCCGGCGCGGTCACACAAAGCTGGTTGCGCGCCTCGTTCGTCGGCGCGCGCTTGCCGCCGAGGAGCGGATTCCATTCCGGGTGCGCGGCGAAATAGCGCTTGGCCGGCATGATCTGGTAGTAGGCATGAACGCCGCGGATGCTCCGCGGCCAATACACGCAAGCGCCATTCGTCGCCGCCGTCTCCGGCGAGTAGAACCCGTTCATGCCGAGTTTCAACCCCCAACGCTCGTTCTGCGACTTGCGCGCGGAAAAGAGCCGCCACGAGAACGCCGGCTTCGTATCCAGCTTGAGTGGCTCCAGCGTGATCGTCTTCCGCCGCGGCACGAGTTCGTTCTCAGGTTCCGGCGTCAGCCATCGGCAGCCGAGCGATTCGAGAAACTGATACACGGCAAACAACGTCCCCCGGTCGCCTCCGCCACAGATCGTCGCGCCATCCGTCCGTGTCTCAATCCACACCCTCTCGTCATCGCCAACGAGATCTTCTGGCAGTCGCTTGCGCGCCGCTTGCGTGAGTCCCACATCAACGCGCGTGCCTGTTACCGGCGAGTCTTCCGCCACGACGGGCAGTTTTGCGCCGGACATCTTCTCCAGATACGCGCTCAATTCTTGCGCCGCCTCGCGCACCGTCGCAGACGCGTCGCCCGGCACGACAATGGTCGCGCGCGGCTGACCGTCCTCCACGAGAGCTACTGACGCCGAACACACCGATGAAACCGCCAGCGCCACCCAGAGCGCCGTGAGGAGGGAAAAGTTCTTCATCTGAACCTCGTTTGCAGGCTTGACAGTAATTTCGATTTCAAAATAATACCCCCAAGGTGAATCATGAGTAAAGTCTCTTTTGGTCTCATCGGGTATGGCGCGTGGGGCAGCCATCACGCGCGGGTCATCGCCGACGGGGCGAACACGCATCTGGCCGCCGTCGCCGAGCGCTCCGACAAGAACCGCGCCGAGGCGCAGGCCAGGCATCCGCAGGCTGCCGTGACAGCGGACTATCGCGAACTGCTGCGCCGGCCCGACATCGAGGTTGTGGACGTCGCGTTGCCGTCGCACCTGCATCACGAGGTCGGCCGCGCGGTGCTGGA
>JACRKA010000303.1 GCA_016219905.1 Verrucomicrobiota bacterium
CGGTATCTCATACTGGACGGTGGACAGTGAACAGTGGGCAGCCGCGTTTCAAGCGCGGAAGTTGGAGTTCAAGCTTTAGCTTGTTCCTCCGCCCTCGTTCAAACACTGGGTTGCGCCACTCACCACCCTCACTTCGGGAAGCTCTTCGGCTCGGTGTCCATGTAGCCCTCGCCGTTGAGGGCTTCCATGAACTTCACCAGCGCAGTGATCTCGTCCTCGGTGAGATTGAGCGGCTTGATCTTCGGCGAGAGGTGGGGGTTCGGGGTGCCGCCCTTGTTATAATGGACGACCGTGTCGCGCAGCGTGGCCTGCGAACCGTCGTGCATGTAGGGCGCGTGCTTGGCGATGTCGCGCAGCGTCGGCGTCTTGAACGCGCCGGTGTCCTCGTCCTTCTTGGAGATGGCGACGCGGCCGGCATCCTTGAACTTCTTCGCGTCAGCGTCCCAGCCGACGCCGAGGTTGTGGAAGAGGCTGTCGGTGAAGTTCTGGCCGAGGTGGCACTGGTTGCAAACGGCCTTGCCGAAGAAGAGTTCGTGGCCCTTCTTGACCTCGGCGGAGACGGCGCTGTCGTTGCCGTCGCGCCACTTGTCCCACGGTGAGTTGCCGCTCAGGCGCGTGCGCTCGTAGTCGGCGATTGCCTTCGCGACGCGGTCCTTGGTGATCTCCCCGGTGCCGAAGGCTTCCTTGAAATACTTCGCGTAGCCTTTGATGCCTTGCAGCGTGCTGATCATCGCCTCGTGGGTGTTGCCCATCTCGATGGGGTTGGCGACGGGGCCGAGGGCCTGTTCCTCCAGCGACGCGGCGCGGCCGTCCCAGAAGAAGTGCGGATAGATGGTCCACGCCTGGTTGATGAACGACGGCGCTTTGCGGGCGCCCTTCTGGCCGCGGATGCCGGTCGAGACCGGCGTCGGCTCGGAGAACGCGTGCTCCGGGTGATGGCACGTGGCGCAGGCGATGGTGCTATCGGCCGACATGCGCTTGTCAAAGTAGAGCCAGCGGCCGAGGCGCACGCGCTCCGGCGTCGGCGGATCCTTGAGCTCGGACAGGTTGGAGTCAATGCCGAGCGGCGACTTGGGGATGGGCTTGAGCGGATTGTCTTTTTCCAACGCGGCGGGATTGGCGGCGCAGACAACGCCGGTTGCGACGAGCAACGTCGCTGCGAGCGACAGTTTGAGCATGGTTTTCATGGATGGGATTCCTCCTCTGGGTTTTGTTGTTGGCTTCGTCAGGCGAAAACGTGGCCCGGTTTGTTGTAGGCGAGCAGGACGTCGCTGTCGTGGAGCGCGACCTGCAACGCGCGTCGCTCCGGGTCCTTCATCGGCTGGAAATTGTAGCAGACCTCCAGGTTATGCTTGAGCTGCTTGTGGTCGTAGATGCCGTTGACGGCGACGTGGACCGGCAGCGACAACGCGTAGCGCAGCAGCTTGTCCGGCGCGGCCTTGCCGGGGCCGTCGCCGACGAGCACGCCCGGCAGGCCTTCGGTGCCCTTGCGGCTGTATTGCGGCGTGCCGCCCATGATCTTCATCGCGATGAGGCCGAGGTTTTGCTTCCGCGCCACCGGCAGGAGGACCTCCTCGTATTCGCGGCGCTCCTTGGTGGGGTTGAAGGTCGTCAGCAGCGTGTCGAACTCATACATCTCGATGGCCTGCTTCAAGCACGCCGCGCCCGCGTGGCCGGTCACGCCGATGAAGCGGATGACCTTCTGGTCGCGCAGCTTTCGCAGCAGCGTATAGACGCCGTCGGGCTTGCCGAGACGCGCGAGGTCGTCTTCCGGCATGATCTTGTGGACCTGGAGGCAATCAAAATGGTCGGTCTGCAACAGCTTCAGGCTGGTCTCGATGTCGCGCATGGCCTTGTCGGCATCGCGCTCCAGCGTCTTCGTGGCGAGGTAAATCTCCTTGCGCCGTTTGGCGATGGCCTTGCCGTAGCGGCGCTCGCTGTTGCGCGGGTCGTCCTTGCGGCCATACATCGGCGCGGCGTCGAGGTAGGTGATGCCGCAGTCTATGCAGTCGTTGACGAATTTCGCGGCCATCTCGTCGTCGGGGAAATCGGTCAGCGCGCTCTGGCCGCCGAGGGCGAGGATGCTGACGGTGACGCCCGTCTTGCCGAGCACGCGCGTCTGCATCTTGCCCACGGGTGGCTTGAACGCCGCCGCTTCGGCTTGCAGCCGGGCCAACGCTGCGGCAGACGCTCCCGCCGCGCTCAGTTTCAGAAAACGCCGCCGTGAAATATCGTGCTTCATGGTTGGTTCCTTGTGATTGAGCGCCGGAACGTAGCGCAGGACGCGCGCCCGCGCAAACGCCAACGCGGATCTCGGGGGCTGGTCTGGCCGCAGCCAGCCGCTCCTGCGCAGGCTTGCTTGCGGAGGGAATCGGAGTAGAACTCTGCGCCACGATGACCATTCACGCAATCGTGGCCCTTGCCGCTGCGTTGTGTTGCGCCGCGCACCTGACGGTTGCCGCCGACGGCGCGAGACGGCCGAACATCCTCTGGCTGGTCGGCGAGAACATTGACCTCGACCTCGGCTGCTACGGCGAGAAGCTCGTCCGCACGCCCAACCTCGACCGGCTCGCCGCGGAAGGCATGCGGTTCACTCGCGTGTTTGCCACCGCGCCGGTCTGCGCGCCGAGCCGCTCGGCGTTCATGACCGGCATGTATCAGACTTCCACCGATACGCATCATATGCGCTCGCACCGCAACGACGCGTTCCGCCTGCCGCCCGGCGTGCGGCCACTCACCCACCGGCTGCGCGACGCGGGCTACTTCACCGCCAACATCAAGGCCCTCGGCGAGCAGGTCGTCGGCACCGGCAAGCTCGACCTGAACTTCGTCAACGAAGGCCCGATCTTCGAGTCCGATGACTGGAACGCGCTGAAGTCGCGCCAGCCATTTTACGCGCAGGTCAACTCGCTCGAAGTGGAGTATGACATCTACGACCGCAAGTCCGCGAGCAAGCCGCGCGTCGAATGGGTCGGCGAGCGCGAGCATCCGCAGATTGCCACGCAGGAGAACGTCAGGCCGCCGCCCTATTACCCCGACCACCCCGTCGTGCGGCAGGAATGGGCGCGTTACCTCAACTCCATCTCCGGCATGGACCGACGCATCGGCTGGGTGCTGGAGCGGCTGCGCGCCGACGGGCTGGAGGACGACACGGTCATCATTTTCTTCGCCGACAACGGCCGGCTGGAGGCGCGCGGCATCCATTGGTGCTACGACAGCGGGCTGCGCGTGCCGATGATCATCCGCTGGCCGAAGAACTTTCCTGCGCCGCCACAATACCGCGCCGGCTCGGTCAACGGCCAGGTCGTCAGCGTGCTCGACCTGACGGCCACGACGCTGGCCATCGCGGGCGTGCCGCGCGTGCCGGGGATGCAAAGCCGCGTGTTCCTCGGCGCGCAGGCCGACGCGCCGCGGCGGTATGCGTTCAGCGCGCGCGACCGGATTGACGAGACGGTGCAGCGCATCCGCTCGGTGCGCGACGCGCGCTACCGCTACATCCGCAACTTTGTGCCGGCGCAGTCGTTCGTGTCGCTGAACCGCTACAAGGAGAAATGTTTCCTCGTCCAGCCGTTGATGCGCGAGCTGCACGCGCAAGGCAAGCTCACGGGTCCGCCGCTGGCGTTGATGGCGCCGCGTCTGCCGGAGGAGGAGCTTTACGACACGCAGAGCGACTCGCACGAGATTCGCAACCTCGCGAAATCGGGCCAGCGGGAGCATCGCGAAGCCCTGTTGCGCCTGCGCGCCGCGCTCGACGTGTGGATCGCGGAAACCGGCGACCGCGGCCAATGGCCTGAGCCGCCCGCCGTGGTCGCGCCATTTGAGAAGGAGATGCACGACTGGTTCGGCACGCCGGTGTGGTTCAAGCCGCGACAATAAGGTTGAGAGTCCCGCATAGCGCCGCGCCCTGCGGGATCTTCAACGCTCTCCCATGCGGCTGCCATCGCCACCTTTCCTTTTGGCTTTTGTTTCCGCCACAAATCCGCTACATGGGTGCCGGCATGCCCGGACTTCGAGCCACATCAATCCGCGCCTTCTCGGCGTGGCTGCTCTGCGCACAGAGCTTGCCTGGCGGCCAGTCAACGCCGCAGCCTTCTTCCGCCACGGACGATGATTTCGTGAAGGCGGTCGCCGCGTTGCCGCCGGAGGACCGGGCGGATCGGGTTCTTGAGAGGTTGAAGGAACTGAACCCGGCCTTTGATCTCCGGTCAGCGGCCCACGTGATCGAAGGCGGCAAGCTGACGGAGTTGAGCTTTTCCAGCGTCGGCGTGACCAATCTGGCGCCGGTGCGGGCGCTGACCGCGTTGCACCGGCTCACGTGCAACGGCAAGGTCCAGAAACGCACGCTGGCCGACCTCGCGCCGCTGCGCGGCCTGCCGCTGACCCGGCTCGAATGCAACTACAGCCTGATCAGCGACCTCAGCCCGCTGCGCGGCATGCCGTTGCGCTCGCTGGATTGCAGCGGGTCGAGAGTCAGCGACCTGTCGCCGTTGAAGGGCATGAAGCTGACGATGCTGGAGATTGACAGCTCGCCGGTGAAAGACCTCATGCCGCTCAAGGGCATGCCGCTGACGATGCTCAACTGCGGCCAGACGCAGGTCAGCGACCTGTCGCCGCTGAGAAGCCTGCCGTTGGAAACGCTCCAGTGCTACGGCGCGCCCGTGAAAGACCTCGCGCCGCTGCGTGGCATGCCGTTGCGCCAGCTCAACGTGGCCCAGACCCAAACCAAAGACCTCGCCCCGCTGAAAGGCATGCCGCTGACCCATCTCTGGTGCTCCGGCACCTCGATCAAAGACCTGGCGCCGCTCAAGGGCATGCCGCTGGGTTCTCTCTGGTGCGGGCAAACCCAGGTCAAAGACCTCGCGCCGCTGAAGGGTTTGCCGTTGCGTGAGCTGCACTGCGAAGGCCTGCCCGGCGCCGATCTCAGCCCGCTCAAGGAAGCGCCGCTGGTGGCGATCCAGTGCGATGTGAAGCCGGGCGGCAACTTGGAAGTCCTGCGGGCGATCAAGACACTGAAGACCATCAACGGCCAGCCCGCGGCGACATTCTGGAAATCGCAGGGCAAATAGCGCGCGACAATGCGGTGAAGCATGACTTGTGAGCGAAACATATCGGTGGCGGTCGGACGCTGGTTCGGCATCCTGGCAGTCGCTGCCCTGGCCGCGTCAGCGCAAGGCCCGGCGGTTTCGTGGGACAAGGCCCGCAGCCACGTCGGCCAGTTGTGCTCCGTCGAAGGCCCCGTGATGCAGGTCCAGCAAACCCGCGAGAGCTTCAGCCTGCACTTTTCCAAGAACCTCAAGACCGATTTCGCTGTCATCATCTTCGCCAGCAACGCCGCGCGGTGGCCGGGCAAGATTGACGCGTTGTATGCGGCGAAGAAAGTGTGCGTCACAGGCATCGTGCGCAAGGTGGCCGGCCGGCCGGAAATGGTGATCGCAGATCCATCGCAGATCACCGTTCTCGGCGACGCGCCCGAGGCATTGGCTGCCGCTGCTGGCAAGGCGGCGACGCCGGCCAAGACCGGGATGCCCGCTGCCGCCTTGCCGGCCGCGACCACCACCAACGTCATCGAGGCGACATCCCAGGAGCCGCCGCTGCTGCTGCCGTTCACGTGCGATGTCAAACGCTTCACGGGCGTGCGACGCGGCACGGGCGGCGACACCGCCTCCGGCAACCCATTCCGGCAACGCATCTATGTCGAGTTGACGTTGCAGAACACCTCCGCCCATGTGATCACCGACATCGAATGGCAGTGGGTGGCCGTCGTGATGAGCGTCGGCACCGCCACGGATCAATACACCCAGGGCACGGAATCCCAGATTGAGCTGAAACCGTTCGAGTCCAAGACGCTGCGTTCGGACGAGGTCAAGATGGCCGGGATAACCACGTCCCGTTACGGCCAGACCAGCGGAACAAGATTCCGCGGCTACTACGTGCGGGTGATCTACAAAGGCCGTTGCGTCTTCAAGGAAGCCAATTCGCCGGAAATCGAACAGGATATCGAGTCCTACTTGGAGAAGCTGGAGAGGCAGAAGCGTTCGGGCAAGAAGAGTTAACCCCCCTTGGCCGGCGTCCCCTCGCGAGCCTCAAAGCTGGAGCCGAGGATGGGATTTGAACCCACAACCGCCTGATTACAAATCAGGTGCTCTGCCGTTGAGCTACCTCGGCGCGCGACGGGGTGAATATGGCAAGCGCGCCGCGGCGAATCAAGCGCGCCGACGGGGCGGGCACTCGCGCTATTTCACGATCTCGGTGCCGACGCCTTGGTGGGTGAAGATCTCCATCAGCACGCTGTGCGGGACGCGGCCGTCCACGAAGTGGACGCGACGCACCCCGGCCCTGATCGCCTCGACGCTGCTGTCCACCTTCGGGATCATGCCCTTGTCAATGATGCCCGCCTGCTTGAGGCCGTCCACTTCGCCGATATGCAGGCTGGAGATGAGTGTGGACGGATCCTTCGGGTCGCGCATCAGACCGGGCACGTCGCTCATGAACACGAGCCGCCGCGCCTTCAGCGCGATGGCGGCCATCGCGGCGGCGGTGTCGGCGTTGCAGTTATAGATGTGGCCGTCCTCGCCGAGCGCCGTCGGGCTGATGACGGGCGTGACCGCGTGCAGGATGCACTGGTAAAGCGGCTCGGTGTTGACCTCGACGACGTCGCCGACGTAACCGTAATCCACGCCGTTGGTGAGGAGTTTCCTGCACTTGAAAATTTTCGTCCCGGAAAACCCGCGCGCCCGGCCGCCGAGCGACTCGATGGTCTTGACGATCTCGGGGTTGATCTCCTCCGAGAGCACGCGCTCGACGATGTTGACGCTGGCCTCGTCGGTGACGCGCAGGCCCTGGATGAAATTCGCCTTGATGCCGGCGGCGTCCATCGCGCGGGTGATGGCCTTGCCGCCGCCGTGGACGACGATCGGGTTGATGCCGACGGCCTCGAGGAACACCATGTCCGCCGCGACGCCGTTGCGGACCTTCGGGTCGGGCGAATCCATGAAGCTGCCGCCATACTTGACGACGAAGGTGGAGTTGCGGAAGCGCTGGATGTAGGGCAACGCCTCCAGCAGCACGTCCGCTTTTTGGATGAGGTCTTGCATGAAACCGCACCTCGACCGTGAAGACGATTATTCGCCTTTGTTGAACTCGACGTAGGCCTCGGTCAGGTCCGTCGTGTAGGCGGTGAACTTCCCGTCCCCGAGGTTCAGGTTCACTTTGATGGCGAAGTCCTTCTGCGAGGTGACCTTCCTCATGCGCCGCTCGGGCACGCCCCGCGGCGCGCCGCCGGTGACGGCGTGGACGTTGTCGTAGTGGAGGTCAATCTTGTCGGGGTCCACTTTCGCGCCGCTGTAGCCGACGGCGCAGAGGAGGCGGCCCCAGTTCGGGTCGCCACCGCCGAACGCGGATTTGCTCAGCATCGAGTTGCAGATGGCCTTCGCGACGAGGCGCGCGTCGGCGTCGCCGGCCGCGCCGGTGACCTCGACGGTCACAAACTTGGAGACACACTCGCCGTCGCGGACGATCATGCGCGCGAGCTTGAGCGTGACGAAGTTGAGGGCCTCCTGGAACTTCGGGAACTCCGGGTGTTCGAGCGTCAACGGCAGGTTGCCGGCCATGCCGTTGGCCAGCGCGACCACCGTGTCGTTGGTGCTCATGTCGTTGTCCACGTTGATGTGGTTGAACGACTGCTCCACGGCGGCGCGCAACGCCTTGTCGAGGCCGTTGGTGCTCACTGTCGCGTCGGTGCTGATGAAGCAGAGCATTGTGGCGAGCGAGGGGTTGATCATGCCCGCGCCCTTGGCGATCGCGCCGATGCGGACCTCGCGGTTGTTGATCGTGAGCGTGACCGACACTTCCTTCGGCTGCTTGTCGGTGGTCATGATGGCCTGCGCAGCGGCCGCGCTGCCCGCGTCGCTGAGTTGCTGCTCGGCGGCACGGATGCCGTTGAGGACGTTCTCCATCGGCAGGTTCACGCCGATGCGGCCGGTGGAGCAGACCAGCACTTCGTGCGGCGCGACGGCCAGCAGCTCGGCGGTCAGGCGCGCCATGTCGAGCGCGTCCTTCATGCCCTGCTCGCCGGTGCAGGCGTTGGCGTTGCCGCTGTTGGCGACGATGGCCTGCGCGCGGCCCTTGGCGATATGCTTCTGCGAGATGCGCACGGGCGCGGCCTTGACGAGGTTGCTCGTGAACACCGCCGCCGCGTGGGCCGGCACCATCGAGACGATCAGCGCAAGGTCTGGCTTCTGATCCTTGCCACCCTTGATGCCGCAATGCACGCCCGCGGCCCGGAAGCCCTTGGGCGCGGTGACGCCGCCTGGAATGACTTTGTATTTCGCTTTCATGATGAGACTCAAAGCAGGCCGGTGGTTTCCGGCAGACCGAACATGAGATTCATGGACTGCACGGCCTGGCCGCCGGCGCCCTTGACGAGGTTGTCCACGGCGCTGAACGCGATCAGCCGCTGGGTGCGCGGGTCCATGCGCACGGCCACGTCGAGGAAGTTGGTGCCGGCGATGTTCTTGATGTCGGGCAGCCGGCCCGGCTCCATCACGCGCACGAACGGCTCGCCGCGATAGAAGTCTTCATAGACTTTCTGCGCGTCGGATTGTGTCAGCGGTTTCACCGTCTCGAAATAGACCGTCGTGTGAATGCCCCTGTTCACGGGAATCAGCGTCGGCGTGAACGCAATCGTGGTCGCCGTGCCCGCGAGC
This sequence comes from Verrucomicrobiota bacterium, assembly GCA_016219905.1. Classification (GTDB taxonomy): domain Bacteria; phylum Verrucomicrobiota; class Verrucomicrobiia; order CAIQCK01; family CAIQCK01; genus JACRKA01. The sequence goes on from JACRKA010000303.1 coordinate 8,706, forward strand.
AGGCTCAACTCCTGTTCGATCTCGGAGAGATGCCGGTGTTTCGGCACGCCATAGGCCCGGACGCTCTCGTGGCACTCGATGAAAAGATAATCCACCTCGGCCTTGCGGCCTGCGCCGGACGGGCTGGAGAGCGAGTTGGCGACGATGCCCGCGGTCTTCACCAGTTTATTCTTCAGCGCGGGTGCAGCGGCGAGGATGATGCTGGTCGGGTAGCAACCCGGCGAGGCGATGAACTTCGCGCCCCGGATCGCGTCGCGCCGGATTTCCGGCATGCCGTAGATGGCGTTCTTCAGCAGCGCGGGGGCGGGATGCTCCTGTGCGTAAAATTCCTTATAGACCTCCGCGCTCTTGAGCCGGAAGTCGGCGCTGAGGTCAATGACCTTCACGCCCTTGGCCAGGAGCGGCGCGGCGAACTCCGCAGCGACGCCGTGCGGCAGCGCCAGGAAGGCGACTTGTGCCTTCGCGGCGATGTCGTCCACCTTCGGCTCGGTGAACATGAGGCCGGCGACGCCGGGCCGTCCGGCATAGCGCGGGAACGCCTTGGCGAGCGGCTGGCCGGTTTGCTGGCGGGAAGTGACGCACGTCAGCTCGACTTCGGGATGCGAGATGAGCAGGCGCACCAGTTCCTCGCCGGTGTAGCCGGATGCCCCAACAATGGCAACTTTGACCTTGGCCATAAAAAACTCTGCGGTTGTGAGCCGCGGCGGCCCCCTTCATCACACCGTCAAAGCAAAAAACCCCGACGAGTGAGCCGGGGCTTTTGCTCGCGGTTCGGAAAACGGACTAGCGTTTCGAGAACTGGAACCGCTTGCGAGCGCCGGGCTGACCATACTTCTTGCGCTCACGCATGCGCGGGTCGCGTGTCAGCAGGCCCGCTTCCTTGAGCTTCGGGCGCAGCGCGATGTCAAACTTGTTCAGCGCGCGGGCGACACCGTGCCGGACCGCGCCGGCCTGGCCGTGCGGGCCGCCGCCGGAAACGTTCACGAACACATCAAACTTCCCGGTCGTCTCGGTCAGGCGCAGGGGATGGGTGATCGCCGTGCGATGCGCCTCGATGGGGAAATAAACCTCCACCTCGCGGCCGTTGATGATCCACTTGCCGTTGCCGGGGCTGAGCCGGACGCGGGCGACGGCGGTCTTGCGACGGCCGACGGCCCAGATGAACGGCGATTCTTTTTGCTTGGCGATTTGCACCATAAACGTTCTCGGAGTCCGGCGCGCTAGACGGCCGCGAGCGGCTGCGGTTGCTGCGCCGCGTGCGGATGCTCGGCGCCGGGATACACTTTGAGTTTCGTCAGTATCTGCCGGCCAAGGCGGTTCTTCGGCAGCATGCCTTTGACGGCGTGCTCGATGATCCGCTCCGGATGCTTGGCGCGCAGTTCGGGCACGGTGCGGTAACGCTCGCCGCCACGCCAGCCGGAATAGCTCATATAGGTCTTCTGCTCTTCCTTCTTGCCGGTGAGCTTGACCTGCGCGGCGTTGATGACGACGACGAAATCGCCCGTGTCCAGGTGCGGCGTAAAGACGGGCTTGTCCTTGCCGCGCAACACGTTGGCGACATGGGCCGCCAGCCTTCCCAGCACGGCGCCCTTGGCATCCACAACGTGCCACTTGCGCGGAACTTCCAGCGGTTTTGGCAGATAAGTCTTCATTGTCCGAAAAAGAGGGCGAGACAGTAGCGACCGACCCCCAGCGTGTCAATGGATTTTTCGGCGTTTTTCGCGTTTCGACCGGGTTTCTTCACCGGTCGTAGCGGCCGTATTCCTGGATGGCCGCCATCATCAACCGGAAGCTCGTCAGCCGCGAACCGTTGTTGATCGAGCCGGCCGTGGCAAAAACCAGCCCGCGCCGCTCCCGCGCCATCTCGAAGTCGCGCAGAAACTCCGCGACGAGGTTGACCTCCTCGTTGCGCATCAGCGTGTAGGGCGCAAGCTCGCCGTCAATGATTGCGTCCGGCAGATGCCGGCGGATGTCCCGCACCATCACCTTCGGGCCGAAGTTGGTGTGGTTGATGCCGAGCCGGCCCAGGATCGGCAGCAGGTGCTCCATGTCCGAGTCCGAGTGCTGGTAACGGCGGTCCTTCGAGCCGGGGCAGTAGCGGTCGAACACCGCCTTCAGGATCGGCGCGCCGAAAAACTCATACATCTCCGCCGTCAGCATCGAGCAGTTGTCGTCGTTGAACGCGAACCCGCGCGGCGCAGTCTCCGGCGTGTAACCCGCCTCCTCGTCAAGCACGCGCGCGATCTCCAGCATCACCCGCAGGATTGTGTCGCGGAACCGTGCCGCCAATTCCGGGTTGTCCATGATGAGATAGACGAGCTTCTCGACGCCGTAGATGGACATCGCGAACGTCACCGGCCCGCGCTGCATCCGATACAACGGCGGCTTCACGCCCAGCGCCATCAACCGCTTCTTCTCCGCCTCCCAGTTCGGCGGCAGGATGAACCGGCGGATGTCGCGCGCATCCACGCGGTCGAGCAGCGCCTTCAACTCGGCCTCGTTGTGCGCCGACTCATGCAGCCAGTAGGATTCATTCTGCCAGAGGTTCTTCGCCTCGAACACATCGTGCAGCGCCTTCGTCGGCGGGTAGCGGCGCGCAGGATCGCCGGGCGTTTCGTTCAGCAGCCGCCGGCCGATGATCTTCTCCGACTTGTCGTTGTAAGCCTTCGACAGCTCCGCCTCCCATTTCTCGTCGTGGTAAAGCCGATACCAATCCTCCGGGACGCCCAGTTCCGCGAACAAACACTCTCGCGTCGGCAACGCTCCCAGTGGCACCTGCGGGATGTTCCTGCCGAACGGATCAGCCACCGCTGCCGCCTGGTCTTCCCAGAACCGCCCGATGTCCAGCGGCGCCAGCCCGCCGTTGGCCTGCGCCTTCTCGACGAGACGCTCCGCCTGTTTCAGATGATCCGTGGTGACGCCGACGCTCATGCGGGGCCTATAAAACCACGAAATACCCGAAAGACACGAAAGTTTTTTTGACGCTGCTTGCCGCGCTCAGCCGGAACGATTCTGGTGATCTTGGGGAGCGCACGCGCCCTCGCGTGCAGCCATCGGCGCCACGCCGATGGCATGCTGTTGGTGTGAGGTGCACCGTAAGGGTCGTCGCCGCAGAAACCAGAAAGAGTTCCGCGAGGGCGCCCGACC
>JACRKA010000302.1 GCA_016219905.1 Verrucomicrobiota bacterium
CAGGTCAATGACGCCGGAGTATGTGCGTAATCCTGTCTCAAAACTCTTCGCAGGGTTCAATCGCTTCATTTCTCGACTCGCTTCCGCCTGTCGCACCCAAACCATTTCTCCGCCTCTCACCGCAACTCGAACGGGCCGATGTCGAAGGCCTGGCCTTGCGGGCGGGCGATGCCGTCGGCGTCGTGAGGGACGATGGCGCGCAGATCGGCGCCGCGGTCGGTGGTGGGCGAACCTCTCGCGGGACGGAAATCGAGCCGGGCGAAATCGCGGAAGAGTGGCGGCTGGTTCACGCCGTGGGATTGATGGCCGCGTTGGGGAAGGTCTTTCAGCGGCACTTCGACATCATCGAGCAGACAGGTGTTTCCGCTCTCGGCGATGAGGTTGTGATCCATGACGAGGCCGGTGGCCGCGCTGCGCTGCGCGCTCACGACGGCGCGCTTGACGGTGTTGCGGTAGAAGATGTTGTTCTGCACCTGCGGGCGGAGATTGGCGGTGGCCGGGTCGGGTGGTTTGGCGAAGCTGATGGAGATCAGGGCGGTGACGTCGCTGTTGCAGATGAGGTTGTTGACCAGCCGGCAATCGTGGCTGCCGGCGAACAACACGACGTAGGGCCCGGCGATGTCGCGGAAGATGTTGTTGCGCGCGGTGAGCCGGAAGCCTTCGCCCGGCGTGCCGCCGCTGGTGGAGCCACCGAGCGTGAGCGCGCCGTAGGTGGTCCGCAGGTTGTAGAACTGGTTGCCCTCGACGACGATGTCCGCGCACTTGCCCTTGAGCATGACGCCGTTGGTGCCTTTCTGGCCCGGCGCGCGCACGTTGACGTTGTCGTGGAACCGGCTGTTGCGGATGACCATCGGCGGCGTGCCGGGGGGCTTGGGGCCGTCGCCCGGCGCGGTGACGTCTATGGCCGATTCGCCGAACGCGTAAAAGTCGCAGCCGTCCACGACCACGCGGCCGGAGAGTGTGTTGAGCAGGTCGCCGAAGCTCTTCCGCAACACGCACTGCCGCAGTTCGACGAACCCGGTGCGGATGAGCACTCCATGAAAGCCGGTCTCGAACGTCAGGTTCTCGAAGACGAAGCGCAGGTTGCGGCAGCGGTCTTCCTTGTCGCGCTCCAAGCTTATGAGGTTGCCGTTTCCGCCCGGGCCTCGCACGTCGCACAACTCGATGCTGTCACCCGGCGGTTCGCCGTCAGCGGTGCAAAGATATACGCGGCCTTCGCGGATGCTCGACGCCCATTCGCCGGGGCCGGTGATGGCCTCGGGCGGCGTGTCCTCATACCAGGATCTCTTGTCGCCGCAGAAGGCGCGTTTCAACGGCACGCCAGTCTGCGTGAGGTTGGTGACGCGCGCGCCACGGCTGGCGGGCGCGGCGAAGACGGGCTTGCCCGACTTGGTGATGGCGACCTGTTTCCATTCAACAGCGGCGATGGGGCGCAGGTTGGTGATGACGGCCTGTTCGCCAGCGGGCGCCTTGAACACGACCGGGGCGGTCTGTGACGGGTCGAGCTTGAGGTCGGATGTGTGGAGGGTGCGCGGCAGGCGGTAGGTGCCGCGGCGGAAAATGACGGTGTCACCCGGCCTGACTGAACTGAACGCCTTCAACGTCGTTCGCCACGGCCGGTCGGCGGCGCCAGGATTGGCGTCGTCGCACTGTCCGCCGAGACTGTTGACGTCCACGTAGAACGTGTGGCCGGGAGCGGCCGGTTCCGCGCCGGAAGATGAATGGCCGCAAAGAACGCACAGAGACGCGAGGACCATGACTGCGGAGGAGAGGAACCTGGATTCCATAGTCAAGGCTTTGTCTGCTGAACGCTCCGATAGAGCGCGTCGCGCCATGCGTGATGATGCGGACGGCTGACGCGCCATTGGACGGGGTTGATGAACGTCGCGTCGAGTTGCGACTGCAACGAGCAACGGACGGTTTCGGGGACGCGCACGGGTTTGCCCGCGTCGTCCACGCCGGCCTTGGCGATTTCCCATAGTGCGTTGTCTTGCAGGCCATCGCGCAGCAACGCCCAGCGGTAGGACGGCGTGATTTTCAGCGTCGGCTCCTTCGCGGGACCGCGCGGGTCGGGTGGGTAGAAGAAGCTGAGTAGGCCCTGGCCGTGGGCGTAGTTCGGGTTGATCCACGGATTCATCACCGGCCCCGACGTGCCGCCGCCCCAATCCCGCTCATCGGTTCGTTTATACGGCATGGACCAGACAAAGCTGCCCCAGATCAACATGCCTTGCGCGCCGAGCCAGCGGCATTTCAACGCCATCAGTTCCGTGCTCAACCCGGCGTGCGGCAGGTCGAGGTGATCGGTCTCGGTGTAATAGACCCAGTGCTTCGGCAGCGGGCCGCGGTCACGCGGCCAGATGTCGTCCTCGGGCCAGAAGTTGTAGTGGTCGTTGTTCTGCGGGACGAACACGTCGAGCACGCCCTCCATCGTCAGCGGCCCGTCGTGGCCGCCGTTGAGCCGCGACGTATAGATGGCGGTGTGGTAGTGCGTGTTGAGCAGCCGAAGCTGTCGCGCGTGCGGTTGCGCCCGCAACGTCTGCGCGAAACGCCGGATGACTGGGTCACTCGCCACGCTGGATTCGTCGAGCAGGATATACGCGCCGTCGAGCCAGCCTTTCGCGGCGAGGTGTGACGCGAATTGCTCGTAGTAATCGCCCACCAAGCGCCAGAACTCGTCTTCGGAAAGTTGGCGCCAACGGGGAGCGTTCGGTTTCGGCGGCGGCGTGTAACTGTAGGTGACCTGGTTGATCAGCCGCTTCGTGTTCAGGATGTCGCCGTTGCTGTGGTCCACGCAGATGTCCCGCAAACCGCGCCGCGCGAACATCTCCAACGAACGGTCGAACTCCGCGAAATCCCAATCCGTCAACTTCGGCGGGCCGCCGTTCGGATTCTCCACGACTTTATAGGTGAACCCCGCCAGCATTGTGGGCGCGTGCGGTTCGATGTCGAAGTCCAGCATCCGATGGATGTAATCACGCGCCAGTTTGCGGAGAGCGTCCGCGCCAGCCGGCGTCGCGCGCGTCTTCCGGTCCAGCCCGTGGAAATCCGCCACCGGGATGCCGTGCTCGGTGTAGGTGTCGCCCTTGGCGTAAGACGCGAGCAAGTGCTGGTTGCCGAAGCAGGTGCCGAAATGCTTGATCGGTTGCGCGGTCACGGGCAACACGCGCACGCGGATCGGCAGCCTAACTGGGAGCGGCGACATTCCTGTCGCCGTTTTGTTTTGACCCGATGCGGCGACAGG
>JACRKA010000320.1 GCA_016219905.1 Verrucomicrobiota bacterium
AAATGCGGGGCGCGGTTCACTTCGCCCGTCGCGCAGAAGCCCTTCGAGTGCGGGCCTTCGAGGTAGTAGGTGATCTCGCGTTCAAAGACCGCGTCATGACCGTGGCCGGTCGCGTCAGCGGCGTGCGGACCGGTGAACTCGTTCATGCGCCAGTAGGCGGCGGGCTTCAGCGCCAGGATCGCGAGCGCGGCGGGGCCATTGCGGAGTTTCCACTCTCGGCGCGGCTGGCCGCTGACCTTTTCCAGCAAAGCGATGCCGGCCTCGGCGATTTTCGGTTCGGCTTGGACTTCAAGACCGGCGGAGCGCGCGGCCCAGGTGTTGTAGCCGCCGAAGAGATGCTGCTCCGGCGGCGGGATGTAACCGTCACCGCCGTTGGCGAGTTCGATGACCATGTTGTGCGGCAACGGGCTGGCGGCCTTGATCTTCAGGCCGGTGACGGCGTAGGTCTCGTTCGGGGTGGTGGCGATGCCGATGTCGCCGATGCGCAACGCCTGCACCACGATCTCCGTCTTCTGCCGCTCGTGCAGGATGATCTGCTCGCGCGCATAAACCTCGGTGGCGGTCTTCGCGAGACGGTTGGTCATGCCGGCGACGATGCGCTCCGCCCATTCGAGGCGCTGCTTGTCGGGCACGCGATAATTCAACGTCATGCGCCGCTCGGCCATCGCGAGATCCACGCCATCGCGATAACGAATGCCTCGGTAGGCCGTCATCGCGATGTCGAGCAAACCCTTCGCGTAGTCGTCAATCGTCAGCTTGTCGTTCCAGCTCTCCGGCCTCGTGTAATCGCGCCGCCAGATGTCGCCGCTGCAACCGTGTGACATGGCGCCGACGAACTTGGAGTCGGGCGCGATGCGCTGCTTCAGCCCTTCGCTGAACAGGCCGTAGTAATCCGCGCTGATGTCCTTGTCGCCGAAGTAGTGCATGGAAAAATTCGCCAGCACCGCCAACGGCCGGCCGTCGCGCGCCTGAAGCGAAATCAGCGAGAGATCGGGGTCCTCCGGCCCGGCCTCGCCGGTGACGTCGTCCCAATTCCGACCGGCGTGCATGTTCGCCCGCACCGTCATGTTTCCAAACGGGTCCTCCACGATGCGGTCAGGCCGCCGGATCCACTGGCGCAGCGCGGTGAACTCCGCGGCGTTGCCCTTGGCGAAACCGACGCGCGCCGGCTCCAGCGCGGCCTGAGCGGCAGCGATGGCTTCCACTAGCTTGTCGCGCAGGAACGGCACGTAGGCCGGGTCGGGGTCGGTGCCGAGGCAGCCCATCGAAGACGGCACGCTGTGCGCATGCGTGGCGGAGATCAACATGCGGTTGGCCGGGATGCCCGTGCGTTTCGCCGCGAGCGCCTTCGCCTCGTCGAGCAACGGCCGGCTCATCATGCAACTGTCCGCGACGACGATGACGAGTTGCTCCTTGCCGTCTGCGAGCGCGATGGCGCGCGCATGGATGCGCGTTTTGATCTTGTCCACTGAGCGGCTGGTCATGCTCCCATTGACCAGCACCGGCAGCTTCGGCGGCGTGATGTCAATCAGTGCCGCGCCCGCCTTGAAGTCGGCGCGGACGGGGAGAGCCAAGGCCGCCAGTAACGGGATGGCGAGTCGTAGCGGTTTCAGGGATGATCGGATTGGGGTTTGACGAGTTGTAGAGTTCATGGTGTCCAGCTTTTCAAGCTCAGATTATGTCAGCCGAATGGGGGCAGGCGAATGGAAAGTGAAACGAATTGATTCGGTTGTCCGCATTCGGCTGACAATAACTCTCTGCCGTCTTGCTGCCATGGTTTCACGGTGCTGGCAACATCGAGTTCATCAACCGCCGCTGCGCGCAGATCAAATCCACAGAAGCTCACTTTCCGCGCTGGTCCTCACTTTTCCCGCTCCTGCGGCGCGCCGGTCGTCGCGGCGGGGGCGGAGGCGCGTGGTTTCGCCACGCCCTCGACCAGCCGGCCGTGGGTGATGATGAGCGACGACTCGCTTTTATTGATGTAGGCGTGGCCGGTGTTGCCGTGGCCGATGAGCACGTTCTGGGAGCAATCCTCGGAGATGTCGCAGTAGCGGCTGGGGCGTTTCTTGGGGCCGTTCGGCCCCGGTTCGCACATCACGCCGTAGAAGTGATTGTAGCCAACCTTCCGCAGGCGGATGACCGTCACGCCCGCCGAGAAGTGGACGAAGCAACCTTGAAAAAGGTTCTCCGTGACATGTTCGGCGAAGAAACAGCTATGGGTGATCTTGTAGAAGAAGTTGTTCGAGAACAGATTGCCGTTGCAGATGGCGTTGAGCTTGATGGCGACACCGCCTTGGCGGAACAGGCAGTTCGACACCCGGCCGTTGTAGCAACTCCCGCGACCGGCAGACAGGGCGGCGCTGTTGACCAACGTGAGCAATTCGTTGCGGTCCACGTCGTCGGGATGCGGCGGCTTCTGGTAATCGTTCCACGCCTTCGCGCTGCCGGCGATGGTGATCGAATCAACCGTCCAGAAGTTGACGTTGGTGTATCTCCTCGCAGCGGCGGGGCCGACATTCACGACGCCGTTGTTGATGATCTCGTCGCCCGTCCGGCCACCGCTGGCGTTCTCGGTGGAGACGCCGCAAGCAGGCCCTTCGCCGGTGAGCGACGCGCAGTTGCCGGCCAGCCGGATGACGGGCGCGGTGTTGTCGGTCCGATCGGCCAGACGTTTCAACCACGCGCCGTGGCTGAGATGCAGCCGCTGGTTCGAGGCGATGACCACGGTGCCGTTGACGGCGAAGTCGCCGGGCGGGACGACGGCGGTCCGTCCGGTGTTGATCGCCTGCTGGATGGCCTCGGTGTTGTCGGACTTGTTCATGGCCGCCCCGAAATCGAGGATGCTGACGAACGTGCCCGGCGCCGGGGTGCTCGCTGCCTGCATCGCGGCCAGCGGAGTCAGCAGCAGGGCGGCAAGGAGTGGAAGCGTGGGTTTCATGGTGTGGCCCTTCATTTCTTGGGTCCGGCCGGATGCGGGGCAGGTTCGCTGGCATCGCGCTTCACATCGGCCAGCCAGTCTTGAAACGCGGCGTCGAGGCGCGCCACATCGCTGGCACGCTCCGCGGCGAGGTTGCGGGACTCGGCGGGGTCTTGGGCGAGGTCGTAGAGTTCCCATGGCTTCTTCGCGGAGGCGCGGACGATTTTCAGAAAACCTTCGCGAAGGCCGCTCGCAGGGCCGTAGTTGAACACCAGGCGTTCATGCGGCGATTTCGCTTCGCCAGCCAGGGCAGGGAGCGGGTTGCGCCCATCCAGCACGCGGTCTTTGAACGGCGAAGCGCCTGAGACGGCGAGACAGAGCGGGAGCACATCCAGGTGGCTGAGCATTTCCTTGGACTCGGCGCCGGGCTTGATTTTGCCGGGCCAACGGAAGATGGCGGGCACGCGCACGCCGCCTTCATACACTGACGGTGCGCCGTCGCGAAACGGGCCGTTGGACGCGACGCCAAGTCCGTGCGTCGGACGCAGAATGGCGCCCATGTCAGAGATGAACATGACCAGCGTGTTCTCGCGCCGGCCGGCCTGGTCGAGCGTGTCGAGCACGCGGCCGACGGCGTCGTCGAGCGCGGTGAGGAGCGCGAGGTAGCGATGCTTCTCGGTCGGATCGTCGGCCGGCCAGCCATAGCGCTCGAGATGTTTGCCTGGCACATGCCACTCGGGCTTCTCGCCGGGCGCGGTGTTCACTGTGCTGACGTAGTGCGGCGCGTTGAACGGCAGGTAAACGAACCACGGCTCCGCCGCGGTGCGCCGGATGAACTCGCTCGCGGCATCGGCGAAAATGTCCGTGCTGTAGCCTTCGACGTGATGCCGCTCGGTGCCGAGGAACATGTCGTATTCGCCGTGATAGGTGTGCTTGAAGTAATGGATGTTGCCCGAACGGAAGCCGAGGAACTCGTCGAAGCCGCGCTCGGTGGGCCGGCTGCCGGGCGCAAAGCCGATGTTCCATTTGCCGAAGCACGCCGTGCGATAGCCCGCGTCCTTCAGGTATTGCGGCAGGATGCGCTCGCGATGCGGCAGGCCGATGCCGGTCCAGTTTTCGGTGGTGACGAGTTGGTGCGCTAGGCCGTTCCGCAGCGGATAGCGCCCGGTGAGAATCGCCCCGCGCGACGGCGTGCAGCTCGACGCGACGACATAGAAGCCGGTGCAGCGCACGCCCTCCCGCGCAAGCCGGTCAATGCGCGGGGTCTTCACCGCCGTGTTGCCATAACAGCCCAAATCGCCGTAACCGACATTGTCCACATAGATGAGGAGGATGTTGGGCTTGGCTTGCGTAGGGCTGGCCGCAAACCCTCCCGCAGCGTTCAGCAAGACGGCGAGCGCCGCTAATGTGATCCGAGTTTTCACGGTTCCATACGGTCAACGCGTTGACGGAGCGGCATCGTAGCCCGCCACTCCGTGGCGGGAAATAGAAATCCCAGAATCCCGCGACGGAGACGCGGCCTACGATTTCGGCACGGGCTGGCCGGCTTTCCCGCCGGGCGTCGCCTTTTGCGGGTTGTAATTCCAGCCGGCGGCGCGGATCGCACGTCGTGCATCGGGGCTCCACGTGTGCAGCGTGGATTCATACACGCCGAACGAAGTGACGCCGCGTCCGCTGTAGGCTTTTGCCAGTGCCTCGACAGCTTCCGGCGATAGGAAGCCTTTTCGCCTCGCCCAATTCTTCGCGGGATCGACATCGTCGAAGTGATCGGCGCCGGCCATCGCCTTGCCCTTGGTGCCAACGGCGGCGACCGTCGCATCCATGGTCGGGCGCGGGCCGTTGCCGCTATACCAGTGTGCGTCCACGATGGTGTTGATCAGCCCGGCTTCGATGAACTCCTTGCCGCGCAAGCCGAACGCCTCGGGGCCGCGACAACGCACGGCGATTTCGATGTCGTTGCCGACGGCCTGGCGCAGCTCGACGAGGAAGGCGCGAAGATATTCCGAAAACAGCTCCTGGATCTGCGGGTCGTGGTAAACGTCCAGCGGCTCCATGTCCTTGCCGTATTTCGTTTTGAACGCCTCGGCGACGATCGGCTCGTAGCCGGCGATGGGCGGATGCCGCAGCATGTCGAGCAGGATCCCCTTCGTGCCGGTGGAGGCGATCTGTTTCAAAAAGCTGACGTAGAACGTGCGCACCTCGGGATACGCGAAGCTCAACACGCGCGAATACGGCGTGCGCCGGTAGGGCTGCACGGGGATGCGCCTGCCCGTCTGATCCCTTTTCGAGACGAGCATCTGCGCGCGAAACTCCGGGTGATCGTGCCAGAAGTTGGCATACGGCGGGCGGTTGAAATTGGTCAGGCGCACCATCGCGTGAACGTCCGCGCCGATCGTGCGGCCATACTTGACGGCGACCTTCAGCGGATCGAAGCGGCGCGCAAGGCCGAAGTATTCGTTCCAGCCCGCGACGCAGTGGTTCTTTTTCTTCCACTCCACTTCGTCCTGGTCGCTCCAGCGCGGCGCGGCGGCGGGCACGGCGGGCGAATTATCGAGGCACGTGCCAAAGCACCGCCAGTAGATGCGGCCGAAGCCCGCCTGCTGATGCCGCCAGATCATCGCGTGAATGTCCTGCTCGGTCTCGGCGGTGCCGTTCCAAAAGATTTCGTCAACGACGTCGAGCATCGCAAAAAGGCGCTGCTCCATCGGCGGCAGCTCGATCTCGTGCTTCGCCGCGGCGACATCCTGTTCGCTCATCGGCACAAGACGGATGTGCGAGATGCCTCCCATCCAGCCGGCGCCCTTGTGCGCCATCGGTGCGTAAGGTTGCAGGATGTGAATGCTCTTGCCCGTGAGGTCCGCGGCCTTCCAATACGCCTCGGCAACGCGGCTCGTCGCGCCGCGCGGTGCCTGCAAATACTCCGGGAATGGTTCGCCGGACAGTTTGCCCAGCAGATGCGGCGTGCTCCACACTTCGATTTCGTCGCCATACAAGCCGACGTGAATGCGATACCAGCCCGTCACCTTCGGCGCGACAACCAGCTCCGGCACACGGTAGGGCACGAAGCGGAACATCGGAATCACCTGCCAGAGGCCATCGGGCTTGTGCAACTGCTCGCTCGGCTGGCCCGCCATGAGGATGGTGCCGTCCCGCGCGCCCCAATCCTTCGCGTTTCGGTTCAGCCACCATTTGCCCGCCGTCGGCGCGTCGGCCATCTGCTCTCCCGCAGCCAGATCGCCCGCGGGAATGACAATTTCGCTGCGCTGAGCCATCGCGGGCGCGGCGAAGGAATTGCCGCAAAGGAGCGCGGAAAATACGAGAGTGAGAATGAGCTTCATGGACACCCCGTCTTCCAGTAGCGCAACCAAAGTAACGCGGGCACTCCTGCCCGCGAAGTTGCAATGCTCGCCGAACCGCGCGGGCAGGAGTGCCCGCGTTACGACCACCAGGCCGCTTGCTATGCGGCGCACAAATCCCCGCAACGCGCGGAGAGTGAAAGGCAGATCGGATTTCATTTCTTCTTCGTGGCCGGCTTGGGCGTCGAGCGCAGGTTCTTCACGCAGTTCGGGTCGTGCGGCACCGGCTGGCCGACTTGCTCCACGGCATGGGTGAAGAGGTAACGCCAGACGGCCTCGTGGATGAACTTGCCGGAGGCGTCTTTAACCGCGGTGTCGGCTTTGAATTCGGCGGCGCGGAGAGTGGGCAGTGGTGAGAACAGCAGAGCGGCAAGAGAAACGGCAAGGATACGTTTCATGGTGCTGGCCGCAGCATACGCCGCCCCGCTGCAACGCGCAGCAAAATCTCCGTGGCCAGTTGACCGCCCGCTGCCAATCGCGTCGCTGGACGGCCCTCTCCCTTCACCGCATCGCCCGAACATGCTCGCTTCGCTGCGGCCGGTGGTGCTACGCTCGCTGCGATGAAAGCCACCGCGCTTTATCTCGACAGTTCGGTGCTGGGCGGCTATTTCGACGACGAGTTCCGCGACGCCACCCGCGAGCTTTGGAGCCAGATGGAACAGGGCCGTTGGCAATTTGTCAGTTCCGTCGTGGTTGACTTGGAAATCGCCAAAGCCCCTGAAAGAGTGCGGCAGCTTCTGCGCGACACCTTCACCCACAGCGACATGGTCTTGCCCCTCACCGAGGAGGCGGAAGAACTGGCCCAAACCTACCTCAAACATAAGGTGGTTTCGGCCGACTATGCCGACGATGCCCGCCATGTGGCCATCGCCGTTACCCACGAGATCGGCATCGTCGTGAGTTGGAACTACCGCCACCTCGCCAACCTCAGGCGCGAGACGGCATTCAACGGCGTCAACCTCTTGCAAGGCTACCCGCCGGTGCGTATTGTCAGCCCGTTGGAGTTGATTTATGGAACGGAAGAAGAAACGATTTGACGCCGTCGAAGCGTCGCGTGCGTGGCGCATTGAAACCGGCCGCGAGTTGGCCGCCATGACCGTGCGGCAACGAATCGTGTTCCTCAACCGCCGCCGCGCACAGATCAAACACGCCGAAGCCGGCACCTGCGCCACTCGTTAAGCTGCTTCTCAGTCCGCTACTACGGTCAATTCAACGAGTCAAGCTGGTCAAGACCAAGCAGGTGGTTGAGGTTTGCATCCCCGTAAGTAAACACTTGCCATGTGTTCACGCGGAACTTCTCAATCCCTTGGTTGATCTTCTCCACAAGTTGGTCTTTCGATGTCACACCAAGAAGCTGCTTGAGCTTCTCGAACTCGCTCTTGGCCGCAGCACGAGCGAAGAGTTCAAAAGTGCCTGAGTAGCGCGTATAGACGAGC
>JACRKA010000314.1 GCA_016219905.1 Verrucomicrobiota bacterium
GCCGCTGGCGGGCCATCTCGACGAGGTGAAACTGCGGGCTGATGTGGCGAAGGTGGCCGAGCCGAAAGTGTCGCAGGGCGCCGCCGACAAGCTCGCGTGGTTGGTGCGCTGCAAGAGCGGGCACAAGATAGACGTCGCAATGCTGGCCGTCGGCGACGCGCGTGTGTTGCACATGCCGGGCGAGTTGTTCGTCGAGTATCAACTCGCTGCCAAGAAGATGCGTCCCGACCTCCACGTCGCGATGGCGGCGTATGGCGAATACGGCCCCGGCTACATCGGCACGGCGAAGGCTTACGAGGAAGGCGGCTACGAAACCAGCCCCCGCGTCTCCGACGTCGCACCGGAGGTGGAGGGTGTGTTGACGGCGGCACTGCGAAAGCTGCTGGAAGCGAGATGACGTGAAGGGGTCTGACCTGACCGCGAGCGGACGGTTTTGGTTTGCACGGCATCCCAATCTCTGGCAGTAACGCGTCGCGCCGGCCGCCGGCGCGACCTATGGCCCTCTACCAGGAACACGAACTCCAGGTCGTTTCGAAGAAGTTCCAGATCTACGGCGAAATCCTCCACGCCGAGCCGTGCAAGATCGGGCACATCAACGAGACCTACACCGCCACCTACGACCAGGGCGGCACTCGCGTCCGCTACATCCACCAGAAGATCAACCAGAACGTATTCAAGCACCCCGACGCCGTGATGGAAAACGTCATGCGCGTCACCACCCACTTGCGCGACAAGCTCGTCGCCGAGCGCGCGGGCGACATCACCCGCCGCGCGGTCACCGTCGTGCCGACACGCACCGGCCATTCGTTCTACCGGACGCGGTCGGGTGACTTCTGGCGGACGTTTGTGTTCATCGAGGGCCTCCAGACCTACGAGGCGGTGCAGACGCCCGAACAAGCCGCCGAGGCCGGCTTCGCCTTCGGCCAGTTCCAACGGCTGCTGGCGGACCTGCCGGGCGAGCGGCTGCACGAGACCATCCCGGATTTTCACAACACCCGCAAACGGTTCGCCGCACTCCAGCAAGCAATCCAAGCCGACCACTACAACCGCGCCAAGGACGCCGCGAAGGAGATCAAGTTCGCCCTCGCGCAGGAGCCGATCGTGGACGTGCTGCTCGGCGCGCTCGCCCGCGGCGAACTCCCCGAGCGCGTCACCCACAACGACACGAAGTTCAACAACGTCATGATGGATGTCGTCACCGGCAAGGCGATGTGCGTCGTGGACTTGGACACCGTCATGCCCGGCCTGGTGCATTACGACTTCGGCGACATGGTCCGCACCACCACCAGCCCCACCGTCGAGGACGAACTGGACCTCTCCAAGGTCGAGATGAACATGCCGATCTTCGAATCCCTCGCGCGCGGCTACCTCACCGCCGCCGGGGCGTTCCTGACGCCCGCAGAGAAATCGCAGCTCGCCTTTTCCGGCAAGCTGATCACGTTCACCATCGGCATCCGGTTCCTGACCGACTTCCTCAACGGCGACAAATACTTCCGCGTCCATCGCCCGCACCACAACCTCGACCGCTGCCGCACGCAGTTCAAACTGGTCGAGTCCATCACCCGCCAGCAGGACGCGATGCAGAAGTTTGTGGACAGTCTCTGAGCCGAAGTAGTCATCACGCTCCGCGTGATGATTTCGAATATGATTTTCACGCGGAGCGTGAGGACTCCTTTCTTTCGACCGCCCCACGTTCTTGGGCCATGCCTCCGCCGCCGTTGACCCTGACAGCGGGGCTGATACACTTCGCGGCAAAGGAAATCATCATGACGCACCCGCTCTCCCGCCGAGAATTCATCTCCAACTCCATCCTCGGCGCTGTCGCCGCCGGCGCGGTGTCACCGATGCGCGTCGCGGCAAAATCCGAAGCGCCCGCGAACGCCGCGGACAAGGACGCCCTGCCCAAAGGCAAACTCGGCGGGCTGGAGATTTCGCGGCTCATCCTCGGCACGAACATCATCACCCACCACATCCACGCCCGCGACCTGAACTTCGTCCGGGCGCTGGGCCGCCGCTACAACACCGACGAGAAGGTGCTGGAGACGTTCAAGGAGGCCGAGGCGCAGGGCATCACCGCGTTCATGACCCACCACGAGGAACGGGTCGTGAAGCTGTTCACCCAGTATCGCGACAAGGAAGGCGGCAAGATGAAGTGGATCGTCGCGCCGTCGCCCGGCGACGCCAAGGACGTGGACGGATTCACGCGCACCGTCCAGTCGCTGGTGGACCACGGCGTGGACGCCCTGTATGTCCACGGCGCGACCACCGACCCGCTGATCCACGCCGGCAAGTTCGCGATGGTCGCCAAGTTCGTGGACATCTTGAAAGCCACCAACCTGCCGTCCGGCATCGGCATGCACAACATCGCGTCGTTGAAAGCGTGCGAAGCGGCCAAGCTGCCGTGCGATTTCTACCTCAAGACCTTCCACCACCTGCAATATGCCAGCGCGCCGCGCCCCGAGCAGATTGACCACACCACACCGTGGGCGTGCGCGGAGACGCCGAACGGCTACTGGTGCGCCAAGCCGGAGGAGACCGCGCAGTTGATGAGCGCCGTCAAGCAACAGTGGATCGCCTTCAAGGTGATGGCCGCCGGCGCCATCCCGCCGCGCGACGCCTTCGAGTATGCGTTCAAGAATGGCGCGGACTTCATCCTCGCCGGCATGTTCGACTTCGAGATCGCCGACGACGTGCAGACCGCCAAGCGCATCCTCGCCCGCATCAAGGACCGCGCACGCCCGTGGCGAGGGTGATTCCTCTCTATGATCAAGGTCAACAACGCGCTGACGCCGAAGAAGCTGTTGCCGAAGCTCGAACGGCTCTTCGGGCTTTCCGCCCAGAAAATCCTCGCCATCGAGCGCGCGTGGGACCCGGCGAAATGCACGCCGGTGTTCACGGTGGCGGGCCGCTACGCCACGCGCGGCTGGACGGAGTGGACGCAGGGGTTCCAGTTCGGCTCGGCGGTCCTGCAATACGACGCCACCGGCGAGGAGCGGTTCCTCGACCTCGGCTGGCGCAAGACGGTGGAGTTCATGGCGACGCACGTCAGCCACATCGGTGTCCACGACCACGGCTTCAACAACGTCTCCACTTACGGCAACCTCCTGCGCCTGATGCGCGAGGACCGGATCGGGTTCAACCAGTGGGAGCGGAACTTCTACGAGTTGGCGCTAAAGGTCTCCGGCGCGGTGCAGGCGGCGCGGTGGACGAAGATCTCGCCGGCGTGCGCAACCCGGCTCAGCGGCAAGACGCGCGAGCGCGGTTACATCTACACCTTCAACGGCCCGCACTCGTTGTTCGCCGACACGATCCGCTCGCTGCGCGCGCTGGCGCTGGCCCACCAGCTTGGCCACGTGCTGATGGGCGAGGGGGACAGGAAGATTTCGCTGCTGGCGCGGCTGGTCGAGCACGCGGACACGACGGCGACGTTCAATGTCTATTACGGCGAGAGACGCGACGCCTACGACGTGCGCGGCCGTGTGGCGCACGAGAGCATCTTCAACGTCAACGACGGCAACTATCGCTGCCCCGGCACGCAGCAGGGTTACTCGCCGTTCTCGACGTGGACGCGCGGCCTGGCGTGGGTCCTCTGCGGTTTCGCCGAACAACTGGAGTTCATCGCGTCGCGGCCGGAGGAGGAGTTCGAGGCATGGACGCCGCCGGAGCCTGAGCCGATGCTGTTGCGTGAGACGCCGCACCGCGAGCCGCAAGCCCGCTACGGCAGCGCGCGCGACCCGGTGGCTGCGATGATGCGGGCCGCGGCGCAGGCGACGGCGGATTTCTATATCGAGAACACGCCGAGCGACGGCGTGCCTTACTGGGACACGGGCGCGCCGGGGCTGGTGAAGCTTGGCAACTATCTCAAGAAGCCCGCCGATCCGTTCAACGATCACGAGCCGGTGGACAGCTCCGCCGCCGCCATCGCGGCGCAGGGATTGCTGCGGCTCGGCAAGTATCTTGGCGGCAGCGACGGTGCGCGTTACTGGCAGGCTGGGCTGACCATCGCGAACACGATCTTCGACGAGCCGTATCTCTCCACGAAGCCGGAACATCAAGGGCTGTTGCTCCACTCGATCTATCATCGGCCGAACGGATGGGACTACGTGCCGCGCGGCTCGAAGATTCCGCGCGGCGAGTCCTCGATGTGGGGCGACTACCACGCGCGCGAACTGGCGCTGCTGCTCTGGCGCGAGGCGAAGGGTTTGCCGTATCTGAAGTTTTTTTGACCGCAAAGCAGTCACCGGGGGAACCATGATGAAACGACTACAACGCAGACGACCGTTTCGGAGCGGCGCGCTCGCGCTAGCCGCCTTGTTCACAACGCTGCCGCTGTCGCACGCGGCCGGCGTCGAGCTGTTGCGCGCGCCTGACGGCGGCATCCAGCCGCAGGCCGCCGTGGACGCGCGCGGCGTCGTGCATCTCATCTACTTCAAAGGCGAGCCGCGCGCGGGCGACTTGTTCTACGTCCGGCGCGAGCCGGGGCGGGACGGTTTCTCCAAGCCGGTCCGCGTCAACAGCCAGGCCGGCAGCGCGGTGGCCACCGGCACGATCCGCGGCGGGCAGTTGGCGCTGGGCCGCGGCGGGCGGGCGCACGTCGCGTGGAACGTTTCGCAGGCCGCCGAGCCGAAAGGGCCGGGCGGCGGCGGGCCGATGCTCTACGCGCGGTTGAACGACGCGGGCAACGCGTTCGAAGCCCAGCGCAATCTCGCGACGTGGGCCGGCGGGCTGGACGGTGGCGGCACGGTGGCGGCGGACAAGGACGGGCGCGTCTTCGTGGCGTGGCACGCGCGCGGTGCGAGCGAGGGCGAGACGCAGCGCATGGTCGTGCTCGCGCGCTCCGGCGACGACGGCCGCGTGTTCGAGCGCGAGCGCGCGGTCGCGCCCAAGCCGGCCGGGGCGTGCCCGTGCTGCTCGATGCGCGCGTTCGTGGACCGGGCGGGCGCGCTGTATCTGCTCTACCGCAACTCGGCGGGCGGTTCGGACCGCGACATGGCGTTGCTGGTGTCGCGCGACCACGGCGGGCAGTTCGACGGCGGCACGATCCACAAGTGGAGCGTCAACCGCTGCCCGATGAGCAGCGAGTCGTTCACCGAAGGCGGCGCGGGAGTGACCGCCGCGTGGGAAACCCAGGGGCAGGTCTATTTCGCAAAGGTCGAGTCCGGAACGGCGAAGGTTTCCAAGCCGACCGCCGCGCCGGGCGATGGCGCCAAGCGCAAACATCCGCTGGTCGTTGCCAGCGCGGCCGGTGAGACGTTGTTCGCGTGGGTCGAGGGCAGCGGCTGGGCCAGGGGCGGCTCGCTGGCGTGGCAGCTCTACGACCGCACGGGCCGTCCTGCTGTGAACGGCCGCGCCGACAGCGTGCCGACGTGGAGTTTGCTGACGGGATTTGCCCGGCCCGACGGCGGGTTCGTGCTGGTGTATTGATGCCGTGAAACCAGGAATCATCCTCCAAACCATGAAACTCATGTCCTCTCGTTGCCTCGTCCTGGGTCTCATCGTCGTCGGCGCGTTTGCGCCAGCGCCCGAAAGCGTCGCGCAATCCCTCGCCGCGGCGAAGGACTCATCCACCATCAAGATCGCCACGACCGCCGGCAAGCCGCTGCTGGAATACCGCTTCGCCGGCGTGCCGTTCAAGCCCTACGCCGCGCAGCTTTACTCGCCGGGCGGTGTCGCCGTGCTGCGCGATTCGCCCGCCGACCACAAACACCATCACGGGTTGATGGTCGCGATCGGCGTCGAGGGCGTCAGCTTCTGGATCGAGACCGACAAGGGCGGGAAACAGATCCAGCGGCGGCTCGACGGCCCGACGGCGGGCGCGACGGCGGCGGAGTTCACGCAGCAGCTCGACTGGGTCATGCCGGATGGCAAAGTCGCGCTTTGCGAAGAGCGCGCGGTAAGAGTCCACGCCGATGCCGGACTGCCCGCGACGTTGTTGACATGGCGCAGCCGGCTCACGACGCCGCCGGGCAAGGATGCGGTCACGCTCACCGGCAGCCATTACTACGGCCTTGGCGCGCGGTTCGTGACGACGATGGACAAGGTCGGCGAGCACCTCAACGCCGCCGGCACGCCGGGCGAGGTCGTGCGCGGCGAGGAGCGGCTCGTCGCGGCCAAGTGGGGCGCGTATTCCGCGCCGGCCGGCGAGAAGCCCGTCACGGTCGCGATCTTCGACCATCCGTCCAACCTGCGCCATCCATCGCGGCTGTTCACGATGACAACACACTTCGCGTATCTGTCCGCGACATTGAATCTCTGGAAGGAGCCGTTCCAACTCAAGGCCGGCTCGCCACTGGAGCTTCGCTATGGCGTCGCGGTGTGGGACGGCAAGGCCAGCGCCGCGCAGATCGAGAAGCTCTACGAACGCTGGAAGCGATAGCCGGACCTCACGTGCTCAACGCGGCGTCACGCCGTGGCCCGCGGTGATGTGCGCGACCGAGATGCGCCCGCCGTCCAGCGTGTAGCCGCCCTCAAACGGGTTTTCTGCCAGGAACAACGGTGTGTCGAGGTCGGCGAACCGGAATCCGCCCAGTCCCGCCGCGAAACACGCCGAAGTCGTCATCGCAAGGATGGACTCCAGATTGCCGCCGATCATCAGGCCGAGGCCCGCCTCGCGCGCCACGCGGACGATGTCGAGCGCCACCGCGATGCCAGCCTTCATGAGCTTGATGTTGACAACGTGCGCCGCCCGCTTTTCCGCGATGAGTTGTGCGTCGCGGGCCGAACACACGCTCTCATCTGCCGCCACGAGCCAGCCGGTTTCCTCGCCGAGCGCGCGCAGGCCGTCGAGGTCGCCCTTCGCGAGCCATTGTTCGAGCAGCGCGGGGGCGATTCCGCGGTCCTTCAGCCCGCGCGCCAGTTCGCGCGCTTCGGCGCGCGACAAAGCTGCGTTGCCGTCGAGGATAAGCGGCGCGTCCGGCGCGACCTCGTGAATGGCGACAATGCGCGCGAGGTCGTGCGCGGGGCCGGCGGGGCCGCCGATCTTGACCTTGATGGTGCGGATGCCGCGCGCGGCGATGGCGCGAGCGGCCGTGGTGGCCTCTTGCGGTGAGCCGGTCGTCACGGTCATGTCGGTTTCCAGTTCCGCGCCTGCGCCGCCGAAGAACTTCCACAGTGGCACGCCCTCACGGCGCGTGAGCGCGTCGAGCAGCGCCATCTCCATCGCGCACTGCGCCGCGCCGCAGGCTGCGCCACCGCGCTTGCGGAATTCCTCAGCCAGCGAGCGCCAGTCGCTCGCAGCGCGGCCGGGCAGCCAGGCGCGCGCCTCGCGGAGCGCAGCGAGCGCGGCGGATTGAGTCTCGCCGTTGTAGGCCTGAAACGGCGCGCCTTCGCCGTAGCCGCGCGCGCCGTCGGCCAGTTCGATGGTCACGAGCACGTTGTGGGCGACCGCCTGCGCGCCGCGCGAGATGCCGAAGGGCGCGAGCAATGGAATGTCCAGCGGCTCCACCTCGATGGAGCGGATGTGTGTCGGTGAAAAACGGCCGGTTGTCACGCCACCCATTTCACATGCTGCCCGTGGAGAATTCCAGCCTGTTCGTCTTCGCCGGTGCCAGTTCCTGGGTGCCGCCGCCGGGCAGGTGGACGACGAGGCGTTTGCAGCCGCGTGCGGAGCGGAGCGGCTGCACGGTCAGCCGCGCGCGCCCGCCGTCGCGCGCGACGTTCAACTCCATCGTCAGCGGGCCGAACGGCGTGATCACGCCGTTGAGCCACGTCACCGCGTCGGGACGAAGCCACTGGCGCGGCAGGCCCTCAAGCAAATGCAGTTCATCGCCGCGGTCGAGCGCGAGCAGGTGCAGGGTCAGGCGGATGAACTCCGCGCTGGCCCAGTTGTGCGGCATGTCGCCGACGACCTTGTCGCCCTTGCCGAGCGGCATGTGCTCCTCGCGCCAGCAGAGCAACGGCGAGGCGTGGTTGCCGAACGCGTAGAGCGTGTCGGCGGCCTTGCGCCCGTCGCCGAGCCAGAGCCACGCGTGGCCGTAGAACGAGCCGAAGTAATTCCAGAGGCCCTCCTTCAACCAGCCCGTGTCGAACACGAGGCCCTCGCATTCGTTGGCGCGGAGCATCGCCATGTTGCCGCGCACCAGCGCATCGTCGGCTGCGAACACCCCGCCGGGATGGATGGCATGCAGGAACGCCCACTGCGCCTTTTGCGCCGGCAAGTCGGCCGGGGCGTTCATCACGATCGGCAGGCAACGGTTGCCACGCCCGTCGGCGCGCATGTCGCGCGCCGCCGCGCGGCAAAACACCGCCATGAAGTCGTTGTATTCGCGCCGCCAGATGGCCGCATGCTCGCGCTTGCCGAGCCACTCCGCTGCCTCGACCGCCGCGCGCAGGCCGACCATCGTCCAATAGATATTGGTGTATTCGTGGGCGGGGCCGCTCAGGCCGCCATCGCTGAAACCGATCGGGATCAGCCCCGCGCTCGGCGCAGCCGGGTCTGCCGACGCCTGTCGGCGCATCTCGCGGATGAACGCGAACCCGCGCTCCAGCTTCGGCCACATCGCCTCCAGCCACGCCTTGTCGCCGGTGAGCCGCGCGTGATGCGTCACGGCCCAGAGCACGATGCCGGTTTCCTTCCAGTGCTTGTCAATCAACATGAACCCGCCGTCGGGCCGCTGGAAACTCATCAGGTAATCAATCCCGCGCCGCGCTTCGTCCGTGCGGCCCAGCATGGCGGCGGCTTCCAGGATGAACGAGCCGTCCACGACCCACAGGCCGCGATAGCAGGTCGGCCCGACCTGGAACGCGGGCAGGCCGTTTTTGATCTCGCGCGCCTGCCAGATGTTGCGGATGCACGAGTCGAGCAGCGACTGCACGGCAGGATCGGCGACTTGGATCCGGTCGTAGGGCAGGTCCGCCTTTTCCCAAAAAGCGATGGCGCGGTCCAACTCCGACTTCGCGTCATACGAAACGCCGGCGCTCTTTGCCTGCGCGCCCTGCGGCACGGCGATCAGAAGCTCGGATTGTTGGCCGGGGCCGAGCGTGCCCAAGTCCCAGATGAGCGTCAGCGGGCGCGGCGCGGCGGGCAGGTGATTGGCATCCACTAAGGCGAGGGCTGCGGGGGCCGCTTTGCCGCTGAGAATCGCGGCAGCATCGGGCGCGGCGTCGGCGGAGAAAATCCAGAGGCCGCTCAGGACCGGGCTTTGGTCCGGCGCGCCTTTCACGGGATGAACGGCGATGTCGAGGTGGCCGTCGCCGTTGGCATCTTCGGCTGGAAACGTGAGGACGACCGGTGTGTTGCGGCCGTATTCCTTGACGAGATCCACGGTACGGACCGGCTTGTCCTCGATACGGATTTCGAGCGGTCGTTTCCCCGCCTCTGGATGCCAGCCTTCGATCAGGCCGAGTGCCACGACATACTTGCGACTCTCCTCGGCGGTAAACTCAAACGCCAGCGGCGACCTGTGGCCCACCAGAATGTGGCGGAATACGCCGGCACATTCCTTGTCCGGCTTCGACCAGTTCCGATTCACGTCGAGCGGATGCTTCGCCCGGATGGCCGAGCGGGGTGGCCCGGCCTGCA
>JACRKA010000312.1 GCA_016219905.1 Verrucomicrobiota bacterium
AAGCTCCGTAGGAGCGACACGTGCAGAGTCAATCGTCTCCGCGACCGCCACATGCCGCTCCTACGGAGCTTGGCGTTCTCTTGATATTGTTGGCTATAAACATGATGCTCCTACGGAGCTGTCGAATGGTTGGTGCGTCTTCCAGATGACCTCTTGCGCGCGCTACTACAAACCTCCTGTTGCCCTCAGAACGGCAGCATCTCCTTCAGCTTCCCCAGCCGCCCTTCGCCGACGACCTCGTAGAACAGCGTCCCGCCCGTGAGCGCGATCGAGCAGCCATCGCACACGCGGCCGGGGCGGCGCGGACGCGAGTTAGGACGCGACAGCATGCGAGGTCAACTTGACCATCCCCGCGAAAACCAATACCCTCCACTCCGTTCTCATGAATCCGCGAGTGACCATCTATGACACGACGCTGCGTGACGGCACGCAGGGCGAGGGGATTTCTTTCTCCAGCCCCGACAAGCTCCGCATCGCGGAACGGCTGGACGCGTTCGGCGTCCACTACATCGAAGGCGGCTGGCCGGGGTCCAACCCGAAGGACATGGAGTTCTTCACCGCGGCGCGCCACCGCAAGTTCCGCCACGCGAAGGTCGCCGCGTTCGGCAGCACGCGCCGGGCGAAGGACGTCTGCTCGCGCGACCCGAACATCCAGGCGCTCGTCGAGGCCCACACACCCGTCGTCACGCTCGTTGGCAAGACGTGGTCGCTCCACGTCCGCGAGGTCATCCGCACGACGCTGGAGGAGAACCTCGCGATGATCGCCGACAGCGTGCGCTACTTCAAAGAGCGCGGCAAAGAGGTCTTCTACGACGCCGAGCATTTCTTCGACGGCTACAAGGACGACCCGGACTACGCGCTGCGGACGCTGCGCGCCGCGCAGGACGCCGGCGCGGACGCGCTGGTGCTTTGCGACACGAACGGCGGCACGATGCCGGGCGACGTGGCGCGCATCGTCGCCGAGGTGAAGCGGCAGCTTCACACCCCGCTCGGCATCCACACGCACAACGATTGCGGCCTCGGCGTCGCCAACGCGCTCGCCGCCGTCGAGCAGGGCGCGGTGCAGGTGCAGGGGACGGTCAACGGCTACGGCGAGCGCACCGGCAATTGCAACATCACCACGGTGATCGCCAACCTCGTGCTCAAGATGGGCATCCCGTGCGTCCCGCGCGAGAACCTGAAGCATCTGCGCGAACTGAGCCTGTTTGTGGACGACCTGGCCAACGTGCGGCACGACATCCGCCAGCCGTTCGTGGGCGCAACGGCGTTCGCCCACAAGGGCGGCATCCACGTCAACGCGGTCGAGAAGGTCGCCCGCAGCTACGAGCATCTCGACCCGGAATCGGTCGGCAACCGCCGGCGTGTGCTGGTGAGCGAGTTGAGCGGCCGCAGCAACGTCTTCATGAAGGCGCAGGAGTTGGGCGTGGAACTGCGCAAGGACACGCCGGAGTTGCGCGACATCCTCAAGCAGCTCAAGGAGCTGGAGCACCGCGGCTACGAGTTCGAGGCGGCCGACGCGTCGTTCCAGTTGCTCGTGCAGAAGCTGCTCAAGCGGCACAAGCCGTTCTTCGAGTTGCTCGGCTACCGGGTGATCATGGACAAGCACGGCCACGACGGCCACGACGTCGTCGAAGCCAGCGTGAAGCTCAAGGTGGGCGGCAAGGTCGAGCACACCGTTGCCGAGGGCGACGGCCCGGTCAATGCGCTCGACAAGGCGCTGCGCGCCGCGCTGGTGAAGTTCTATCCGGCCATCCAGCAGGTGCGGCTGGTGGACTACCAGGTCCGCATCCTCGACGGCGGCACCGGCACGGCGGCCAAGACGCGCGTCATCATCGAGTCCACCGACGGCACCGACATCTGGGGCACGGTGGGCGTCAACGACAACATCATCGAAGCGAGCTGGGAAGCGCTCGTGGACAGCGTGGAGTTCAAGCTGTTCAAGGACGAGAAGCGGAAGTGACCCGCGCTTCGATGGTCGTTGCCTGCCCTCTGTCCAACGGAGTTCAACCCGGCGCTGCGGCACGCGTGTGATCGGCATCGGGGATTCCCTGAAGGCCTGCGCGGGGTTTTGCCTGAGGCAAGAAACCGAAACCCCCTGACTGCTCGAAATCACCCCGCTCGCCTATGCTGCGTGCCGTCAGCTTGGTGAATGCCGGGGGGAACGCGGGACACGGCCCGCGTTGCTGCCCGGCCCGGTGTGGCTCAGTCTCAGGCGACGGGCTGGCCGCCGACAGGGTTTGGCTCCTTAATCCTCCCTGCTTGGCGGCCAGTCCCGCTCGCCGTCCTTGGCCCGCAGCGGCGTGTTGACAGGAGGCGCGTCATCGTGGCATGAGGGCCGCGCGGCGAAACAAACGCCACGGCATGAAACGACCGACTCCACTTCTGGCGCGTCAACGCCCCACGCGCCGCGCCTTCCTCAAGTCCATGGCCGCGCTCGCGGTCGCTCCGTCCATCATTCCCGCTGCTGCGTTGGGCAAGGACGGCGCCGCGGCTCCCGCCAGCCGCCTCACGCTGGCGGTCATCGGCCTGGGCAATCGCAACACCAGCAACCTCGGCCATTTTCTCCAGCAGAAAGACGCGCAGTGCGTCGCCGTGTGCGACTGTTTCGCGGATCGCCGCGCGCGCGGCAAAAAACTGGTGGACGAGTTTTATCGCAACCAGGATTGCGTCGCGACGCGGTTCCACGAGGAGATCTTCGCGCGGAAGGACATTGATGCCGTCCTCATCGGCACGGGCGACCGCTGGCACGCGGTGTTGTCCATCCTCGCCGCGCGGGCCGGCAAGGACGTGTATTGCGAGAAACCGTTTTGCCTGACCATCGGCGAGGGGCGCGAGCTGGTGGAGACGATGAAACGCTTCGGCACCGTCTGGCAGTGCGGCACGCAACGCCGCTCCAACAGCGCCTACCGGTTCGTGGCCGAGGGCGTCAAGGGCGGGATGGTGGGCTGTCTTCGCGCCATCACGATGTCGTTCGGCCCCTGGGGCGGCAACGGTGTCGCCACGCCCGAACCCGCACCCGACCCGGAGGTGTTCGACTACGACCGGTGGCTGGGCCAGGCCCCGTGGGCGCCTTATTCAAAACTGCGTGTCGCTCTCTGGCGCAACACCTGGGACACCAGCGCGGGACCGATCGTGGACATGGGGCCGCACTATCTCGACATCGCGCAGTGGGCGCACAACAGCGAGTTCTCCGGCCCGGTCGAGTTTGAAGGCGACGCGGTCTGGCCCGAGCCGGGCGGTTTCGCCAACGTGCCGTTCGTGGTCAACGTGCAGGCGCGCTACGCCGACGGCGTGCGCATCGTCATGAACTCCGGCCCGAAAGGCGTCCGTTTCGACGGCGACGAAGGCTGGGTGCAGATCTCCGATGCGGGCGAGATCACCGCCGAACCCGCTTCCCTCCTCCGCGGCCAGGCGCCGCGGGTGGACTGGTCGAACATGAACGACCATGTGCGCAATTTCCTCGACTGCATCAAGACCCGCCGGCTGACGGCGTCGCATCCCGAACTGGCGCAGCGATGCCACACCGCGGCCCATTGCGCGAACCTCTGCCTGCGGCTGGGCCGCAAGCTCCGGTGGGACCCGGCGCGCGAACGGTTCACCGACGACGACACCGCCAGTCGTTTCCTGTCCCGCGCCATGCGCGTGCCGTGGAATATCTGAGCCTCTGTGAAAACCATGCAACAAAACCGGGCCACGTCTCATCTCGCTGCGCTGCTGTTTGCAGCGTTCATCATTGGCACCACCGCTGCGCAAGCGGCCGCGCCGCCGAAGATCGCCCCCGTCCTGCAACCGTTCGTGGACAACCACACGCTGGCCGGCGCGGTGACGCTCGCGGCATCGCCGGACAAGATCCTCGACCTCGAGGCCGTCGGCTGGATGGACATCGCGGCGAAAAAGCGGATGCGCACCGACTGCCTGTTCTGGATCGCGTCGCAATCCAAGCCGATCACGGCCGCCACGCTGATGATCCTCGTGGACGAAGGCAAGGTGAACGTGAGCGACCCGGTGGAGAAGTATCTGCCGGAGTTCACCAACCAATGGCTGGTGGTCGAGCAGGACGCGGATCACGTGCTGCTGAAAAAGCCGAAGCACCCGATCACCGTCAAGAACGTGCTGAGCCACACCAGCGGCCTGCCGTTCAAGTCCGCGCTGGAGCAGCCGACGCTCGACCTGTTCCCGCTGGCCGTGCGCGTGGCGGGCTACGCGATGACGCCGCTGCAGTTCGATCCGGACACGAAGTATCAGTATTCCAATGCGGGCATCAACACGGCGGGCCGCATCATCGAGGTCGTCAGCGGCATGAAGTATGAGGAGTTCCTCGACCAGCGTCTCTTCAGGCCGCTCGGCATGAAGGATACGACGTTCTGGCCGGGCGCCACACAACTCAAGCGGCTCGC
>JACRKA010000313.1 GCA_016219905.1 Verrucomicrobiota bacterium
GCGGCTGCGGCAGGCGCTGCGGCGGCGGGTTCGGTGATCACGTTGCTGCTCATGGTTGCGTTCCCATCGGTCAGTCGAGATTCACTTTTTCCTTCGCCAGCGCGCGGGCCGCGTCGAGGATCTCACGGACCTTGAAGCTGAGGCCGTCGGTCTTGTTGATGCCGCGGATGCGCGGGTTGCAGTAACGCGCGCGAAGGACGCCCGCGAGCTGGCCGTAGCCGTAGAGGCCGGAGTCGTTCAACTCCACGACGAAGATGTTGTTGAAGCCGTCGAAAATCTTGTCCAGTCCCGGCGGCAGCGGGTGGATGTAACGGATGTTGACCGCCGAGAAGCTCTCGCCCTCGGCGCGGGCCTTGTCCACCGCCTCGCGGATCGGCCCCTGCGTGGAACCCCAGCCCACCAGCAGCGTGTTGCCTTCGCCCGGCCCGTAAACCTCCGGCACGGGCAGCTTCGCCGCGAGCGTCTGCAGTTTGCGGCGGCGCTTGGCCGTCATCGTCATGTGGAAACGAGGCTCTTCGCCCGGATGGCCGTGTTCGTCGTGTTCGAGGCCGGTGACGACCGGGTAGGAGTTGTCGGAAATCCACGTGCCCGGCGGCGCGTGGTGCGTGATGCCGGTCGGTGTGTCGTCGTAAGGCTTGAAGTCCGGCCCCCGCGGCGTCAGGTCGGGCTTGATCTCTTGCACAATCCGGTCGAGGTCGGGTTCATCCCACGCTTCCACACGCGTGCCGATGGCCTGGTCGCTCATCAGGATCACGGGACAACTGTATTCGCGGGCGAGGTTCACCGACTCGACCGCTGCGTAGAACGCGTCTTCCACGCTCGACGGCGCGATGACGATGCGCGGCGCGTCGCCGTGGCTGCCGTAAACGGCGTGGTTGAGGTCGCTCTGCTCGACCTTCGTGGCCAGTCCCGTGGACGGCCCGCCGCGCTGCACGTCCACGATCACCAACGGAATCTCCGCCATCACCGCCCAGCCGAGCGCTTCGCTTTTCAACGACAGGCCCGGCCCGCTGCTGCCCGTCACGCCGACCGTGCCGCCGTAGCTGGCGCCGATGGCCATGCAGACGGCGGCCAGTTCGTCCTCGGCCTGCACGAAGATGCCGCCGTATTTCGGCAGCTCGGCGCGCAGCAACTCCATGATCAAGCTCCACGGCGTGATCGGGTAGGCGGCCCCGAAACGCACGCCGGCCGCCAGCAGGCCGTAGGCGATGGCCTGGTTGCCGTTCGTCACCACCTGTGCGCGGCCTTCCTTATGGCTGCTGGTGACGAACTTGAACGTCTGCGAGAGCCGGCCGATTTCGTAACCGTAGCCGACGTGGAAGGTGTTGATGGCGGCCTGCAAGAGGGTCGGGTCGCGCCTGGCGCCCCAGTCCTTGAGCATCGCCTCCAGCTTCGCCACATCGAGGTCGAACATCCGCGCGATCAGGCCGAGCAGGAACATGTTCTTGCCCTTGTCGCGGCCCTTGCCGCCGATGGCCTCGATGGTCAGCGCCGTCATCGGCACGCCGACATAGGTGAAACGCTTGTCGGCGAGGTTGGGCTTCACGTGCTCGGTGTCGTAGAGCAGGATGCCTCCGGAACGCAGGGAAACTTTGTGCTCCTCGTAGGAATGCTGGTAGAACGCCACCAGCACATCCGCCTCATCGCCGGCCGAGAGCACCTGCTCCGCGCCGATGCGCACCTGGTAGATCGAGGGGCCGCCGCTGATGGTGGCCGGGATGGTCATGTGGGTCATGACCTCCTGCGCGCTGCGGCCGCTCAGGCGGGCGAGCATCTCGCCGACGGTCTGGATGCCATCCTGCGAGTTGCCGGCGATGCGGATGACCGCGTCCTTGATGGTCGCGACGCCGGTGGTCGCACAGTCGCCGGCTGGAGGGGCGCTCGTTGCACTCATAAAAACCGTTCAATTCTCTCTGAAATAGCTGCAAAACAGCGCGCGGTTCGGAGTCGTTGTCTCCCTAAGCCGCGCAGGGTGACAGACACTATGCAAGCCCCCGGCCTCTGTCAACTAGAGCTTGCGGGGGGCGCGCAGCGCAACTTGGGCTTGCTGGCGGCGGGGTTTCGTCGCAAGGTTTTGGCGCCGTATGAAGTGGCTTTGGAAAACAATCCGGCGACTCTTCTTCCTGCTCCGGCTGGCGTTGTGGCTGCTGGCGCTCGCGGCGGTCTGCGGCTACGCCTGGCTCCATTACGTCGGCGTGCCGGGCGCGGTGCGCGACCGGCTGGTGGCCGAGCTGGCCCGCAACGGCGTGGCCGCCAGTGTGGACCGCATCCGGCTGGAACTGCCCTTCAGCCTCGCGGCGCGCCACGTGGCCTTCGGCGATGCCCGGGAGCCGGACCGGCCGCTGCTGCGCGCCGGCCGCGTGACGCTCAGCTTCGATCTCAGCCACCTATGGCGCGGCGAGGTTCCGCGCGTCAGTTCGTTGTGGCTGGAAGGCGGCGAGCTGTCGGTGCCGGTGGATTTCCAGGACCCGAAGTCGGAACGGATCGAGGCCCACGGCCTGACCGGCCGGGTCCGGTTGAAGGAGAACAACGCGATCGCAGTCGAGCAGCTCGCGGCCAATCTGCTGGGCCTGCGCGTGTCGTTGCAGGGACAGTTGGGCCTGCCGAAACCGGGCACCCCGCCGAAGCCGCCGCCGACGGCCGAGGAACGCGCGCGTCGCGCGAAGACGCTGCGCGACATCAAGGCGGAGTTGGGCGCGTTGAAGTGCGAGCAGCCGCCGCTGGTGACGGTCACCTTTGACGCCGACCTCAACGACCTCGGCGCGGCCGACGCGACGGCGCGGATCGAATCGGGCGCGCTGGTCCATCCGCGGGGGCGGCTGGAGAGCCTGCGGGCGCGGTTGCATTACGAGGAGCAGACGCTGCGCGCCAGCAAGATCGAGTTTGTGCTGGGCGAAGGCGCGTGGACGGTGGAGGACGGCCGTTACGATTTCAAACAAAGCGCCGCGCGGGCGGTCGTGCGGGGCGTGGTGGACCCGAAGGCGGTCGCCGGCTTTTTCTCAGCGGACGTGCAGGCGCGCTTCGCGGCGTGGCGCTACGACCAGAAGCCCGAGCTGGCCTGCGAGAGCGTGGAGTTCAAGGACGGCGTGCTGACCGTGGGCAAGCTGGCGTTGGCCGTCGCGGGCGGCACGGTGACGCTGGGCGGCCGATACGATCTCAACGCGAAGACGGCCACGATCACCGCGGAGAGCACCGCCGACCTCAAGCAGTTGGTGGTGTTCATGCCGCCGGGCTGGCAGCGCATCCTTGCCCACTGGGAGTGGAAGAAGAACCCCCACGTGAGCTTCACGATGTTGCGGACGGAGGCCGACCCCGCGCATCCGACCATCACCGGGGGCGTGGTGCGGATGGACGACGCCGCCTATCGCGGCATCGTCATCCGGCGGGCCGTGGCGCGCGGCGAGTTGCGCAACGACGTCCTCTCGCTGACCGACGGGCTGGTGGAGAAGCCCGATGGCGTGATCCAGGCCGATTACACCTGCCACCTCACGACGCAGGATTTTCTGTTCAGCAAAGTCAACTCCACGGTCTATCCCCTGTCGCTCGCGCCGATGTTCTCGAGCAACATCGTGGCGACGATACGCGAGTTTTCATTTGCCCGGCCGCCGACGATCACCGGCGGCCAGTGGCGCGGCAACTGGCCGCGGGCCGACTCGCACGCGAGCGCGGGGCGGTTCGAGAGCGGGCCGATGAGCTGGCGCGGCGTGCCGGCGAGCGCCATGAACTGCGGCTTCACCTTCGCCAACAACTCGCTCACCCTGTCCGACGTGAAAGTGCAGCGGCCGGAAGGCAAGGTCACGGGCGAGTATCAGGTCAACTTCACCACGTCGGATTTCAGCACGAAGCTGGCCGGCACGCTGGATCTCGCGGCGGTGGATCCCGCGCTGGGCGAGGGCGCGCGGCAATTCCTGAAAAAGTATCACCCCGAAGGCCCCGTGGCGTTCGACCTGAAGAAAATCCAGGGCAACTGGCGGCAGATGGATCGTTGCGTCGCCACGGGCCGCTTGCAGACCGGCCCGCTCACCGTCAACGGCGGCAAGCTGGCGGCGGCCGGCGCGGTGTTCACGCTCGACCCGGCCTCGATCGCGGCCAGCTATCTCATGCTGGAGGTGCCCAGCGGGAAACTGGAGAGCCGCGCCACGTTCGACCGCGTCAACGAGCGGCTCGCCGTCGAGGTCAACAAGTGCAAGGTGCAGCCGGTCGAGATCGCGCAAGTGCTCGGCACCAACGTGGTCGCCGCGATCAGCCCCTACCGGTTCGTCAAGGACCCGGAGTTGAACGACGTCAAGGGCCTCGTGGATTTCAAGAACCCGGCCGCGACCACCTGGAGCGCGATCCTCCACGCGCCGGAGGTGGAGTGGTGGAAACTCCGCGTGGGCAAACTCACTACCGCGCTCAACTACGCCAACCAGCAGCTCGCGATGACCAACTTCCAGGCCGGCGCGTTCTACGGCGGCAAGATCAAGGAGGCGTGGGGCCGGTTCGACATGCGCCAGCAGCCGTTGCGCTACGCGGCCGAATTCCACGGCGACAACATCCAGTGCGGCGAGCTGCTCGAGACGCTCTTCGGCTACAAACAGGTCAAGGGCGCCATGCACGGCCACGCCCGCGTCGAGGGACTCTTCGGCGACAACGAATCCATCCGCGGCAACGGCCGGCTCAGCCTCACCGGCGGCCACCTCTGGTCCGTCCCGCTCTTCGGCCGGCTCTCGAAGGTGCTCGGCGACGCGACCAAGAACAAGGTGAAGATCATCAACCCGTCGGCCACCGAGGCCGAGACCACCTTCAGCATCGCGCAAGGCCATGTCTATTTGCCGGGCGCGAAAGGCGACGAGCCGGCCACCGTCAAGGTCGCGCCACATCTGATCACTGGCACCGGCGCCTGGCGCATCGGCGGCGACCTCGACTTCATCGTCAAGATGCGCGTGTTGCGCGGCAATGAGTTCATCCGCACCTTCACCGGCCTGCTGGAGCCGGTCACGGGCATCTTCGAAGACGTCCTCGCCGCCTACCATCTCACCGGCCCGCTCTCCGACCCGCGCTGGACGCCGGGCCTTCTCGGCGGCCTGCCCTTCACCGGCGGCTCCAAGCCCGTCCCGCCGCCGGCCACGCCCGCGGAGCAGCCGAAACGATAGCGCCCCACTCCGGGTTGGAGCTGTTCACAGCGCGGCGGAGCCGCGACCAAAGAAGGTGGGGCGAGGCTCTGCCGAGCCATATTCGTTTTTTGATCCAAACCGCGCCGTGTCCACGGCGAGCAGAGGCTCGGCGGAGCCTCGCCCCACCGGGCAGAAATCTTCTCGAGCCGCGAGGATTCTGACGGATAGCAATACAGGGTGGGGCCGGAGTCGCTCGCGGCGGCCGCGCAAGAAAATGCAAACTTTATCGTTGACGCAACGGGGGAATATGTGAGACATAGCGCCCACGTAGCGGTGGAAGTCGCTGTTTGACTGTTGTCGAGTCATGCTGGAGACGCGCTACCGAGAAGCGCCACAGCGGCGGGGTGTCCATGCGGGGAAGTCCGAACGTCCGTTTTGCGGAATGCCGTGAGTTCGTCCGGCGTTGCACACCTGTGGTCCAGCCGGGAAAGGGGAATGGTGTCATGAATCGGAATCGTCCGTTGTTGTCTCTCGTGGTTGCTCTGGTCCTCATCGGAGCGCATCTCACATCGCCCGCCGCCAGGGCGCTGATCGTCTCTTTCGATCAACTGGATTGGCTGAGCGACGCCGGCGGCTATTCGAGCCAGAACTCGGACTTCGGCCAGGCGAACCTCCTGTTCAGCCCCGGCGATATCGGCAGCTTCACGTTCAACCCGGGCGATTCGAGTTACTATGGGTTCATGAACGTCGTCACGGACACCAGTTCGTTTGGCGGCTCGCCGAGCAACTGGGCGGTCCAGAACCTGCCGCTGCGCTTCGATTCGGCGTCGGGGTTCAATGGCCGGATTTCCGACTCGGTCTGGTTCGACCTGACCACCGGCGCGGGGACGGACGTGCCGAGCCTCAACTACAATCTCTCCATCACCAGCGCGCCCTTGGGCGCCCCCTTTTTTGGACCGATGACACCCATCTCAGTGAACACCACCAGCGCGTTGTTCGGCGGACTCGATGGCACCACCGGGTTTGATCCGTTCTCAGGCGGCACGGGCCAGGCCGCCCCGCCGCCAGCGCAGAACTTCGTGGGAGCAGCGGTGGGCCAGGCAATTTCGACCGGTGCGACGATCGCGGGCACCTTGACGAACATCCCGTCCGTGAACGAAGCCACGAACGCCTGCGCGCCGGGATCGGCGGCCCGGTCGTTGGTGTATCTGCGCCAACAGATGGGCATCAATGAGACCAACTCGGCGCAGACGATTTACAACTCGCTGACCCAATCCATGGCGACGACGGTGGCCGGGGGCACTTCTGTCTCCAACTTCATGGCCGGCAAACAGGCCTATACCACCGCGAACGGCCTTCCCGTCACCACCACCCAGACCAACAGCATTCCCGCCGCCATCCAGGCGCTGCGGAGCACCAACGATGTTGAAATCATGATCTGGTGGGGGCGGAACGCGGGCGGCACCAACCTCGGCGGCCATGCCGCCATGGTCACGGGCATCATCGCCATCACCAACGCCGCGGGACAGGTCACCGGCTACACCATCTCCTACATTGACGACGCCATCCAAGGTGACGGCATCGCCACCAACAACCAGCATATACTGCAAGTCAACACCAACGGGACCTTCGCCGGCTTCGGCACCGGCGCGCAACTGATCGGTTTCCAAGTCGAACAGGCGCCGCCCCAAGCGGTGCCCGAACCCGCCGGCGCGACCCTGCTTATCCTCGGGTTGTCGGGCGTGGCCGCTTACGTCCGCTCCCGGGGCGGACGGAAGAGCCGTTCCAACAACGCGTGAACGTGTCGCTGACGCGTCACGCTCTCTCTCGCGTCATCTTGATGCTGAGTTTCTCCTGCGGCAGGTAGGCCCCCGCGCGGCGCAGCGTCTCCACGAGCGCGGCCGTGTCGAGGTCGCACGCGGGCTGGCCGGTGGCCAGCGACTGCACCGCTGCCGTTCCCGCCGCCTGGCCCATCATCGAGCATGCGGGCTGCACACGGATGGAGCCGTGCGCGCGCACGTCGCTGGAGTTGCAGCGGCCCGCGACCCAGAGATTCTGCCAGCCCTTGGGCACGAGGATGCCATAGGGGATGCCGAAGCATTCGCCGGCCTTCAGCCGGCCGGTCTTGGTGAACTCCTGATAGTAACGCTGATACTCGGCCTCGGTGTCATCATAGACGTGGATGTCCACGGCCGAGTTATACACGCCGATCTGGTCGGGGAACTGCCGCCGCGCGATGTAGTCGTCGTATCTCAACTCGTATTCGCCGACGATCCGGCGCGACTCGCGCACGCCGACGAGGTTGCCGGTGGTGACCAGCTCCGCGTTCTCGCAGCCGGGCACGTATTTGCGGTAGAATGCGATGAACTCCTGCGCGAGCCGCCGGCCGCGCATGACGCCGTCGCTGAGGCTGCGGCACTTCAGCGCGTTCATGTGGAAGATGTGGCCGGCGTTGAGGAAGCCGGTGGTTTCCCCGACGCGGAACAAGCCGGGCACGTGGCGGTCTTTCGCGCTGAAGTGGCCGTCGCGGATCGCCTTCTCGATCAACGTCTGCTGGGGGGCGGATTTCGCGCGCGACCAGTCAATGCCGCCGACCAGCGAACAGAGCGTCGGGGGCATGATGTCCTTCGTGTCGCGGCCCGCCTCGCGGCAACGGACGCCGCAGAGCGCCGAGAGCGCCGCGTCGCCGGTGGCGTCCACGAACTTCTTCGCGCGGACATAACGCAGCCCTTCGATGTTCTGGAGGATGACGCCGTTGACGGCGCGCTTGGCGGCGTCCACGTCCGCCTCGACCACGCGCGTGAAGAACCGCGTCTCGACTTTCGCCGCCGTCACCAGTTCGTCGAGCACGAGCTTGTAGCCCTCGACGCGGAACGGCGTCCAGCAGTGGAACCGCTTGGCGTAAAACTCCTCCGTCACCTGCGGCGCGAGGAACCCGCGCTGGTGCATCGTGGTGACGATCTCGCGCATGAGGCCGCCGACCAGCATCCGCTCGCCGTTCGCCATCGGGTTGAACGCAGTCACCAACCCCGACGCGCCCATGCCGCCGAGGCAGCCGGTGGCTTCCACGAGCAACACCTTCGTGCCGAGCCGCGCGGCGCACACGGCCGCCGCCGTGCCCGCAGGCCCGCCGCCGGCCACCACGAGGTCGTAGCCATCCTCGGCCGGAATCTCGCGCGTGAGCTTGAAGGTCTTCTTTCCGGAGGTCTTGGTCTTGTCCGCCGCTGCCGCGAACGCGCCGTCGCCGCCCACCACGCCCGCCGCACCGAGAGCGGATGACTTGAGAAAAGACCGCCTGCTGATGTTGTTCATAGTCGGGTTAGGTTTGATGCCTGTCATTTCCGCGCCTCCAGTGCGGCCAGCACCTTCTGTTCTTCTTCATCGAGCTGCTCGAACAACCGTTTCTCGCGCAGGTCAAATGACCGGCGCGGGGCGCGGCGCGGGTCGTCGCGCTGGTCGCCGTTGTGGAAGCACCAGCCGGCGGCGCCGCCGGCCCGCCCGCCGCGCAGGTCGGCGAGGAACTCGTCCGCCGTCGGTTGCCACTTGCCGAAGCTGCGGCGGAATGGTTCCTGGTAATGCACCGGCACGACGCGGCCGAGGTGTTTCATCATCGCCAGATACTCGCGCGTCTGCGCCTCGGTTTCCGCGGGAGAGCCGGCATTGCGCGGGCGGTGGGGCGCGATGAAGTCCACGCGGACCGTGAGCAGACACTCGCGCAGGGCGTCGCCCGGGATGTCGCCTGCGAAGGAGGCGGTGACGAGCCGGTCCGGGTCGAGCGCCTGGGCCGCGTCGCGCAGTTCCTTCAGGTCGACGAAACTGGCGAAACGTTTGTCGCGGATGTTGCGCTCATTGCTGAGGTCGAGATACCAGTTGCGG
Source organism: Verrucomicrobiota bacterium (assembly GCA_016219905.1). Taxonomy (GTDB): domain Bacteria; phylum Verrucomicrobiota; class Verrucomicrobiia; order CAIQCK01; family CAIQCK01; genus JACRKA01. The sequence continues at coordinate 8,973 of JACRKA010000313.1, forward strand.
AACGGCTTCAGCGCGGTGACGAGCGTTTCGACGGCGCGGCGATGCGCCTCCAGCGAGCCGAGCCGCGGCGGGCCGGTCACGCCGTTGCCGCGCGAGAGCGTCACGTCCACCACCAGCCCGCGCCGGTCACAGCCGGCGACGATCTGCCGCAATCGCGCCAGGAACGGCTCGCGCCCGCGCCCCTCGCGGTCCACGGCGGAGACGTCGTTGTCGAACGCGGCCCACGTGGCCCAGATGCGGACCCAGTTGAAACCGAACCGCCGCATCTCGTCGAGGTCGCGGCGCACGATGTCGTCGGGCGCGCCCAGCGCCGCGTAGTAGCTGCAGCCGAGCAGGAACGTCGGCGTGCCGTCGAGACAGAACCGGTCGCCACGAATGGTGAGTTCCGTGGCCGCGGCGGAGCCGGCCAGGAGCGCGGCCAACGCGGCAACAAGGAAGATGTGGTTGACTGTGTGCATGATTCACGGGCAACGATGAAACAGCCCACCGCGCCGGAATATAACTCACTTCTTCAGATGCTTGTCGAAGAACGCGACCACGGCGGCTTGAATGGCGTTCCGGTCCGGCTCGGCCGGCGGATCGCCGGGCGCGGCGCTCATGCCGTGGCCGCCGCCCTTGACGGTGAGGAGTTCCACCGGCGCGCCGGCTTTCCTGAGCGCTGCGGTGAGGCTCTGTGAGTGCGCTATCGGCACGGTCCTGTCCTTGTCGCCGTGGACGATGAGGAACGGCGGCGCGCCGGCCTTGACGTGGACGAGGGGGCCGCCTTGTTTCCAGAATTCGGGCTTTTCCTTGAACGGCGCACCGAACAAACCGAGCGGCGCTTGCGCGTCCTGGTCTTCTTTCGCGCCCTGAATGCCGCCGCTGCCTTTCCCGAAATCGGCCGGGCCGCAGTAATCCACCACCGCCTGCACGCGGCTGCTGACGCCCGCGTGGCCGCCGCTGCCCTCGAACTTCGGGTCGTCCATCGTGCCGAGACAGGCGACCAGATGGCCGCCCGCGCTCGAACCCCAGCAGCCGATGCGGTCGGGGTTGACGTTGTATTTCGCGGCGTTGGCGCGGAGCCAGCGCACGCCGAGCTTGCAGTCCTCGATCTGCGCGGGCCACTTCGCCTCGCCGCTGAGCCGATACTCGATGCTGGCGGTGAAGTAACCCTTCGCCGCCAGCGCGAGCGCGCCGTTTCCCTTGTGCGAGCCGCCGCTCCAGCCGCCGCCGTGGATCCAGAGCACCGCCGGCATCGGCTCCTTCGGCGGCTCCTTGGGCCGCGCAATCTCGGCATGGAGCGTCGTGTCGCCGCCCTTGCCGATCTCGACGTCGTGGATCAACTCGACGCCCGGCGGAACCGGCATCATCTTCGGCCGGCCTTTTTTGGCGGCGGGGTTCTGGGTCGGTTCGGCGGCGAGGCAGAGCGTGGCCGCCATCAGGAGGAGCGGGGCGATTCGTGGAGTTTTCATGGCATTTGATTCATTCAAAAACCTGCGGCAGCGAAATGTTGCCGGCCCGCGCGGCGTCAGTTCCCGCGGAACCGGATCTTCAAGCCGAGCAACGCGAGGCCGATGACGAAGCCGATGGCGTTGGCGACGACCATCGGCGTCGCGGCGATCATGAGGCCATAGGCAAGCCAGAGCGCGCAGTTGAAAAGGAAAAGCAGGACCGTGCCGAAGGCCACGTCGCGCATGTGTTGCGTCCGCCACGATCGCGCGAGTTGCGGCAGCATCATGGACGTGCCGACCACCGTCGCGGCATAGCCCACCATGTCGGCGGAGGTCATGCCGTCTCCTTCTGAGGTTCAACAATCGTTGTCATGGTCCGTCGTGCTCTCGCCCGCGGCCCCGAAACCCTCCGCGATTCCCGGCTCCGGTTCAATCACGGGTTTTGTCTGGCGAACTTCCTCACGAAGTCGCGCACCGAGCGGGTGAAGGTGAACTCGCCCGTCTCCGGCAGGCAACGCGACGGGGCCTTCACCCAGCTTTCGATCACAAACTGGTCCGGCCGGCCGTCAATCAACGCGTAGTCGTAGCCCTGCTGCATAATGCCCACATACCAGGTTGAATCGTCGGCCAATCCTTTTCGCTGCCCCGCCGGCAAGCCGCTGGCCCAGTAGATCAGGCTGAACGGCAGTTTCCGCTTCCGGCATTCCAGTTCGAGCTTCCTCACTTCCCGCCATGAGCCGAGGCCCTGTGCCGTGAAGTTCACCCAGTTCACGTCGAGCCTGTAGAAGTCCAGCCCGCGCACGTTCATCTCCGCCAGCTTCTTCTGGAGCGCCTCGATCCACCAGACGTGATCGGCCAGTGGAATGGACGGATACGTTTCGATATCGCCGATCTGCATCTGCGGAAAATGTCTTCGCACCAGCGCGATGTAATTCGCAGTCTCCTGCACGGCGTAATCGTCCGGCTTCTTGATGTGGAGGCGGCAGCACAACAGAGGCTCGTCCATCGCGATGGCGTGGAGACTTGCGCCGAGGTTTTGGAGCCGGTCCCAGTTGGGTTTCTCCACGCTGAAACATTTCTCCCCGGTCTGCCCCCACGGTTTGATCGCGCCGACCTCCATCGCGAACTTGAGCTTCCACGCGTTCAACTGGCCGATCCATTTCCGCAGCTCATCGTCCGTGAACTGCCGCTTCAGGTTGTGGTCGGCGTAAAAAAGCACGTCCACCAGCGACCGCGTCTCCTTCCACTCGTCCGGCTTCTCGAACAGCTCGCGGAAGCACCGGCCGTTGTCCTGTCCCGGCGGCCCCATCCAGACCTCCGGCCTCGCGGCGCCACCCTGCGCGTGCGCAGGCGTCGCGGCGAACAACAGGATGCCGCACGCCAGGGCCGCCACGACGCCCGCGCCACAAGTCAGCATCCGCTCACGCCTGTTTCGTCTGGGTGTGTCATGTCTGGTTTTCATGCGATGCGCTTTCGCTAGTCGAGGTGGAAAACTTCCGCGAGCGGGACGCACACCGGCGAGTGGTCGGGATGCGTCTCCATGATGTCGGCCATGAAGGCCCACCACTTCCGCACCACCGGGTCGGCCGGCAGCCGGTCGGCCGTGTGGTTGTCCGAGAGCTTCTGCACGGCGAACAGCGTGTTCGTCTCCGCATCCAAAAAGATGGAGTAATCCGACACGCCCGCAGCGGCGAGCTTCCGGGAAAGCTCCGCCCAGATCTCGTCGTGCCGCTTCTTGTATTCGGCGGCGAACCCGGGCTTCAGCTTCATCTTGAACGCGTAACGTTTCACAGGATTTCCTCCAGTGTTTGTCGTGGATGGATCGGCATCATGGGGCCGCCCGATACACCGCCAGGATGTTCTCCGGCGGCACGTCGGGCTGGAACAGGTGCGCCGGCGCGAGGATGTAGCCGCCGCCCTTGCCGAGCGCCTCGCAATAACGCCGCGCCTCCTTCTCCACCTGCGCCGGCGTGCCGTGCGGCAACAACTCCTGCATGTCCAGACCGCCGTGAAAACTCAGCTTGCCGCCGAACTCCGCCTTCAAACTCTCTGGTTGCATCGTCGGGCCGACCGGCTGGATCGGGTCCAGCACGTCCACGCCGAGCGCGATCAGGTCGGGGATGAGCGGCCGGATGCAGCCGCAACTGTGATAGAGCACGCGCCCACCGAGATGATGGATGCGGTCAATCATCTCCTTCAGATACGGCGCGACGAACTCGCGGAACATCGCCTTCGAGATCAACGGCCCCATCTGGCTGCCGAGGTCGCTGATCAGCAGGTAGAGGTCAATCCGACCGCGCGTGATCTCCGCCGCCCGCGTGTAGTCTTCGAGATAGAAGTCGGTGAACTTGCGGCTCAGGAAATGGACCCACTCTGGCCGCTCAGCCATGTCGAGGAACATCTCCTCCCAACCGCGCGCCAGCGCCGGCCGCTGCCAGATGTCGGCGAAGCCGTAGAGCAGCGCGTGGTTTTCGTAGCGCCGGCATTGCTCCGCCAGCCGCGACCGGTCAATGCAATCCGGCGTCGGCCACGGGAACGCCTCCAAGTCGGAAAAGCTCTGCGCCTCCGCGAGCGCGCCTTTCACATCCTCGCGCATCGGTCCCCACGGCGTCGGTTTCTGGATGAACCGCTCGCCCCAGAAATTCTGGAACACGCCACCGCCCGCTTCGTGCTCGGGCGGCGCGGGCGCATCGAGATGCCGCACGTCCACGCCGAGCGAGTCGAGCAGCCTGTCCTTGTCGCTATGGCCGACGTGGGCGAACAACCGCTTCATCGCGGGCGGCTCCGCCCAGAAGTCGCGCGGCGTCCGGTCCGGCTGTTCATGCCGCAACGCGGCGAGCACTCTCTCTCTTGAAGTCATGTTCCTTCTCGATTCGTCGCTCAGAATCGCAACTCGACCTCGACACACTGGCCTTCCGGCACCGTTGCCGTTTCGCCCAGCGTCAGGCGCGCGGCGGCGCCGTCACGCTTGAGCGTCACGCGGGCGTCGCGTCCGCCGATGCGCACGGTCGCGGTCGGCGCGGCGGCAGCTCGCGGCAACTCAAAGACAAGTTCCTGCAACCGAAGCCGCCCGTGGCGCAACTCAATCCGCTCGTGTTGCGTCCTGCCTTTGCGTTTCTGGATGAACAGGCCCCAGCCTTCCGGCGCGGTGAAGAACGAGCGATGGTCCTCCGGCTGCCAGCGCGGCTTGAAACCGAGCACACCCGCCGGCCCGTCGAGCACGAGTCCCTGGCTCGCGATCAGCAGCGACCAACTGCTCAGCGCCCGCGCGTAGAACTTGCCGCACTCCAGTTCGTTGAACGGATTGCCGCCGGGGCCGGAGTTCAGCGCGTCACGTTTGCGGCCGTCGTAACGGCTGCGCGCCATCTTCACGACACGGCGCGCCTCGGCGATCAAGCCTTCGTAGATCATCAGCCCGGCGGTGGAATACTCGATGCCGGTCCAGACTTCGTCGGAATACAGCATGAACGGCTTGGGCCGGTCGTTGTGCGGCCAGGTGCAGATGAGCAGGCCGCCTTCGTCGTCGGGGACGTAGCGGCGCGGGTCTTGTTTGAAGCCGGCGAATTTCTCCCGGAAGTTGTGGCGCATGACCGACTCCATCGCGCGGCGGACGCGCTCGCGCGGGTAGAGGTAGCCGAGGCCGATCTGGTGCGCCCACCACTGGCCGAGCAACTGGTCGCTCGCGCAACCGTTGCCGTAGTCGCGCGCGGGCGGCGTCTCGGGAATCTGGATGTAGTAGTCGCCGTTCCAGAGTTTGGCGTCCTGGTTCTTCATCCCGGCCTCGCGCACCGTGCGCCAGCGCGCCGCGGCTTCGGCGTCATTCATCGCCAACGCGAGCTGTTCCGCGGCGGCCAGCGCCGCGAGGTATTGGGAGCCGATGAACGTGTTCGCCCCGGAGACGGCGGTGTCGTAGGTGTTGTGCTGGTGGCCGGCGGGAACACCATCGCGGTCAGCGTCCATCTTCCCAAGGATCCAATCGGCGGCTTTCTTCACGCCGGGCCAGACTTGCCTCAGAAACTCCTGGTTCGGACTGAGTTGGTGTTCGCGCAGGGCCGCGACGATGACCGCGCAGTGGCCGTCCATGAACGCCTTGTTCGGCGTGTGCTGGCGGTGCGAGGTCTCGCCGTCGTCGTGCAGGTAGGTGACGAGGTCGGAGATGCGCAGGTTGCGGCCGAGTTCCGGGAAAAGCCGCGCGTGGGACTGCGCGTAGTTCCAGACGTGCGTGCAGTTGAGCGGGCAGCAGCCGTAGCTGCCCTCGAAGCCGGCGAAGTAGCCGTCCTCGGACCACCAGCAGGTCGGGCCGCGGAAGATGACCGACTGCGAAGTCATCGCGTCGAGGAATTCCTCGGGCAGGTTCGACTGGTAGAGGGTCTCGTGGTAGAGGCGCGTGCGTTGCCAGAGCGCGTCGGCGTGGGCGGCGACGTGGCGCGCGACGGCGAGGGCGTCGGGCCAGCGGCGGGCGTAAAAGTTGCCCTCGTGTTTGAACCGCTCGACGTTCGGGAAATGCCACGCCAGCACGAAGCTGACGGCGCGCTCCTGGCCGGGCTGGAGTGTGAACGGCACGCTGAGCGCGGCGTTGAACGTCTCGCCGGCCTGGCTCTCGCCGGAATCCTCGCCGGCTTTCAACCCGGCGATGATCTCCTCGCGTGTGACCCAACGCGGCGTGGCAACGGCGGCATCGTCGAGCGCCGCGAGCGTCATCGTCCCCCAGCCGGCCGACGCAGGAACGATGCGTTCGCCGTCCTTGAGCGGTTCGGTTTGCGCGGCGGCGAACAGCGCGGCAGCCCAACTCCACGGCAGGCTTTTCGCGAGCGCGAGAACGACGCGTCCTTTGCCGAGCGGGCCGCTGATGAGCAACGGATCGCCGTTGGGCGCGGTCACGAGCGCGCGATAGCCTTTGTCGCCGTCGCGGAAACCTTGCAGCCGCGTGTAGCTGGTGACGACCCACGGCTCCGCGACGCCCTTGAGCGTCGCGCAGAATTCCGTGGCGAGCGTGGAGTTGTCGGCAGAGGTGAAAGGCAGCGCGATGGCGTTCGCGGCGGCGCGGACCGGTGAGTCGAGCGCCAGCACGGCTTCGGGCGGCACGTCGGAGAAAACGATCTGGTCCGCGTTGATGTGGCCCCAGCCGTCGGAGCGGTGGTCCACGATTTCAAGGACGGCTTCCCTGCCCTTGAGGTCGGCGACATCCCAGCTCGCAGGTTCGAGTTGTTCGAGGTTCTTGCCAACGGCGGTGCGGACGACCTTGCCGCGGACGCGCAGGTTGATGCAGGTCTCGTCCTTGTGTTTGCCGCCGCCGATGAGGAAGCCGATGTAACGTTTCTCGATGCGGAACGGCTTGGAGGTGAGCGTGCCTTGCGGCTTGTCGTTCGGGAGGAACGTGTTGACGAGACGTTTGCCGGCGAAGCCGCTGACTTTTTGCTGGCCGCCGTGCGTGCCGGTGGAGGGCGCTTTACCGAACGCGGCGCCGGTGGCGGTCCAGCCGTCGTAGTTGCCCTTCTCGAAATCCTCGAACACGGTGAACTGGCGTTTGAACTCCTCCGGGTTTCCGCGCAGCGCGCCGAGGTTGGCGAAGAGCGACGGCTGCACGCCCGCGACGACCACCGTGCCGCCGGCGTTGGCGATGCGCGTGAGCGGCTCGATGGTTTGCGGGGTGAGCGCCGACAGGTCCGCGAACCAGTGGCGTTCCGGTCCCGGCACGATCTCGCCGGTGCGGGCGCGGACTTTCACCGGACAGGTCGGGACTGGCTCCAACGCCTTCTCCATCGCGACGGCCACCATGCCCGGCTCGCGCACCGCACGGTTGCGGTTGCGGCCGGCGGCGAAACTCGCGACGCCCAGTTTCCTGCGGTTGTAACCGGCCGCGGCGATGCTGCTGCCGCCGTGGCCGATGGCGTTCTGGCAGGTCGCGATGAGCGAAAGTTCGACGGGTGTCGCGGCGGTGTTGCGGGCCGTGAAACGGAAGATGGCGCACGGGATGGAGGAGTTGACCGCGTCGGTCGGGATGAACGGGTTGAAGGCTTCGAGCCGCAACGCGACGGGCAGCGCCGGGTCGGTGAAGTCGAGCCGCGCGATGGGATAGCCGCCTTCGTAGGTCAGCGATTGGACCGGCTGTAGTGGTTCCTCCGGCACAGTCTGGAGCACGCGCAGGACTGCCGGCTTGTCCGCGCTCTTGACGCGCACGGCAAAGAAACTGTCCGGCACGTGCGGTTCGTTGAGGTTGTTGAAGATCTGCCAGACGCCGAGCCGGCCCTGGCCGTCGAGCCAGACCGTGCCGGTGCCGATGCCGCCGATCGGCATCGCGACCGCTTCGAGGTTCGCGCCGCGATAGACGCGCGGCGGCGTCAGCGGGTAACGCCACGAGTCGGGCAGCTTCGGCGCGGTGGGCGCGGCGGCGGCATTCGAAGCGCGCAGCAGTTCATGGCTGAGCGCGAGTCCGGCGGCGATGGAGTGGATGAATTCGCGGCGGGTGAATTCCGGTGGCAACGGCGGCCGGCAGCGACCGCCACAGCAGCAGAGGTTCTCGGACATGTTTGGTTCCTTGGGGTCGGGAAGGTCTTGGCTGGGTCATTTCATACGTATCGTCGTGCAGATTGTAAAGCTCCAGCGTGGCAAACCGACTGTGCTGAAAGATTCTCCAGTCGCCTCGACGGATGAAGCAGAGGTCGCGTCCCGCGTCCGGCTGCGAGCGCCTTGTTCACCGGTGCAACCGCCGGAACGCCTCGCCGCACGCGCAGTAGTTTTCGGCGGACATGCCCATCACGCTGTATTCCTCGACGTAGCCGATGAAGCCGCCGTCGGGCGTGCCGAGCAGCCGATGCAGCCGCTCCGCTTCCGTGTAAATGTCCGCCGGCGTGCCGGTGATCGAAACGGTCTGGTAGCTGATCGGCATCATGAAACATTGCCGGCCTCGCAACCGCCGGCCCACTTTGGCGATGTCGTTCACGTTCGGCTGGGAGATGTTCAGCACGTCCACGCCGATCTCCCGGAAGTCCTCCATGATCGCCGCGAACTCCCCGCAGCAGTGATACCACGTGTGCAGCCCAAGCTCGTGCGCAAGCGCGAATTGCCGGGCGTAGCGCGGCTTGAACAACTCCCGCCACAATGCCGGCGAA
>JACRKA010000309.1 GCA_016219905.1 Verrucomicrobiota bacterium
CCTGAAGCCGGCGATCGAGGCCAGCGGCGCCGTGGTGGTCTGCGACGCGCTGCCGACGGTGATGGCGGACGCTTCGCAGTTGGCGCGCCTTTTCCAGAACCTGATCGAGAACGCGATCAAGTTCCGCGGGCCGCAGCCGTTGCGGATCACCGTGGGCGCGCGCCGGCAGGACAAGGAGTGGCGATTCTCCGTCCGCGACAACGGACTGGGGATGCCGCTGGAGCATCGCGAGCGGCTGTTCCTGCTCTTCCAGCGGTTGCATGACCGCGGCAAGTATCCCGGCAGCGGAATTGGTCTTGCGGTCTGCAAAAAAATCGTGGAACGTCACGGCGGAAGGATTTGGGTAGAGTCCACGCCCGGACAGGGTGCGACGTTCTACTTCACGCTGCCGGGAAGCGGAGGAGACAAGTTATGAACAGCTCAGGTTCCGAAAAAGAAATTGAAATCCTGCTGGTCGAGGACAACCCCGGCGATGTGCGGTTGACCATCGAGGCCCTCAAGGACGGCAAGGTCCACAATCACCTCAGTGTGGCCACCGACGGCGTGGAGGCGATGGAGTTCCTGCGCCGTCAGGGGAAGTTTGCCAGCGCGTCGCGGCCCGACCTGATCCTGCTGGACCTGAACCTGCCGCGCAAAGACGGCCGGGAGGTGCTCTCGGAGATCAAGGAGGACCCCGGCCTCCGCGCCATCCCCGTGGTGATCCTGACCACCTCGCAAGCCGAGGAGGACATCATCCGGGCCTACAACCACAACGCCAACTGCTACATCACCAAGCCCGTTGACTTCGACCAGTTCATCAAAGTCGTCAAGTCCATCGAAGACTTCTGGCTGACGGTCGTGAAGCTGCCGCACGAGGAGTGACCGGATCCCCATGGGTGCAGAGCCGCTGCGCATCCTGCAAATCGAGGACAGCGCCGCCCAGGCGCGGCTGCTGGAGGAGATTCTGCGCGGGGCCATGGACGCGCCCTACGAACTGAAATGGGTGGACCGGCTGTCGGCCGGGTTGGAACATCTGGAGCAGTCCAACTTCGATCTCGTGCTCCTTGACCTGGGTCTGCCCGACAGCCAGGGCCTCAACACCTTCGAGCGGCTTTACGCCCGGCATCCGTTATCGGCGGTGATCGTGCTCAGCGGCCTGGACGACGAGGGCATCGCCCTCAAGGCGTTGCAGGCGGGCGCCCAGGACTACCTCGTCAAGGGCCAGGTGGATGGCCGCCTGCTCGTGCGCGCCATCCGCTACGCCGTCGAGCGCAAGCGCGTCCGTGAAATGCTCACCAAGGAACGCGACCTGCTCGAAGCCCTCATCCAGAGCCTGCCCGACCAGATCTACGTCAAAGACGCGGCCGGCCGCTTCCTGCGCGCCAACGGCGCGGTCGCCAGCTTCTTCAACCTCGCGACCGTGGACGCGCTTTACGGCAAGACCGACTTCGACTTCTTCCCGCACGAGATGGCGCGGCCTTTCCACGAAGAGGAGCAGCGCATCATCGGCTCCGGCGAGCCGGTGATCAACCGCGAGGCCTGCATCGCCGACCAGTCGGGCGGCAACCACTGGATGTTGACCACGAAAGTCCCGTTCCGCGACCACAACGGCGCGATCATCGGCACGGTCGGCATCAACCGCGACGTGACCCAGATGAAGATGGCCGAAGAGGAGCTGCGCCGGGCCAATACCGAACTGGCGCGCAGCGAAGCCGAGTTGCAGAAGGCCGTGGCCGAACTCCAGAAAGCCCACGACGAACTGCGCGCCGCCCAGATGCAGCTCGTCGAGGTCGAGAAACTCCAGGTCGTCGGCCGGCTCGCCGCGGGCGTCGCCCACGAGGTCAAGAATCCTCTCGCCGTCACCCTGCGCGGCATCGAATATCTCTCCAAGAGCATGGTGGCCAAGGACGAGGTCGTCACCACCGTGCTCAAGGACATGAACGACGCCATCCGCCGCGCCGACGCGGTCATCCGCGGCATGCTCGACTTCGCCGCCCCGCGGCAGATCGAGGTCAGGTCCGAGGATGTCAACGCCGTCATCGAGCGCGCGCTGTGGCTGGTCAAACACGACCTCGACCGCCGCTGCATCACCGTCAACCGCTGGCTCGAACACGACCTGCCCCGCTGCATGATTGACCTCCAGAAGATGGAAGAAGTGTTCATCAACGTCATGGAAAACGCCGTCCACGCCATGCCCGCCGGCGGCTCGCTCACCGTGCGCACCTACGCCCGGCAGTTGACCGGCTTCGGCACCAACGTCGGCGACAGCAAGGTCCTCCGGTTCAAGATGGGCGCGACCGTCGTCATCGCCGAGATCGAGGACACCGGCATCGGCATCCCGCCGGACAAGCTCAGCAAGATCTTCGACCCTTTCTTCACCACCAAGCCGACCGGCCAGGGCACCGGCCTCGGCCTGAGCGTCTGCAAGACCATCATCGAACTGCACGGCGGCGCCATTGACATCCGCAACCGAAAAGAAGGCGGCGCGCAGGTCGCAATTATGCTAAAAGCGGAGAGGAAAGAATGACCATGGACAAGAAACGCATCCTCATCGTGGACGACGAACCCACCTTCACCCGCATGATGCAGCTCGTGCTCGAACAGAGCGGCCGCTACGTCGTGCGCCAGGAAAACAAGGGCGCCCAGGCCCTCGCCGCGGCCCGCGACTTCAAGCCCGACCTCATCCTGCTCGACGTCGTCATGCCCGACCTCGACGGCGGCGACGTCGCCGCCCAGATCGAAGCCGACCCCCTGCTCAAGAACACCCCCATCATCTTCCTCACCGCCCTCGTGGACGAGAAGGAATCCCAAGGCAACGCCGTCAAGCGCGGCGGCTACCCGTTCCTCGGCAAGCTCGTCAGCGACAACGACCTCTTCAAGTGCATCGAGGACAACTTGCGCCAATGAGCCGGCGGCCCTGAGGCGGGCCGCCTGCAACCGAACTCACCGACCCCATCACCCGCGAAAGACACCGACCCATGGACGGGCCAGACCACCACATGCGCATCGAGGGCTTCGAGCTGGAGAAACGGCTCGGCGAGGGCACCATGGGCGTTGTCTATCGCGCCCGCGAACTGGCCACCGGGCGCACCGTCGCCCTCAAAGTCCTCTATCCCATCCTCGCCGGCAACGTCACCTACCTTCAGCGCTTCGCCGCCGAGGCCGAGGCCGCCCATCGTCTCTCGCACCCGAACCTCGTCGCGGTCTTTGGCACCGGCCATCAGGGCATCAACTACTACATCTGCATGGAATACGTGGACGGCCAGAACCTCCGGGAAACCATCCGCGACCACGGCGCCCTGCCGGAGATGACCGTCACCGCCCTCGGCATGTGCGTCGCCTCCGCCCTCCACTACGCCTGGGAAAAGGAGCGCCTCATCCACCGCGACGTCAAGCCCGAGAACATCCTCATCGGCACCGACGGCTCCGTCAAACTCTGCGACATGGGCATCGCCAAACGCATGGCCCCCGGCGCCGCCGGCCCGAAGCTCACCCGCACCGGCTACGTCCTCGGCACGCCGCACTACATCGCCCCCGAACAACTCAAGGGCGGCAAGGACCTCGACTGCCGCGTGGACATCTACGCCCTCGGCGCCACCCTCTACAACGCCGCCACCGGCCAGACCATCCACCAGGCCGACGACGAATACAGCCTCCTGATGAAACAGATCAGCGAGCCGGTCCGCGACCCGCGCCAAGTCATGCCTGAGCTGACCGAACGATTCGCCCTGCTGCTGTTGAATATGCTCGAACTCGACCGCGACAAGCGCTGTCCCGACTGGCTGCTGGTTTACAACGAACTGGAAGCCATCTACCAGCAAGCCGCCGCCAACCCCGCCAAGATCCGCATCGCCGGCCCCGCCGACTCGGCATGATGGCCCGCCGCGCGGGGCGGTGGCACAGTTTTCCGTTGCGACGACGTTCGCCACTGCTTATCCTCGCGCCACGAGTCGAGACGGAGAATTTCTCATGCTCATCCGCAACTGCGCCATCACACTCGCCGCGTTCGGCACCGCGGCGTGGCTGGGCGCGGCCGGGCCGTCCACCGTCCCCGTGCCGCTCTCGGTGTCGCCCCCGGCCTCGGCGGTGGCGTTGCCCTCCGGCCTCGACAATTACAACTCCAAGCAATACCTCACCATCCGCGACTGCATCCGCCTCGGCCTCCAGCAGAACCTCGACATCGGCATCCAGCGCCTGAACCCGGTGATCGCCGCGGCCGACATCCTCGCCGCCGAGGGCATCTTTGACGTGAACTGGCGGACCTCGATGAACGAGGCGCGGGCGAAGCGGCCCGGCGGCGTCAGTTCCGTCAGCAGCGGCTTTGTCGCCTCGCCCGCCGTCACGGCGCGCACCGACGTCTTCGAGACCGGCTTCACCGGCAAGTCGCCCATCGGCACCACCTACGACGTCGGCATGAACATCCAGCGCCTCGACAGCCAGGGCAGTTCCGGCCGCACGCTGCAATGGTCCGCCTTCACCGGCATCGAGCTGACGCAACCGCTCGCGAAAGGCTTCGGCTGGGAGGTCAACACCTTCGACATCCGCGTCGCCCGCAAGAGCAAGGACATCTCCTACATGCAGTTCGTCCAGCAGGTCATGCAGACCGTCGCCACCATCGAGTCGAGCTACTACGACATCATCTACGACTACGAGAACGTCCGCGTGAAACAGCAGTCCGTCGGCCTGGCCCTGCGCTTCCTGGATGAAAGCAAGAAACGCTTCGAGGTCGGCACCATGTCCCGCCTCGACATCGTCCAGGCCGAGGCCGAGGTCGCGCAGCGCGAAGGCGATCTCATTGACGCCATGCGCACCCTCGACCTGCACCAGGCCGCCTTCAAGCAACTCATCAGCCGCGATGTCGTGCCCCTGCGCGACGCCCTCGTCGTGCCCGTGGACCGCCCCAGCGTCGTGCCGCGCGTGCTCAACCCCCTCGACAACATCCGTGCCGGCCTTGAGAACCGTCCCGAATACATGCAGCGCCGGCTCGAACTCGAACGCTCCCACATCTACGTGAAGTATTACCGCAACTCCCTGTTGCCCGGCGTGGACCTCACCGGCAGCTACGGCTTCAACGCCCTCAGCGCCGGCAATCCCCAGAACGACTGGACCCGCCTCGACAACAACATGAACAGCATCTACGGCGCCCAGTTCCCGGCGTGGGCCGCCGGTGTCGTCGTCACCGTCCCGCTCGGCAACGACACGGCCCGCGGCAACTACCGCCACTGGAAGATCGCCGTCGAGCAGGCCCTCCTCAGCCTCAAGAAGACCGAGCAGGACATCATCGTCGGCGTGGACAGCGCCGCCATCCAGGTCCAGGCCAAGTCCAAGCTCATCGTCTCCCGCCAGGCCGCCACGCGCCTGCAGGAGGAGACCCTCCGCGCCGAGGAGGAAAAGCTCAAGGCCGGCACCTCCACCACCTTCGTCGTGTTGCGCATCCAGCGCGACCTCACCGACGCCCGCGTCAACGAACTGCGGGCCATCGCCGCCTACAACCCGGCCCTCGTGGCCCTCGAGTTGAAGGACGGCACCATCCTCAAGCGCGCCGGCGTCGCCATCGAGGCGGAGTAGGACTGTAGCGGCGGTGTCTCACCGCCGCCGCCGCGCCGCGAGAGCGCCGAGGGCAAGCGTTAGCAAGGCGGATGTTGAAGGTTCGGGAACGGGAGTAATGGTGTTTGACTTTGAAACTCCACCATATGCGTAGCCGACGCTGATCTGGGTGAAATTGATGGCTCCCTCCGTTGTCGTCAGACGAATAGCTCCATCGCCATCTGCCCATCGAGGAGTGCGGACAGGATACTCCATTGCCGCATTTATGCTGCCTCCGCTCGGCCAAAAGAAGTCGGCGTTGAAAGATTCCGAATAGAAAGGATCACTCAATGAACTGGTGCCAAAACACTCATATTGGAAAAGATCAGGACCATCGAAGATGTTTGGCGCCGCCAACGTTATCGCCCAGGTATCCTGATTGTCACCGCTATCAGTGGAGCCGGGACCGATTGATGTGAAACTATAGGTGTATGACTGACCGGCGACGATCATCAGGCCGGAGCAATCTTTCGCCGACCATAGCAACGGCAGCGCCAGCATGAGTATTCTCCAGTTGATCATGGCGATTCGTTTCCTCATGACATTCCTACAAGAACGGCGAATTGCGGACAAGTCATAATATTGTTCAATTCATTCGGCGGTCTCTGACCGCCGGCTGTTCAGTCATCATTTATTCGGCGGTCGCAGACCGCCGCTACAGTGTCCCGCCTCGCTTCAGCTTCCCCTCGCCGAAATCCGCCTTCACCGCGTCCGTGGCGCGCTTCAGGCTCCAACGCAAAGTCGTCAGGGCCGTTTCGGTTTGAACTCGCCGCGGACGACGAGGCCCAAGCGCGTCAAGTGCGCGTAGAACTCCTCCGGTCGCGCCACGCGGATGCCCCGCCGGCCGTTCGCCACCAGCAGATGCGGATCGTAGGTCACCAGAAAATCCGCTCTCGCCCGTTCCGCCGTCTCGAACACCGCGTGGTCTTTTGGGTCGGCAATGAACTCATAAACGCGCCCGCTTGTGTGGACCATGCGTGATTTGTCCCGGATGAACTCCTCAAACAAGCGGATGCGCCGGCGCGGCTGTCTCAGTTTCGGCCCCGCCAGTTTTGCCGCCACTTCCGCGAGGATATAATCGCTGTGGCAAAGCTGGAACAACCCGTAATCGGAGAGGGAGATCAACGCCCGGCAGAAACCGTCCGCCA
>JACRKA010000310.1 GCA_016219905.1 Verrucomicrobiota bacterium
CTCGAGTTCCACATCGGCCAGGTGCCGGAGTTTTCCGAGAGCGCCTCGGAGACGATCACGGTGACCAAGAGCGTCATCGAGAAATCCAAAGAGCGCCCGCAGACCAGCAACCCCAAGACGGAGATGACCATCACGTTGCCCGCGACCATCAACGGCCAGGTCCTGCCCGGCGAGGTCAACCGCTACCGCTTCGCCGCGAAGAAAGGCCAGCGCCTCGTCATCGCCGTCAGGGCGCGGCAACTGATCCCGTATCTTTCCGACGCCGTGCCCGGCTGGTTCCAGGCGACGCTCTCGCTCCGCGACGCGAAGGGCAGGGAACTGGCCTATGCCGACTCGTTCCGTTTCAATCCCGATCCGCTGCTCCATTTCGAGGTGCCCGCCGACGGCGAATACGTCATCGCCATCAAGGACTCCCTCTACCGCGGCCGCGAGGATTTCGTCTATCGCATCACCGTCGGCGAGCTGCCGTTCATCACGGGCATCTTCCCGCTCGGCGGCCCGGCCGGCGCGCAGACCACCGTCGAGACGCTGGGCTGGAATCTGAATAGTAGTCCTCACGCTCCGCGTGAGGTCTCCGACGGCGACATCACGCGGAGCGTGATGACTACTATGACCGTGGACGGCAAGGACAGGGAGCCGGGCATCCATCGGCTCTCCGTGCGCAAGGACGGGCATGTGTCCAACCTCGTGCCGTTCGCGGTGGACACGCTGCTGGAACGTCTGGAAGAGGAACCCAACAACACGCCGGAGACCGCGCGGCGGATCACGCTGCCCGTCATCATCAACGGCCGCGTTGACCCGCCGGACGACACCGACGTGTTCTGCTTCGAGGGCCGCGCGGGCGACCGGATCGTCGCGGAAGTCATGGCCCGCCGCCTGAACTCGCCGCTCGACTCCGCGCTCAAACTCACCGACGCCTCCGGCGAGCAAGTCGCGTTCAACGACGACCACGCGGACAAGGGTGCGGGGTTGACGACGCATCAGGCGGACTCGTATCTGCAAGCCACCCTGCCCGCGAACAGCACTTACTACCTTCACCTGAGCGACACGCAGCACAAGGGCGGCCCGGAGCACGCCTATCGCCTGCGCATCAGCGCGCCGCGGCCCGATTTCGAGTTGCGCGTCGTGCCCTCCAGCGTCAGCGCGCGCGGCGGCAAGACCACGCCGCTCACCGTCTATGCGTTGCGCAAAGACGGCTTCACCGGCGACATCGCGCTCTCGTTGAAGGACGCGCCGGAGAGTTTCAAACTGGGCGGCGCCGTCGTGCCGTCCACCCAGGCCGTCGCGCGGGTGACGCTCACCGTCCAGCCGACCGTTGAGACCATCCCCGCCAGTCTCAAACTCGAAGGCCGCGCGACGATCGAGGGACGCGAAGTCAGCCATCTGGCCCTGCCCGCCGAAGACATGATGCAGGCGTTCGAATACCGCCATCTCGTTCCCGCGGAAGAACTGAAACTGGCCACGACGGGAAACATGAAACTCAAAGCCGGCCCCCCGAAAATCCTCGGCGACATGCCCGTGAAGATTCCCGCCGGCGGCACGGTCAGGGTGCGCGTCGTCGCGCCCGCGGTTGCGTTCTCAAACAAAGCGCGTCTCGAACTGGCCAACGCGCCGGAGGGCATCACCATCAAGAACGTCTCGCCGACCCGCGACGGCGGCGAGATCGTCCTCCAAAGCGACGCCGCCAAAGTGAAGGCCGGCCAGAAAGGCAGCCTGCTCGTCATCGCCTCCGATGGAAAAGCCACACCCGCCGGAAAACGAAAAGCTTCCGCGAACCAACGCCCCCTGGCCACGCTGCCACCCATCCCCTTCGTGATTACGCAGAAGTGACATGCCGAAGCGCCGCCCGCCGACCGCTTTCTTTTGCGCCTTGGCGTCTTGGCGTGAGACCCTGCATTCCTCCCATCCGTGTGAATCCGTGTGCCTCCGTGGCGAAAAATCTTTTCCTCCGCCCGCCTCCCGCCCTACACTCCGCACGATGTTCACGGAGATCAAGGAGTCGCTTCGACAACTCTATCTGGAAGACGAGCGCCCGTGGCTGGCTGGCTTCAGCGGCGGGAACTTCACCATGCTCGAACACGTCTTTGACGGAAAACCATGAACCCTATCACCGATTGCTTTGGTCACATCGTCCGGCTCACGGACGAGCGACTGGCGCACATCTTGGAACATGTTGAGATGAAGGGCATTGGGGCGGAGATCGAACGTGTGCTGCGGCAGCACAATTGGTTCGGCGTTCGCTTTCGGATTCGGCGGCGCGGTTGTTCTACGAGTATTACGCACAGACAGTTGTGGGTGGCAAATGGCTGTGCGTTGTAGTTAAGTATGCCCAGAACGATGCGTTTGTGGTCACAGCGTATCTGACCGACAAACCCAAAGCCGGAGAAGATTTATGGCCGACAAAGTAAAAGTCTGGTTCGACGCCGAAGCCGATTACCTCGAAGTGCGGTTCTCGGACGCCGCCGGCCACATGAAAGAGACCAAGCACGACGCCGTGATGGAGCGCGTGGACGAGCAAGGCCGTGTCATCGGCTTCAGCATCATGGGTGTGACCCGTTTCAAGAAGGGCAAACCGCTGGAAGCCGATCTCGTCGCCGCCTGAGCCGCCTCCGGATTTGCCCCGCCATCCGCCTGCCGTTTCTTCCTTTCCTCCCATCCATATTACAATCCCACAGAATCTTCGCAGGCCGCGATTATTCTGGGGGATTGTATTACGGATTCACACCGATAAGGAGGCAGTTCCGAGTGCGGAGTGCGGAGTGAAGGGCGGCAGCAGCGGTCAGAATCTTTGTAACGAAATCCGGCGCGAGGCGTTATAAGAGGCATGAGCTACACCATCCTTCAACTGGCGGTTGTTGCCTTTGCCGCGTTCATCGCCGCACCGCTCCAAGCGCAAATCGCGCCGTCGTCCGACAATATCGAGAAGCGCGACGTGGTCATCTGGAGCGATGGCGTGCGGATGGCGGGCGATCTTTACCTGCCGAAGGGGCTGAAGCCGGACGAGAAACTTCCCGCCGTCTTGTTCTGCGCCGGCACCAGCGGCACGAAGAAGGGCACACCGGAACGGCTCGCGCCGCGGTTCGTTCAGGCCGGGTTCGTGTTCCTCGCGTTCGACTACCGCGGCTGGGGCGAGAGCGACAGCCGGTTGATGACGCCCGACAAACAGCCCAAGCCCGACGCCAAAAGCGAAGTCACCGTCCGCGCGCGGGCGATCCGCTGGCAGATGGATTTCGCCGACCAAGCGATGGACATCCGCGCGGCGATCAGCTTCCTCGCTGGCGAGCCGAACGTGGACCCGCAGCGCATCGGCATCATGGGCAGCAGTTACGGCGGCGGGCTGGTGACGTGGACCGCCGGCAACGACCCGCGCGTCAAATGCGTCGCCGCGCAAGTGGCCGGCATGGGCGGCGGGCGCGGCCCGGCGGCGGAGCGTTACGCCTACGGCCTCGCGACCAAGCAGGCGCGCGCCGAGACCGAGCCGGTGCCGTTCGAGACGGGCAAGATGGGCGGCTTGATGGCGCTTTACGTGCACATGCGGGTCAACCCGGTGAAAAGCATCGGCTACAACGCCATCGAGGCCGCCGGGAGAATCAGCGCGCCGATGATCATCATAGACGCCGAGAAGGAGGAGTTGATGGACCGTCACCAGAACGGCGAGCGGGTCGCGGAGATCCTGAAAAAGCGCGGCGTGCCGGTGGCGTATCACGTCCTCAAAGGCATGACTCACTACGGCATCTACCGCGAAGGTTTCGAGGAAGCCACTCACCTCGAATTGGAGTGGTTCACTCAACACCTGAAGAAACAGCCATGAAGCGTAATAACTGGGAGGACCGAAGTTCCTGTCGCCCATCCACAACGATTGATGAGTCGGCGACAAGAATGTCGCCGCTCCCAGCCAAGACTCCGCCGCTACAGACTGCTCGGTGGTAGTTAGCGGATGACTTTATCTTCCCAGCGCGACAAGCCGCGCTCGTTCAACCGAGGATGGCTTTGACCGCCTGGGTCGGCTCGGTGCCGGTGAGGCGCTGGTCGAGGCCGAGGAAACGGAAGCTGAGCTTGCGGTCGTCCACGCCGAGGCAGTGGAGGATCGTCGCGTTCAGGTCGTTCACGTGGACGGGGTCCTTCACGACGTTGTAGCTGAAGTCGTCGGTCTCGCCGTGGACGATGCCGCCCTTGACGCCGCCGCCGGCGAGCCACATGCAGAAGTTGCGCGGGTGATGGTCGCGCCCGTAATTGTCCTGCGTCAGCTTGCCCTGCGAGTAGATCGTCCGGCCGAACTCGCCGCCCCACACCACCAGCGTGTCCTCCAACAACCCGCGCTGCTTGAGGTCGGCCACGAGCGCGGCGCAGGCCTGGTCGCTGTCGCCACACTGGAGCCGGATGTCCGATGGCAGGTTGCCGTGCTGGTCCCAGCCGCGGTGCAGGATCTGCACGGCGCGAACGTTGCGTTCGGCCAGCCGTCGCGCGAGCAGGCAGCTTGCGGCGAACGTGCCCGGCTTGGTCACGTCCGGGCCATACATCTCCAGCGTCGCCTTC
>JACRKA010000311.1 GCA_016219905.1 Verrucomicrobiota bacterium
GGTCTCGATCGCCATCGCCCGCTGCTACCTGCGCCAGCCTTCAATCATCCTGCTCGACGAGCCGCTGGCGAGCTTGAGCGCCGACGTCGCCAGCGACCTGCTGGTGAGCCTCAAGAAACTCGTCCAAGGCCGCACCTGCATCATCATCTCCCACGCGCTGCAAGCAGTGGCCGACGTGGACAAGATCCTGGTGCTCGGCTATCGCGACGAGCGCCGCGGCCGGCTCGTGCAGCAGGGCACGCACGCGGAGCTCAAGAGCCAGCCCGGCTACTACCGCGAGCTTTACGAGAAACAAATCCTCAGCGTTTACTAACCGCCGCCGTTCGGCTATCAACTGTGCCGTGACCGTGTCCTGCAAAACATGGGAAGCGCTTTGCGGTTGGGTCCTGGCCGCCGCCCTCGCATTCACCGGCTGCGGCGAGTCGTCGCCCGGCCCGAAAGAGACGCCCCAGCCGAAGCGCGCGTTCTACCGCGGCTACGGCTTCTGGTTCCAGGATCTCGTCCAGCGGTTCCAAAAGGCCGCCAACCCCGCGGGCCAGCCGCGGCGCTACGAACTCATCCGCCTGCCGGATTTCGATCCGCTCGCGCCGGAGCTTTACCAGCAGACGGCGCTGATGCTCTCGTCGGTCTATCCGATGACCGAGCTGTCGTTCGGCGCGCGCGCCTCGGAGATGCTCCAGGCCGTGGACGTGCTGGTGGCCAACACGGCGTGGGTGGAGGAGTTCGCGCGCAACGGCTGGCTCGCGCCGTTCGATGAGAACACCTGCGGCCCGATGCTGCGCGAGGCCGGCGTCGAGCCGGTCCGCGCGGCCGGCAAAGGCGACGACGCCAAGTCGCTGAAGATCTACGGCATCCCCATCACCCGCGCCGCGGACTTCCTCTTCTACCGGAAGAGTTACTTCAGGGACGCGGACGAAGCCCGTCGCGCGTGGGCCGCGGGGATGTCGAAGGCGTTCCCGCCGAAGGTCCCGCCGATCATCGCCGCCGACGGCCAGGAGTTTTTCCGGTTCTTCCTGCCGCTGGTCTGGAGCCTGGAGCCGGGCTGGCCGCAGCAGACCCACAACACGTTTGTCGTCAATACGCCCGCCGCGCGGGCCGTGCTCGGCGCGATGCGGCGGTCGGTGCGGCTCACGAGCTGGCCGTCGGCGGCGAACCGGATGCCGTTCCTGGTGGACCTGAAGCAGCAGGTCAACAGCTTCACGGGCGAGCCGCGCCCGTTCGAGCCGCGCCGCGACGAAGGCCCGCTGACCGCGCCGCTGCCGACCGGCTGGCTGCTCTCGGTGTGGGCGCAACGCATCCTGATCACGGCGTGGGGGCCGCCGGCGCCGCTGGCCGATGTCGGTTTCTTTCCGCTCTCGGTCTCGACCAACGCGGCCGCGCCCGGCTTTTCGCTGGGCGGCGGCAAGTGCATCGTGTGCAGCCAGCAGCTCGCCTCGTCGGATCCGGGGGCGCAGGCCGCGCGCGAGGTCGTGACGGAGCTGGTGCGGTATCTGTTGTCGGAGGCGGGGCAGCGGACGTTGTTTTACGACCAGTTCGAGATCCCCGCCCGGCGCAGCCTGCTGAAGTCGCTGAAGGACGACGATGTCGCCGCGGTGTTCGGCGCGCGCCGCGAGTGGTGCGACTACGATGCCTACGTGAACGAAGTGCGCGGCGGCTCACGGCAGATGGACGAGCGCAGCCGGCAGTTCGGCCGCGAGACGCTGGCATTGCTGCGCGGGATCGAGGCGACGATGGAGGACCCGGCGCGCGTGAACGTGCGGCCCGCCCCGCTCTCCATCAACCAGACCACGCAACTGGACGGCTTCCTGCACCGGGTGCTCGCGCCGTCGGCCGGCCCGCCCGCCGGCGACGCGCCGCCATCGGACGCGGCGGCGATGGCCGAGGCCGAGCGCAAGTTTGTCGAGCAGTCGCTGGCCGAGCTTCAAGTCCTGCTCGAAGCCGAGCAGCGGTTCATCGCGGCGGGCGCCGTCGCGGCCGGCGCGCGAAAGGCGGCCTCGCCATGAGCCTGCCCGAGCCACCGCCGTTGTCGCCCGAGCGCCAGCAGACGACGCTGAGCCGGCGCTTGTCGCGGCATTTCATCGCGCTGAGCGTGGCCTTCGGCGTGGCGGCGTCGCTGTTGATCTACGTGGCGTTCCGGTTTTTCTACCCGCTGCTGGTGAGCCTCGACCAGGACTGGACGCAGCGCGAGCTGGCCTCGATCCGTTCCATCGGCGGGCTGGAGGCGGCCGCGATGACCGACCGGCTGCTGAACCTCTTTGACCGCGCCGCGGAGCAGCACGTCATGTTGTGGAGCGAACTGCGGCGGCAACCGGCAGTCGCCTACGCGCGGCTGTTCAACAACGTCAACGGCGAGATCGCCACGGTGTATCGCGACGGGCTGACGTTCGAGGACCTGCCCGAGCCGCTCAAGCTCGACTGGGACCGCTCGGTCTATCCGCCGCGCATCCAGAACCAGATGGCTTACGAATCCATCGAGCCGGTGGCCGGGCCGCGCCACACGTTCCACGAGCGACGGATGCTGCTCTACCGCGAGAGCTTCGGGCGGATTTTCCCGATTGCGGTCCTGACGGTGGGCTTCAACACCAAGCCCGCAAACATCGAACGGGCCGACGCCATCGCGGAAAGCTGCCTCGGCCGGGAGGTGGTCGCCGGCGCCAGGAGCATCGAGGGCTGGCCGTCGGGCCGCGTGCTCACCGATGGCGCGTCGCTGGTGCGATACTCCTACGACATGCGGGACCTGGTGCTCTACCTCGCCGACGTGAAGAAAGGCACCGACAATCTCCTGAGCATCACCGTCGTCAACCAGAACGGCATGCCGTTCCTGAGCGAGATGCAGACCAACCCCGCCTTCCAGTTCACCGCGGGGCTGAAGGGAAATCCGTCCCTCGTGAAAATGACCGCGCACGTGCGTCCGCGGCAGGCGAACGCCAGGTCCAATCCCGCCGAGACGGACGCGGCGCAGGCCTACGACGTCTTCACGCCGGTGTTCAACCACGGCGCGTTGCGCGGCATGATCGCCTTCGGCCTGCGCGGCCAGGCCCCGCTGCTCGGCGCGTTCCGCGAGACCATCCACAACGTCCGCCGCTTCATGATCGCGACCACGGTCGTGCTGACCACGACGATGATCTTCGCCAGCGTGTTCATGGCCTTCCGGCTCCGCCGCCGCATCGCCCGGCCGCTGGAGGCCATCGCCCAGGCCGCGCGCGACTTCGTCCGAGGCACGCCCACCGACCCGGCCCACCAGCAACGCGCCGCGGAGCTGCTCAGCGCGGACCACTACTCCCGCGAATCGCGCCGGCTCTCCGAGGCCTATGCCCACATGGTCGCCGTCATCCAGCAGACCTTGAAGGAAAAGGACAACGCCTTCGCCGCCCTGGCCTCGAAGGACAAACAACTCTTCGCCTCCCAGCGCCAATCGCTGCTCGGCGTCGTCGCGGCCGGCGTCGCCCACGAGATCAAGAACGCGATGAACCCCGTCAAGCTCCGCGCCGAGCGGATGCTGATGGCCCACCAGATGGGGCGCGACCCCGGCCTGAAGGAGGGCCTCGACCTCATCATCCAGAGCGTCGGCCGCTGCGCGGAGATCTCCAACAAACTCAGCACCTTTGCGCGGCCGGCCGATGTCGGCTCCCACTTCGACTACGACCTCAACGAGGCGCTCCGCGACGCGCTCGAAATCACCCACGACGTGCTCTCCACCTCCAAGGTCAACGTCGCCACCCAGTTCGGCCAGATCCCGAAGCTCAAGGGCAACCCGAAGGAAATCCAGCAAGCGGTCATCAACTTCCTGCTCAACGCCAAGGATGCCATCCTCGAGACCTGCAAGGACGGCAAGCGCGCCGGCGGCAACATCACGCTGGCCACCGCCGTCAACGGCAACACCGTCGAGTTGCGCATCACCGACGACGGCTGCGGCATGAGCGAGGAGACCAAGAAGAAACTCTTCGTGCCTTTCTTCACCACCAAGGAGCCTGGCAAAGGCACGGGGCTGGGCCTGGGCATCAGCCAGAGCATCCTCCAGGCCCACGGCGCCGACCTCCGCGTTGAGAGCGAACTGGGCAAAGGCACCACCATCCTCGTCCGGCTCCCCGTCTCCGGCCAGTCGTTAGCGCCGAAGTTTTCCACCACCGTCTTCGGTCGGCCGCCGGTCAAATGAACCCGCGCCGGCCCAGCGTCTCTTCACCACGCGAGAAACTGCTGTTGCCACCATCCCGCCGCCCCTGCTAACTATTCAGCCAAACGCGGAGGTCCTTATGCCAAACGACATCAAAATCCTGCTCGTGGACGACCAGCGCGAGAACCTGGTCGAATACGAGGGCATCATCAAACAACTCACCGATTATCCGGTCCGCGCGATGGACAACAGCGCCGAGGCCATCACGCTCTGCCAGCGCGAACACTTCGACCTGCTCATCACCGACGTGCGCATGCCCGGCAAGAACGGCGACGAGATGTTCGGCGAGATCAAAAAGTTCCTGCCCGACATCCGCTGCATCGTCATCACCGGCTTCCCCGGCCAGGACGCCCCGGTCAATTTCCTCAAACTCGGCGCGCACGACTTTCTGTTCAAGGCCGAGTTCGGCCCGCAGACGATGCTCCGCGCCATTGACAACCAGGTCCAAATCATCAATCTCCGCCGCCAGACCAGTGCGCTGCAAGGCCAGCTCTCCATCTTCCAAAAGACCATCCAGGAGATCATGTCCACCGTCCAGTCCGTCACGCGCCTTTCCCGCGCGCCGGAGCTGACGATGTCGCTCCACAGCTTCGCCGAGTTGGCCGCCCTCATCTCGCAGGCGCCCGCCGCCGCCATTTTCCTGCTGGAGCCGGACGGCCAGTCCCTCATCGCGCGCTGCGCCGTCGGCGCCGAGCCGAACGCCACGCCCGTGCCGATCGGCAAGGGCCTCGCCGGCCGCGTCGCGCAATCGGGCCGGCTCACCGCCCTCTCCCGCGCCGAAGCCGGCAAGTGGCCCGGCGACGAGATCAGCGGCTCGGTTGAAGCGGGCCGCCAATCGGCCCTCGGCGTGCCGCTGGTGGCACAGAACACCTGCATCGGCGTGCTCGAGCTGTTCGACAAACCGCAGTTCGAGCCGCAGGACATCGAGATCGCCTCGCGGCTCGGGGCGCTCTGCGCCAGCACGCTCGACCTGGTCAACGCCGCGCAGATGGCCGACAACCTCCTGCTCCGCGCGCTCAAGCTCGCCACCGATGCCGCCGCTGCTGAGCCAGGCACTGCGGGTGACGCCGCCAAACATGCCTTGAGCGGCATGGCGGAGGCGGTCAAGCAGATTGACCTCGTCGGCAGCGGCGGTCGCGCCACCGCCATCGCCGAACAAATCCGCCAAGTCTCCGAGTTCGGCCCCGCAGCGGCAGAGTTTTGCGAGAAACTTCTCGCCAGCTTCCTGACCATGCTCAAGAGCCAGCGAGAAGCGGTGCCCGAAATCAAGATGTGATCGCCGTGGATCTCTGATCACCCCATGAGCGATCCTCTTCCATCGCCCTTTGGCCAGCTCAACCCGGCTGAGTTCCTGAAAGGAGCCACGGGCAAAGGCGTGAAAGTCGCCGTCGTGGACAGCGGCGTGGACAACAAACATCCCGACCTCGCCGGCCACGTCAAAGGCGGCGTCATCGTGGACGAAACCGGCGGCCAGATCAGCTTCAAACCCTACGACGGCCAGGACACCGCCGGCCACGGCACCGGCTGCGCCGGCATCATCGCCCGGATCGCCCCCGAGGCCGAGATTTACAGCGTGCGCGTGCTCTCTTGCATCGGCGTCGGCGCGGACGGCTACAAGTTCGCCGGGGGCAAGCCCAAACACATGATTGTCGGCACCGACTGGGCCATCGAGAACTGCCAGGTCATCAATCTCAGCAACGGCCTGTCGGTCAGCGAAGGCAGCGCGTATTCCGAGGCTTTCCAGAAACTCGTCGAGAAGGCCTACTATCGCGACCGCATCCTCGTCGCTGCCGGCGAGAACCAGGGCCTGCCCAGCTACCCGTCCATCTTTTCCAACCTGATCAAAGTCTATTGGGCCTCGTTCAAAGACGCCCTCCAGTTCGCCTACCAGCTCAAGCCGAAGACCTTCACCGAGTTCATCGCCAACGGCAGTTACGTGAAGGTGCCGCAGCCCGGCGGCGGCTACATCTACGAGATCGGCAGCAGCTTCGCCGCGCCGCACATCACCGGCATCTGCGCGCTCATCCTCTCGAAGTGGCCCCAACTGAAACCGTTCGAGATCAAGACGCTGCTCTACTCGATGGCGCAAAAGATGCCGCCCGCTGCGGGGAAATGAGCAGCTTGGCGCCCATGAACCTGAAATCCGAAGTTCGAAACTCGAAAGTCGAAAGAAACTCGAAATCCGAATTACGAAAGCTCTCGTTGCGGTTAGAGAACGACGCGCAACTTATTCCGCGGTGTCGAGTTTCGACTTTCAGACTTATTTCGGATTTCGAGTTTCGACTTTCGGATTTCGTGATGAGACTTTCCCGCATGACCGTTCCGGCTTTGCTGGTCTTGCTGGCTTGCGTCGCCACCGTGCCGGCCGCGGAACTGGTCTGGCCCGACGCCGAGGCCCGGCTGCGGCAGGCCCGCCAACTGGCCCGCGAGATTAACGACCGCGCGCTCGTCGAGCGCGTCGCCTCCATCGCGAAGCAGGCCAAGGCCGACTTCAACGCCGGCCGCGCCGCCGACGCGGACAAGCGCATCCGCGAGATCGAGGCCGCCGTCGGCATTGACCCCGGCGGCTGGACGATGAACGGCCTGAAGATTTTCCATCCGACGCCGGAGATGCTCGCACGCCGCGACGAACTCGAAGCCGCGCTGGCTGCCGCGATGGCCAAGGACGATCCCGCCGCGGTGCGCGGCGTTGTTGCGGAGATGAAGAAATCGCTCGGCGACCAAGCCGGCCTGCCCGACATGCGACGCCGCGGCGACCGTGACAAGACGCAGCCCATCAGCGCGGCCGACGCGGTGACGTTGTTCCTGAACGCGCTGAAGTCGGATGCCGCTGCGATGCGCGACATCGCCGCCGGCAAACCGGTCGCCAACAACATGCTGCGAACCTACGCCGACGTCATCACCGGTTGCTGCCAGGTCCGGCCGTGGGTGAAGGAGTTGCAGCCCGACCGCCTGCCCGAGATGGACCGCCTCGTCGAAGGCGCGTGCCTGATCCTGACGCGCCTGCAACAGCCCGCCGGTTTTTTCCCGTTTCCCGACCTGCGCGGCAAGAACATCCGTTTCGGCGCGATCACCGAGCGGCTTCTGGCGTCGCAGCCGGACGCGGTCAAGGACGGCTGGGTCATCGTGCCGGATCCTGACGGAGGCACGCAGTTCGACACCGGCCTTTGCGGCGTCGCGCTGCTGATGGCCGGCGTGGACTACAGCCGCAACACGTGGACGCGGGCGGGCCTGCGCGCCGCGGACTGGGCGCTCGCGCAGCGTTGCGTGCCGAACTTCAACTACAACGCCTTCTCTGTCGGCCTGCTTGCGCACGCCTACAGCTTCACGCAGGACGCGCGCTACCTCGGCGGCGCCATCGAGAAGTTCCGCGTCGGCGTCGCGCCGGGGCAGGTGGAGAACGGCCGGTGGATTGACGCGCACAACGCGCGGACGGTGTATCACTTCATCATCCTGCGGGCGCTGCATGATCTCTGGGAGGTGCTGCCACGCGAGCATCGCGACGTGCGCGCCGAGGTCAGCCGCGCGGCGTCAGCGGCCGTGACCGCCGCGTTCGACGAGTTTGAGAAAGCGGGCATCACGGCCATCGCGTTGGGCGAGTTGCTGCGCCATGAAGATCTGAACCCGCGGCCCGACCCACGGTTGGGCGCGATGATCGAGTTGACCACGTCCGTCGTTCAGACGAAGTGCGCGCTCGGCGGCCGGACGCGGCTCGGCGTGGCGGTGACGGACCTGGCCGCGCTCGCGAGGGCGTGGGACCAATAAGGTCAATGAGGCCGCTGCCCGAGGCGGGCGTTCAGGTCCAGGACGTTCGCGCCTTCGGGCGGGGCGTAGATGAAAAGGCCGTCTTCGAGGTTGAGGTTGGTCTTGAGGCCGCTGAGTTCGAGGACCAACATCGGGGCGCCGCGGAGATCGGCAATGGCGATCCGGTAGATGAAACCATCCTCTGCGCCGACCCAGAACCGGATCGAGCCGAAGGGCAGTTGCGAGACGCCGGCGGCGACCTTGGGTTTGCCGGCGAGTTGATGGAGGCGGCGGCCCGCGAGCGTCTGGGGCGCTTCGAGCGCGAAGTCGAGTTGCCCTCGGTATTTTTGCAGGTGGCTGGCCGGGTTCAACTCGTTGATCGGGTTGACGGAGCGCGGGCTTTCTTTGGAACCTTCAATCGGCCGGTTGAGGTCGAGTTTGTAGATGCCGGTGCGGTTGCCCTGGCTGACGAGCTGCCAGACGACGCCGTCATCGCCGGCGATGATCCGGTAGTTGAGTTCGCGGCCGGCGACCTGCATGAGGAAGTCGGCGCGGCCTTTCTCGCCGCCGTCGGGCAGGCGGGCGAGGCGCACCGTGCCGGTCTGCATGATGACGTTGGTGCCTTGGGCGATGGCTTTGGCGAAGTTGGCCTGCCACGATTTCATCCCGGCCGTGCGGGTGTCGTGGAGTTTGAGCACGGCGTCGGCTGAGGCGGGTTCCTGCGCCTGCAACGGAGCCGCGACGGCGAGCAAGCAAAGCAAGCATCGAATCATGACGGCAGTCTAGCAGGCGCGTGACCGCCGGCCAGCGCAATTGTCTGGAAGAGAATGGGAGGTTCGTATGGAGATGGGACGAGGCGGTTTCGTTGGATTGGTTTGTTCTTGACGGATTCGGGACGGGCCTCTATCTGACCGCGCACGGTGCGGTGGAGCGGCCGGCCGGCGGGTCAGTGCGGTCACTGGCGCGCGTTCTTCTTTTGACCGGCCTGCTTAAATCGCTGCAGAAGCATGGCAAGAATGTTGCGGACTTGTGACTTAACTGCCGCAAAGACGAGTGCTTGGGCCGTGGCACGGACACTGCTTTTTGTCCGGCCACGAATAACGTTGTCGGAGTGGTCTGCGAAGACCTAAACCAAGGAACAGAAATGAAAACAATGATGAAGGCAATGGTAGCCGTGTCACTCTTGACGCCGGTTTTGTGTCTGGCGGCGGAGAAGATCGCGCCCAAGACGCTGGAGTTTCTCGAGGCGACGACGATCAGCGGCTATGTGCAGTCGTCCTACCAACACTCGTGGCGCACGGGTGGCGATCAGAACGCGCCCGGTGCCCCTACAGGTGCCAGCAGCCCGGGCGTGACGCCGGCGCGGCTCTTCAACCAGACGCGCAACAGCTTCAACATAGATCAGGTCAAGCTGACGTTGGAA
>JACRKA010000315.1 GCA_016219905.1 Verrucomicrobiota bacterium
ATCCTCACCAGCGCCGGCGACGCCGTCAGCGCCTCGCGCGCGGGCGCGCGCAGCGAATCGGCCGAGATATATCTCCAGCGCCTGGAGAAACTGGAAACCATCGCCAACTCCTTCACCGGCGTGGAGCGCAGCTATGCCATCCAGGCCGGCCGCGAGATCCGCGTCGTCGTCGAGCCAAACCAGATAGACGACAACGCCGCGGCGCTCATGGCCCGCGAGATCGCGCGCAAGATCGAAGAACAACTCCAATACCCCGGCCAGGTCAAGGTCGTCGTGTTACGCGAGAAACGGGTGGTGGAGTATGCGAAGTAACCGATGCGAAACGTAAAACGTAAAACGCAAAACGTGAATCGGAAGACGGCGGTCTTTTACGTTTTACGTTTCACGTTTTACGTTTGCCGTGGCACACTGCGACACAATCACGAATGAAACTGCTCTTCATCGGCGACATTGTTGGCGAACCGGGCCGCGAGGCCGTGCGGGGTCTCTGCCGGATGCTGTGCGAACGCGACGGCATCAGCTACGTCATCGCCAACGGCGAGAACATCGCCGGCGGCAACGGCTTGACCCTCCAGACCGCGCGCGAGCTGCTCGCGGCCGGCGTGGACGTCATCACCAGCGGCGACCATGTCTGGGACCAGAAGGACTTCGTCGCCGACATCATCCGCGAGCCACGCGTGCTCCGGCCCGCCAACTACCCGCCCGGCACGCCGGGCGAAGGCGCGATCGTGTGGAAACGCGAGGGCTTGCCGCCGATCGCTGTCCTCAACCTCCAAGGCCGCGTCTTCATGCCGGCGCTGGAGAACCCGTTCACCGTCGCTGACACGCTCGTGCAGCGGCTCCGCAAGCAGACGCCGATCATCGTCGTGGACATGCACGCCGAGGCCACCAGCGAGAAGATCGCCATGGGCAGGTTTCTCGACGGCCGCGTCAGCGCCGTCATCGGCAGCCACACCCACGTCCAGACCGCCGACGAGCAGATTTTTCCCAGCGGCACCGCGTTCCTGAGCGACGCGGGGTTCACCGGCCCGCAGGAGTCCATCCTCGGCCGAGAAATGGAGCCGGTCATCCGCCGGTTCGTCACACAGATGCCCCAGCGGTTCAAGGTCGCCACCCAGCGCGTCGTGCTCCACGGCGCGGTGATCGAAGTGGACGATGCCACCGGCCGGGCGAAGGCGATCCGGCGGGTTGCGGAACCGCACTGAGAAGAGTGGGCCGCGGCTACGGA
Organism: Verrucomicrobiota bacterium; assembly: GCA_016219905.1. GTDB lineage: Bacteria > Verrucomicrobiota > Verrucomicrobiia > CAIQCK01 > CAIQCK01 > JACRKA01. The sequence continues at coordinate 1,229 of JACRKA010000315.1, forward strand.
GTCTTCTTGGGGGGCGGCTCCCCGGCCTTTGTTGACGCCCTGACGTGGCCGGCAACCAATCCCGCGACGGCAAAAAGCGGCGGGCAGCAAAGGAACACGAAGAGCGGGTAGAACCATCCGAAGCTCTGGTAGAGGTCGGCCCACAGGCCCAACACCACCGACAGCAGCAGCCACGTCACCACCAGAATCCATCGAATCATATTGCCCGAACCCTTCTGATTGCAGACCTCACCCGCCACGACATCACGGCTGATTCAAGTTTGGCGTGTTTCATCATCCGCCCATGCTGCCGCGCCTTGCGACCACGCTTAACCTCTACTCCATCGGATGGCGCTCCGTCAATTTCGGGAAAGCCGGGCATACACTCGCGATTGCTCTCCCTGCGCCCGCATCACCCCTGTTCGGCGCGGCGTTTGACGATGGCGGGAAGTTTGTCGGCCAAGGCTGCCTTGGCCAGGTCGAAGTATCGTTTCGCATCGTCGGCACGACCGGTTTCCCAAGCGTAGAGGGCCATGGCGGCCATCGCCTGGCCGTTGCCGGCCGCGAAGGCTTCCTGAAGCATGGCGTAGATGGCCGGCTCGGTGAAACGGTTCCAAGGCAATTCAATCATGCCCGTGCCGCCGCTGAGCGCCACGCCAAGCCCCTCGGCATCGGCAGCCGTGGGCCGGCCCTCGATCGTGCTGCCGCTGGTCAAGGGCAGCACACGCGCCTGCAGGCGGCCTCTCTTGATGGCCGAGACAAGCTGCTTTTTCAGATCGCACAGGAGTTGCAGCTCGGTGACCTTGTCTTGCAGCGCCGCGCGCAGTTCCGCGTCCGTGGTCGTGGCCAGTGTCGCACAGAGAAGCTTGAGGGCATGCTCGATGTAGAAAGCGCGCGCCCAGGGTTCAACCGGCGCGAGAGTCGCCTGGATGTCGGCTTCGAGTTTTTCGCGGCGGGCTTTCTCGGCCGTGGCCGTGGCGGCCTCATCCTCGGTCCGCTTCTTCTCGTAGGCAATATGCGCGGTCTGAACGTCCTGCCAGACGGTCTCGATGCGCGTGCGCAGTTTCGGCGCGTCGGCCCACTGGTCGAGCGCCTTCTGGAGCATCGCTTCTGCTCCCACGTAGTTGTTGGTCTTGACCATCGCTGTCACCGTGTCTAACAACGTCTGCACGTCTTGCGGGGACGCGCTGGCAGAGGCGTCCGCGGTCTTGGCCGGCGTCGTGGTGGTTGCGGCGGCTGCCTGGGCGGGCGGCGGAACGGTCTTCACCGTCCTGGCCGGTGCGGTTCGCACGGGGGTCTCTCTCGCCGTCCGCTGGGTTCCGCTTGGCGCCGGCTCAACTCTGGCGGCACGCGCGCCGATGTGGGTCGCTTGGCCGGGCTGGGCCTCCGGTTCGGATAACGTCGCGACGTTGCCGCGGATCCACTCCGGACGCAGGGCAAACACAGCCACCAGCGCCAAAGCCCCCAGTCCAAGAAGAACCAGCGCGGTGCCGCCGACCCACACCCACGCCGGCCGCTTGCGCGAGGGCGCGGTGGGGACGGCCGACACTGCCGGCGCCGGTCGCACGACGACCACTCTCGGGGCGGGTGGCGGGGCCACCATGCGCGCGCGCATCTGCTCGATGACTTCGACCAGTTCGGCGGGCGACTGGTAGCGGTCGGCCGGATCCTTGGCGAGCAGTTTGAGGATGAGGGCCTCCAATTCGCGCGAGATGTTCTGGTTGAGCCGGCGCGGCGGTTCCGGCGGGCGGGTCATCTGCATGGCCATGACCTTGGCCGGGTCATCGTCGTCGAAAGGCGGCCGGCCACAGGCCATGTGGTAAAGCGTGGCGCCAAGCCCGTAGAGATCGGTGCGGGTGTCAAGGTTGGTTTCCCCGCGGCACTGTTCGGGCGCGCAGTATTGCGGGGTGCCCTCGATGTAGGTCTGGGTCTCGGTCTGCGAACCGTGCCGCATCGCCAGGCCGAGGTCCGCCAGCTTTGCCTGGCCCTCCGGCGTCAGGAGAATGTTGGCGGGCTTGATGTCGCGGTGGATGATGCCGGCCCGGCGCCACGCGAAGTCCAGCGCCTGCGCCATGTGCAGGGCCAGTTCCAGAGTCTCCGGCTCCGTCGCGGGGCCTGAGCGCGCGAGATACTCGTGGAGGTTGCCGCCCTCGACCAGTTCCATCACAAAGAACCAGACGCCCTCGTGGCTGCCCACCTCGATGGCTTGGACGATGTTCGAATGACTGAGCCGGGCGGCTGCGCGCGCTTCCTGGAAAAAGGTGGCCGTGTATTCCGCATCGGAGGCCAGCTTCGGCGAAAGCACCTTCACCGCCACCAACCGGTCCAGCGACAACTGTCGCGCCCGGTAAACGGCGCCGTGGGCGCCTTCGCCGATTTTGTCCAGAAGCTGGTAGCCGGGGATTTGAAACTCTTGATCCATTGCGTTGACCGGGATACTAACCCGACTGGGAAAGGGGTGAAACACGGATTTTTGCGCCTCTCTCCTCCCGCGCCGGCCTGCGCCCGCCGCCCGTCGGGCCGACATCCAGCCGGAGCGAGACGACGCGGCGGTGTATCAACGGATGCCGCGGTGATGGCCCGCCGTGAACGGTGGCGACGGATGTCGAGGAAGAAACTTCTGTGTTGTCCGGCCCATCGGCGCGGCGTAGTCTGAACCGGATTGGTCGAAACGTGGACCGGTTTTTTCCGGGCAGCACCGGTGTTGCGGCGACACGCGGGCGCCGGCGGTTGTGCGCGAGAGCATATTCATGCTACTGGCCAGTTGCAGGGTGTTATGCGATAGAATAAACAGGTTCGAGAACCGATCAGATTGCAGGTTTCGGAAAACATGAGGAAGACATCATTGACATTGGTTTTGGTTCTCTTGGCTGCGTTGGGGGGAATGGCTGCGTCGGCAGCGGATCGGAGCGTCTATGAAGGCGGCGGCAGCCTGATGCCCGAAAACCCGATTGACAAGGCGGTTCACGGCAATTTGCTGCGCGTGGGCATCCAGCCCGCCCTGTGCTCCGACGGGGTGTTTATCCGGCGCGCCTTCCTGGACGTGATCGGCAAGTTGCCGACCGCGAAGGAGGCCAGGGATTTCCTGCAGGACCCGGACACGAGGAACAAACGGCGCAAGTTGATTGACAGCCTGCTGGCTCGGCGTGAGGAGTTTGCCGATTACTGGTCCATGAAGTGGGGCGACATCCTGCGGATCAAGGCGGAGTTTCCCGTCAACCTCTGGCCCAACGCGGCGCAGGCGTATCACCGCTGGGTGGTCGCGTCGCTGCGGGCCAACAAGCCATATGACCAGTTTGTCCGCGAGATGCTGACCTCCAGTGGCAGCAATTTCCGCGTCGGCCCGGTCAACTTCTACCGCGCC
>JACRKA010000308.1 GCA_016219905.1 Verrucomicrobiota bacterium
TCAACGGCCCCGGCGAATCGAAGCACTCCAACATCGGCATCTCGCTGCCGGGCACCTTCGAGGAGCCCAAGGCGCCGGTCTACGTCGACGGCCGCCTGCTGACCACGCTCAAAGGCGACCGCATCGTGGCGGAGTTCATCGGCATCCTCAACGAGTACGTCGACACGCACTACGCGTGAAAGTGATCGTCGTTAGTTGTTTCTTGGCTTCTATGGACGCGCCTGTGGCGGTCCGTTTCCTGGCGCTACCCCCGCCAAGAAAAAAACACGGCCCGGCAACCGTGAGGCTGCCGGGCCGCAAGGGACAAAGCGGATGGCCTATCAGAAGTAGATCTTCATTCCGAGCTGCATTTCCCTCGGAGCCGCGGCTCCGAAGATCTTGCCGAAGTTCGGATTGGAGATGTCGGTCGTGCTCGGCGCGCTCCAGTTGGGCGTGTTGGTGAAGTTGAAGAACTCGGCGCGGAACTCCAGGCGCTTGCGTTCCCCGAGCGTTGTGCTCTTGCTCGTCACCAGGTTGGCCGAATGCGTGCCGGGCGCGGTCAGGACGTTGCGGCCCGAGTTGCCGAAGGTGTAGAGCGCCTGCTTCTGGAAGGCCGTGGCGTCCCACCAACGGTCGATGGTCGGATTGTCCACGCTGCCGCTGCCGATGCGGTTGGGGCGGTCGGTGTTGTCCGGAACGTTGTCCGGATTGCCGGAAATCGACGGGTTGCCGGGGAAGCCGCTGGCTACCGTCAGCAGCACGCCGACGCGCCAGCCTTCGATCAGCTTGGACACCAGCGCGCCGGAGTTGCCGCCGAAACGCTTGCCCTTGCCGAACGGCAGCTCATAGATGCCGTTGGCGGTCCAGCGATGCTTCTGGTTCTGGCTCGCCAGCGCCTTCTCCGCCGCCAGGTTGTCGATGTTCTGCTGGCAGCAGATGTCCTGCGTCCAACCGAAGTCCATGTTCTTGGCGAGGGTGTAGCCGCTGAAGAAGGTGATGCCGTAGCCGAGGCGCTTTTCCACCGAGGTCTGCAGCGACTGGTAGCTCGACCAGCCGTCGCTTTCATAGGAGCGAATGCGCGCAAACTGCGGGAAGATGCGGCGCGTGGCGGCGGCGCCGGCGCCCGGAGGCAACTGGTTCCGCACCAGGTGCGAATCCAGGTGCACACCGCGGTTGGCGACGTAAGCGGCCTTCACCACCCAGGAGCTGCCGAACTCGCGCTGCACTTCCGCCATCCACTCCATCACGCGGCCGGGACGGAAGGAGCGGTCCGCGTTCATGGTGAAGATACCGAACTGCGCGGTCTTGAGCGAGCTGGTGTCGCCGCCCAGGATCCAGTTCAGGTTGGGCACGCCGGCATTGCCGGTGGCGTCGATGCGGAGCTGGAAGGGCGGGGAATTGCCGGTGTTCTGCTCCGAGTTCATTTCCGGCGAGAGGATGAAGAAGCCGGCGCCGGCGCGCAGCACCGTGCGGTTGTTGCCGAAGGCGCGCCAGGCCAGGCCGAGACGCGGTCCGAAGGTGGTGTACTTGGGGTCGTAGAGGTAGTTGCTGTCGGATTTGCGCACCTTCAGGTCGGGGCGGACCCGGGTATAGAAGTCGCCCAGGTTGGCGTTGGCCGGGAACACGATCTCACCGGTACGGTGGTCGAAGCTGGAAAGCTGGCCGCGCGCGTCGGTGACCGGCATGTTGAGCTCCCAACGCATCCCGGCGTTGACCGTCAGGTTGGGGGTCGCCTTCCAGTCGTCCTGGATGAAGAGCGCGTAGTTCTTGCGGCGGGGGTAGATCAGGCCCGCGTTGAGTGAGGTGCCCGTCGCCGAGGGGATGCCGAGCAGGTACTCGGCAAAACCGTTGCCGCCGGTGTACTGGCCGTTGAACGTGAAGCTGCCCTGCAATGCCGAGGTCTGCAGCACGTTGGCCTGCACGGCGCGCACCTCACCGCCGAACTTGACGGTGTGGCTGGCGCGGGTGAAGGTCATGCTGTCCTGGATCTGGTAGGTGTTCATGCGGCGGATGCGCGTCGACATCTCGCCGAGCGAGGCAAACGCGGTACCGGCCGAGAAGTTGACGCTTTCCGGGAAACCGACGTCGCGCGGATTCTCGCTGATGCCCCGAATGCCAGCCTGGGCTGCGATGGGCGTGCCCGAGTTCTGCCCGAAGGCGTCCTGGATGAAGCGGTTGTAGGAGACGGCGAAAACGTTCAGCCGCGTCGCCGAAAACAGGTGCGTCCAGTTGATGGTGGCGCCGTGCGCGCCCTCGGAGTTGCGGCTGCCGCCGGCCAGCGGCATCGCGCCGGACGTGAAGTTGTCGGTCTGGTTGATGGCGTAGCGGCCGTAGATGGCGTCGCGGTCCGAGAAGCGATGGTCGATCTTGATGATGCCGAGATCGAGGTTGCTGGTCACCGGCAGGCTGGCGTAGTAATTGTTACGGCCGCCCACCACGTTCGGCAGCGCGAAGTAGGCGAGCAGGTTCTTCGCCACGCCCGTGATGCGGGCGGCCGGAATGATGTTGCCGGCAAAGGGCGTGCCGCCGTTGAAGGGGTCGCGGATGGCGGTGGCGAAGCTGGAAAGATTGCCGGCGCGGTTGGCCTCGGTGGGCA
>JACRKA010000317.1 GCA_016219905.1 Verrucomicrobiota bacterium
ATGCTGTGTCGCCATGAAACCCATCGTCTCCTTCGCCCTCATCGCCTCACTGGCCGCGCCGTTTGCGCTTGCCGAGCCGGATGCCGTCCGCATCGAGAAGAACATCGCCTACCTCGGCCCCGACCGCGCCGAGAAGGCCGACCTCTACCTGCCCGCGCAGGTCCCCGCGGGCACGCGCTGTCCCGGCGTCGTCATCATCCACGGCGGCGGCTGGACCGGCGGCAAGAAAGACGCCGCGCGCGAGATCAACATCGGCACCACGCTGGCCGAGCACGGCTATGTCGGCCTGAGCATCAACTACCTGCTCGCGGATTCAAACCACGCCAACGTCGTCGTCTGGCCGCAGAACCTTTACGACTGCAAGACCGCCGTCCGCTGGCTGCGCAAGAACGCCGGGCGGCTCCATCTCGACCCCGACCACATCGGCGCGATCGGCGGCTCGGCGGGCGGCCATCTCGCCGCGATGCTCGGCGTCACCGGCCCCGAGTCGGGACTGGATCCGGCGGCTCCCTACGGCGACTTCTCTTGCCGTGTGCAGGCGGTGGTGGACCTCTACGGGCCGACGGAGTGGTTTGCGACCCGCGACCTGCCGATGTTCCGCAAGACACGCGCCGAAGCGCCGGAACTCTACCGCCAAGCCACGCCAATGACGCACGTGGACAAGAACGACCCGCCCATCCTCATCCTCCACGGCACGGCCGACAAGACGGTGGAGGTCGCGCAATCGGAGAAGTTCGCCGCCGCGCTGAAGAAGGCCGGCGCCGAGCATCAACTCGTCATCGTCGAGGGCGGACCGCACAGTTTTCATCTTCAACCGAAACAACAAGACCTCCGCCCCTTGGTGCTCGGCTTCTTCGACAAGCATCTGAAGAAGGTGAAGCCTTGAAATGCGGCTCGCCGTCGTAGAACGGATGTCCACATCCGTTCATGAACGGGCTTGGAAGCCCGTTCTACGTTGTCACGCCGACTCGAGGATCATGTTGGCGTATTGAACGGTGTCGCCGGTGCGGATGAGGCCGATGGCGCGCGGGACGCGCTTCTTGAACTCGACGTGCGGCTCGAACTCGATCGGCACGCCGGCCATCGTCTTCTTCAACGCAGCCAGAGTCGCCTTGGTGTTGTTGCGGATGAACTCCTCGGCCATGAACGCGCGGCCGATGATGAAGTTGGACCGGATCGCGGCGAACACTTGCAGGACGGTGGGGCTGCCGTCCACCAGCGAGATGTCCACGGTCTCGATTTGCGGCCAGAAGGGGAACCCGCGGTCGGCGATGACCAGCGTGTTGGTGTGGCGGACGCGGCTGAGGAGCGAGTTGATGGCCGGGTTGAGGATGCCGTGTTTGAGCATGGTTGTTTTCCTTAAGATGAAGTCCGAAGGTCGAAGGCCGAAATTCGAAGGAAGGCCGAAGCTCGAAGCCCGAAGGCGCCGCCAGCAAGTTCCGCTCGCGTTACAACACTGCGGACGAAGCAGAGGTTTCGGTTTTCGGATTTCGTCATTCGGATTTGTTTCGGATTTCGAGTTTCGGATTTCGGATTTGGCAGCGTCAGTGCGTGCGATCGTATTCGGCGATCTTGGCGCGGATGGCGGGTTCGGCCTCGTTGTAGATGTCCTGGATCATCGGGTCGGAGAACTGATAGGTGCGGTCCTCCAGCGCGGTCGTGGCGATGCGGTCGAAGAGGCGGGCCTTCGCGTCGGCGATGTCCTTGCCGTAGATATGATAGGAGTCGGCCTGCCAGTTGAGCCGGCCAAGCTTGACCGTCTTGCCGCTGCGCTTGGCGATCTCGGCGGCGATGACGTCGCGGTTGAACATGACGAAGCCGAACATGTTCATGAAGCTCGCGCCCCACGCGTCGTTGCTGCGGAAGCGGATGTTGCAGTTGAGCCACCAGGTTTTGTCGGCCTCGTCCTCCATGAGCCGATACCAGATGGACTGGAGGCAGGGCGGGTCGTAGCAGTCGAGATCAATGTTCGGCATCCACGTGATCATCTGCGCCTGCCGCGTGAACGGCTGCTTGACCAGCTTCGCGATGACGGCTTCGACCTGGTTGATGTTGAACCCGCCGACGCGGGCGGGCTTGCCGTCGCGCGACTCCTGCCACGTGCCGTAGCCGGCGAGCCGGCCGTGGTAGGTGTATTCCCAGCGCGTGTCCTTCGGGTCGTTCATGTTCTTGACCCAATGGTCCTTCGCGCCGTTGACCTCCATGACGTATTCGCGCAGGTCCTCGATGCCGCCGGGGAACGCCTTGTGGATCATCGGCTCGGCGAGCGGGTCGAGCACGGTGAGGTTCAGCGTGCAGTCGAGGCTGAGCGGGTCGCCGGGCTTGTCGTATTGCGTGCGGAAGCGGCAACCGTTTTCGTGGAGCGCGATGAGCGCCTTCTCGTAGCCGGCTGCGAGGCTGTCTCCGGCGACATTCAGGACGGGGATGTTTTTCATAAAGGTCTTCCAGGAAGCTTCAGGCAAAATGCGCCGCCAGTTCGCCAAAGCGCTGGAGCATCAGCGTCTCGCCTTCGGGCGAAATCTCCTCCAGTTCGTGATACCACGTCGCGTGGTAGGGGATGAACACGGTGCGCAGGCCCGCCGCCTTGGCGGGGTTGATGTCCGAGCGCGGGGAGTTGCCGATCATCCAGGTCATGGGCGGTTCGAGGTCGTATTTGCGCAGCAGGCCGCGGTAAGTGTCAACGGATTTCTCGAACACGATCTCGACGTGATGGAACCACCGCGCGAGGCCGGAGCGCTCGATCTTGCCGTGCTGCTCTTCGTCGCGGCCCTTGCTGAGGAGGATGAGACGGTTCTTCGCGTGCAGCAACGGCAGCGTTTCCGCCACGCCGGGCATCAACTCGATGGGATGATGGAAGATCCATCGTTCCTGTCCGGCGATCCACGGCTCCAGATCGCCCGCGCCGAGTTCGCGGGCCGCGTCATGAAGCGAGAGGCAGAATGCGCGGCTGCCATAGCCGGCGGTTTTGATGTTGCGCTGCTCGGCCTGCCACAACACTTCCTGCCCGCGCTCCTCGGCGATGCTGCGCTCGCCGAGTTTGAGCATGAACGCCGCGACGACGCGCTCGAAGTAGATGTTGTTCTCCCAGAGCGTGTCGTCGGCGTCTATCAGCAGCGTGCGCACGCCCGGTTCTTAACCGACGCGCCGCCGTGTGTCGAGATTGCGGCGGCCGCCCTCACCGGGCGACAAAAACCGCCTTTGCTTCGGCCGTTCCGCGGGCTAGAGTCCTGCCATGCCAGCGACCACATATCGTTATCTCGTCAACCTGCCCGGCGTTTGCCAGGGGCGGACGATCATCGAGGGCACCCGTATCGGCGTGCACGACGTGATCGGCTTGATCGTCAACGGGGCCGCCATCGAGGAGGTGCTGCGCAGTTTCCCGGACCTGTCGCGCGCGCAGGTTTATGAGTGCCTCGCTTACTACGAAGACCACCGCACGGAGATTGACGCGCTGGTGGCCGAGCAGATGAGCGAGGAACTCGGGTGAAGTTCCTGCTGGACCACGACGTGCCGGACGAAATCGCCCGGCTGCTGGGACACTGGGGACATGAGGCGCGGCGTCTGCGCGACGCTCTGCCGCCGACCACGCCGGACGAAGACGTCTTCGCCTATGCGCAAGCGAACGTTTCTCTCATCCTGAGCTGCAACCGGCAGCATTTTCTCGGTTTGGCGAAAGAAGCCATCCAACGGCAGATGCCGTTCGCGGGTCTGATCATCCTCATCCGAAGACGCACGCGCCAGATGGAAGGCGCGCGGCTGCTGGCCTTGTTTCGACGCGCCGGGGAAACCGGGCTGACGAGCAACATCAATCTCGCCTGATTGCGAATCGGCTCGCTCAGAGATACTCGCTGCCGAACTTTTCACCGACGAGCTTGTGAAGTTCCTTGATCGCCTCGGCCGAGTCGGCGCGGCAGACCAGTGTCGCGTCGGGTGTGTGGATGATGATGAGGTCATCGCAGCCGATAGTGGCGATGAGGTGTTTCGGGTCGCTGGAGGCCACGAGCGAGCGTTTCGTGCCGCGCAGCAGCGCGCGGCCGGCGGCGACAGCGTTGCCATCGGCGTCGCGCGCGCAGGTCTCGGCGTAGAACGGCCACGAGCCAACATCGAGCCACTTCAGCGGCATCGGCACCGCCGCGACGCGCACCTTCGGGTCGTGCGAAGCCGGCTCCATCACGGCGAAGTCCACGCTGATCTTCTTGAGCGCCGGATAAACCTCCGCCAGCACCGCGTCGCGCCGGGGCGTGTCCCACGCGCCGGCGATGCGCATCAGGCCGGCATGGCTCTCCGGCAGATAGCGGCTCAGGCAATCCAGATACGTCGCCGCGCGCCAGACGAACATGCCGCTGTTCCAGAGGTAACGGCTGGGGCCGGCGTCGAAGTAGGTTTTTGCGATGGTGGCATCGGGTTTTTCGCGGAACTGTTCCACGACGCGGGCCGTGCCGTCGAGCGGCTCGCCGAGCCGCAGATAGCCGTAGCTTGTGGCCGGGCCGGTCGGCGTGATGCCGAAGGTGACGAGCGCGTTCGGGAACTTCTCGGCCAGTTCGTAGCCGCTCGTCACAATCCGCTGGAATTGATTCACCGGCTCGATGATGTGATCGGCGGTGAACACGGCCATGACCGCATCAGGGTCGCGCTTGGCAAGAACCGCCGCGCTGAAACCGATGGCGTTGACCGTGTCGCGTCCGCACGGCTCGCCAAGAAAGCGGTCGCCAGCAAAGGCCGGCAGCGATTTCGCGATCACCGCTTCATGCTTTTTCGCCGCGCAGATGAGACGCTGGGCAGGCGGCACAATCCCGTCGAGGCGCTCGGCGGCGATCTGGAGGAGGCTCTTGCCGCCGATGAAGGGGATGAGCTGCTTCGGCAACGCCTCGCGGCTCATCGGCCAGAGCCGCGTGCCGGAGCCGCCCGCCATGATCATCGCGTGTCGCATCGCCCGCCCTTGTAACCGACCGCTAGAATCCCCGCAAGCTCGTGCTCGACCGCCGCGTCAGGCCTTCCTTCGGCGTGCGCTTGAGGACGAGGTATTGGATGCCGTGCTCGGCGCAAAAGTCGCGCTTCTCCGGCCGGTCGCCGTCCTCGTTGACGGCGTAGATGTCGGGCTTGATGCGCGCGATTTCCGGCGCGGCGTCGAGCCAGCCCATGCCGGTGGAGATGAGCGACTGGTGCACGTAGCGGATCGAGCCGCAGAGATAGCGGCGCTCGTCCTCCTTGAACAGCGGATGGTCCGGGCCTTTCAGTTCGCCGATGGTCTTGTCGTTGCCCACAGTGACGTAGAGGTCACCGTATTCCGAGACTTCCTCGAAGAACCGCACGTGGCCGGAGTGGAACCAATCGTAACAGCCGGTGACGATGACCTTCTTGCTGCCCGGCGCCGGCGGAACGATGGCCAGATCCAGCTTCGGATAACCCGCGAAGCTTCTGCTGCTGACCACGTGATATGCAAGACGATGCATATCGCAGAACTCGCGCTTGGCGGGCGAGTCGTGTGGCTCATCCACCGCCCACACGTCGGGCCGGATTTCCTCCAGCAACGGCAGCGCGTCGAGGCTGAGGTCATGTTTCACCAGCCGCACCGCCTCCACGTAGCGAATCGCCTGCAACAGGTAAAACCGTTCCGCTTCAGGAAACTTCGGGTCCTTGCCCGTCACCGCCCGGACCACGTCGTCGGACCAGAGCAACACATGCACCTCGCCGAGCTTGGCGGCTTCCTCCAGAAACCGGACGTAAGGCGACCGCAGGTCGTCGAAGCTGGCGCAGACAGCGATTCGTTTCATGACGTTCAGGATTTCCCTGCGATGCGGACGTTGACGTTGAACGCGCCGGGCATCGGCTCCTCGCTCACCACGTAGAGGTAGCCGCCGCCGCAGCCGGAATACATCGCGCCGGGATATCTCGACTGGTAATGGCGCATGATGCCGACGAGGTCGGTCGTGATTGTCGGATGCCGGACCGTGTGCGGCAGCAACGCCGCCCAGCACGCCATGCACTCGTTCAGCGAAGCGCCGAGCGCTTTCACGTCGCGCGCGAGGATCGCGTCGTAACAATCCCTGCCCGATTGGCCGAGCCGCTGGATCCATTTCCGGTCGAGGTTCTTCACACCGAGCGGATTGTAGCCCTCCGGCCGCGGCGCGACCGGCAGGATGTGGATGACCTTCTCCAGCCAGCGGGCAACCTTCGGGTCGTTGCACGATTCGATGTGAACGGGAAAAATCCCGCCCTTGTGCGCGAAGTCATAGTCGAGCCGGTTCACGCCGGGATAGATCAAGCCGATCATATCCTGGCTGCCGGACGGCTCGGACTTGCCCTTGTTCTCCTCGGCGTAGAGTTCCTCGACCAGCGCGGCCGGGTCACGGTGCGGCAGGCGGCCGTTCCACAACTTCATCGCCACGTTGCGCGTGCCGGTGGCCATGCCGGCACGTTCCATCCACCAGAACGTCGTCTGCAAGGCGATGACCACCATCGAGCCGGGCGGCGTCGGGTTGAGCCGCGACACGAACGGCTGGTCAATCCAGCCGCCCGCGAGCGCGATGCGATACGGGATTTCACCAATGACACCCGTGAGCTTGCCGCTAGGCTTCTTCGGCACGGTCGCGTCCTTTCGCGGAATCAGATGACGTCGCGGACCGTCGCCTTGCCGGCCTTGCGGTCGCGATACTGCTGTTCGATCCACTTGTAGGTCGTCCGCAGGCCCTTGTTGAACGGGATGTTCGGCTCCCAGTTCAGCATCTTCTTGATGAAGGTGTTGTCGCTGTTGCGGCCCGCGACCCCGCGCGGCGCGTTGAGGTCATACTTGCGCTTCAGTTTGATGCCGCCGATTTCCTCCGCCACGCTCACGAGGTCGTTGATCGAAATCAGTTCGCTCGTGCCGAGGTTGATCGGCGTGGCGATGAGCTTGTCGCTGTGCATGATCATGTCAATGCCCTTCAGGCAGTCGGCGATATACATGAAGCTGCGCGTCTGGTGGCCGTCGCCCCAGATGACGATCTCCTTCTTGCCGGTGTCCTTCGCCTCGATGACCTTGCGGCAGATGGCGGCGGGCGCCTTCTCACGGCCGCCGTCCCACGTGCCCCACGGGCCATAGACGTTGTGGAAGCGCGCGATGGCGGTCTTCATGCCGCGCTCGGCCGTGTATTCCTGGCAGAACATCTCCGACACCAGCTTCTCCCAGCCGTAGCCCCGCTCGGCGAACGCCGGATACGCGTCGGACTCCTTCAACGCGCGGCAGTTCGGATCCTCCTGCAACTTCACGTTGTAGGCGCAGGCCGAGCTGGAGAAAAAGTAGCGCTCGACGCCGGCGCGATACGCCGCCTCGATGAGGTGCGTGTTGACCAGGATGCTGCGCAGGCACTCGATGCGGAACCGCTCGATGAAACCCATCCCGCCCATGTCCGCCGCGAGGTTATAGACCTCCGCCGCGTCCTTGACGGCGACTTTGCAGTTGGCCTCGTCGCTGAGGTCCAGGCACCAGCTTTCCACGCCTGGCGTCCGCTGATACCACAGGGACAGCGGCTTCTTGTCCACCGCGCGGATGCGCGTGAAGCCTTTGTCGCGAAAATAACGCACCAGCGCGCCACCGATGAAACCGCCGGCGCCGCCCACCAAAATCAAATCATCTTTTCTCATGACTTCTGTTCCTTTCTCTCGATCTGTGGACCTGAAAGTCCGATTGACAACGCCGCGGAGACTACACGCTCATCGCCCGTTGGGAAATAGCTACGATTGACTGAATGATGCCCATTCTTGACCGCTTTCTCTGCGCGCCCCGAAATTTCAGCGCGCTTCTTTGGTCCATTCATACACCACCGCGCCGTGGACATCGTGGAGCCGGAACGCGATGCCGCTGCCGCCATCTCGCGGCGCGATGGTCACGGAAAGGAAACCGCCTTTCACACGATGAAAACGGTGGTAGTCCTTGTCTTCACCCGGCGAGCCGCCGGCGTGCGGGTCGCTGGCGGGACCGCACGAGAACTCCTGCACGCCCGTCGCGGGATGGACCGAGTGGTATTGCCAGTGACGGTCGCCGCACGTGAGGAAGAAGCTGGCGGGGACATTCTCCTTCAACCACGCGCGCAACTCGTCGCCCTCGTGCTGGAACACAGCGTTGGTGTGGTTGTCTTTCTTGGTCTTGCGGTCGGGGCCGACGACCGGCGTCGGGCTGACCCACACCTTCCACGTCGCGTCGCTTTCCTTCAACGTGCGCTTGAGCCACGCCTTCTGCTCCGCGCCGAGGATCGTCTTGTCCGGCCCATCGGGCGCGTTGTTCGCAGAGCGGAAGTCGCGGCCCTCGGTCAGCCACACTTGCAGGTCGCGCCCCAGCCGGAACGTGCGGTAGGGCTTCTCGCCCATCGGCGCCTGCTGGAGGAATATCCGCTGGCCCTCGGCGAAACTGAACACCTGGCCGCGCGCGTTGCCGCGTTGCGGGTAACAATCGTCGTCCAGCGTGTCGTGGTCGTCCTTCTCCCAGAGGCTCGCGACGTTGCGCAGCAGCTCGACATGCCGCGGCAGGCTATACATGCGCTGCCAGTGGTAGCGCGCGAGGCCGATGGTGCGCGCCACCGGCGCTTCGCTGTCGTAATAGACATTGTCGCCCGTGAACACGATGAACTGCGGTTTCAGCTTCGCCATCGCCGGGTAAATGTTGAACCCGTCGGCGTGATCGAGATCGCAATACGCCTGGCCCGTCACGACGCAGAACGTCACCCGGCTCGGCTCCGTGGCCGGTTGCGCCGTCTCGAACCGCCCGCGCACCGCGCCGTGTTTCGGCGCGCCGCCCGGCCCGGCCGTCTCGACGGCGTAGTGATAAACCGTCGCCGGTTTCAGGCTGGCGAGCTTGAACTGGTGGCTGAAGTCCTCCTTCTCCAAAACCTCCGCCCACTCCGTCGCCTGCGCGTCCGACAAATCCTCACGCGTGCCGTAACGCACGCGCATCTGCCCCGGCGCGCCGGGACACGCGCCTTCGAGTTGGGTGAGGTCCTCCGGCACCGCGGGCAGCGACGCATTCCGTGGTTTGCCTTTGATCACAATCCCGTTCTTGTTGCGCGTCGGCGCCGCCGTCAGCCGCGTCCAGACAATCGCCGACGTGCCGGCGACTTCGCCGACCTTCACGCCCGTGGCCTGTCGTGTTTCCTGCGCGCTTGAGACGGCCGCCAGGGCCGCCAGGAGGGCGCCGATGAACCATCGTTGCCGGTTGTGCATGTCCGCCGATTACCACACGGTTGCCAAGCAATCCAGCTTTCTGTAAAAGCGAACCATGTTGATTCGAGTCCTCACCGTGTGGGTTGCCGCCGGCAGCCTTTCCATCAATCTCTCCGCCGCCGAACCTGCCGCTGCGTTGCCGACGCGGGATGAGATCGTCCGCGCTGCCGCCGAAAGCGCCGAGCGCACGTGGCGCGCGGCCAATCACAAGCCACCCACCGTTGGCGCGCGGGATTTGTTCGGCGCGGCCTTGGCTTGGTGCGAGACGAAGACGCATCTCGAACGGCTGGAGAATCTCTTCGACCTTGCCGCGCGGATGCAGGACCGCGACCCGCAAAGCCGCACCTACGGCAACTTCCGCTGGAGCTGGGACCACGAAGGCGTGTGGGACGGCAACGCGGTGGACTTCTGCATGCAGATGGGATCGCTGTTGTGGATGCGGCACCAAGAAACCATGCCGGTCGCCGCGCGCGAGAAGCTGCGCGGGATTCTGGAGCTTGCGATCCACGGTTTGATCGGCCATCGCGTGCCGGAGACCTACACCAACATTGCGCTGATGAACGCAGGCGATCTCATCCTGCTCGGCGAGGCATTGGGCAAGCCCGATGCGGCCGACGAGGGCTACGCGCGGCTCGACCGGTTTCTGCTGGCCATGTGGGAGAGCGGCACGCACGAGTATTGCAGCCCGACCTACTACGGCGTGGACCTCGACGACCTCGTGCTGATCGAGGCGTTCTGCCAGCGCGAGCGCGGGCGGCGACAGGCGCGAGTGTTGCTGGAGTATTTCTGGACGGACATCGCATTGAACTGGTTCCCACCGGCGCAGAAACTCGGCGGCGCGCGCAGCCGCGACTACGACTACCTGCGCGGCCTCGGCTTCCTCGACCAGCAGATGACGGCCAACGGCTGGCTGCCGGCGGACGCGAAGAACCGCGTCAGCTTCATCGTGAACGCGTTCACGCGCTGGCGGCCGCCGGCGCGGCTGAAGGAGATGAGCGAGACGCGCCTCCCGCGGCTCGTGCAGCAGGTCTGGGGATTCGAGCCGGCGGAATCGCGGACGCATTACCTCTGCCGCGATGTGACGTTGAGCGCGGCGGGCGCGGGCTATCGGACGATGGACCTGCCGCTGACCGCCGACCTGCCGGGGCCGCGCGAAGGCGTGCGGTGTTATTTCATCCCGGACGGCCGCCACGATCCCTACGGCAAGGTGAAGATCCAGGAGGGCAAGGCCCACGCAAAGACGCTGCATCTGACGCCGTTCTGGGCTGCGGCGCAGCGGCGCGTGGACGCGCTAGGCGTGGCCCTCTACCGCGACAAGGACGTGCCGCCGGAGACGCAGACGCTGGAATCGCACTTCGTGATGCCGCTGGACGCGGACAGTTTCTGGATTGGCGATCGGCTGTTGGCTATTCCGAAAGACAAGCCCTGTGAATTCCCGCTGAAGCCGGGCGAGGCGCTGGTGCTGCGCAAAGGCACGGCGGCGGTCGGCGTGCGCGTGCCGTGGGCGCGCGGACTCAACGGCCAGCGAGCGCCCGTCGCGTTGGTTTACGACACGAACACCTTCGGCGCGGTCCGGCTGACGGTGGCGCATCAGGGTGAGAAGAAGGCCAACGCGGGCGCAGCATTTTGGGTGCGGATCGGCAGCAGGCTGGCGGATGATGCAGCGTTCGAGAGGTGGCGGCGTAAATTCGCCGCGGCACGCGCGGAGGCTGACGTTGCGGGCGAGCGTGTGCGCGTATCAGTAACGGGCGCAGACGGCGCGGTGACTGTCGGGGCAGATGCGGCGAGGTCAACGGCCTTCGCGCTGGAGCCGCCGCCGTCGCGGGCGTTGCTGGCGGTGGACGGCGAGGACATCGGAAAGCAGTTGTTGCAGGACTTGGAGCCGATCCGCAGTTGGCGCGGGAAGATCAGTGATCACAAGCCGGTGGCGTTGCCGAAAGAGAAAAGCGTTTACTGGGAAGCCGAGGCGGGCCGCGTGATTCCGCCGATGAGCCTTTGCGAAGACGCAAAGGCATCGGGCGGCGCATTCGTCTGGATGCCCGCAAGACCCGGAGAAAGAGCCAGCAGTTCTGTCGGCAACGTGACGTGGCAACTCAAGGTGGCCGCGGCGGGCAAATACTACGTCTGGGGCCGCGTGCAGGCGCCGACGCCGGAGAACGATTCGTTCTACGTGCGGGCGTTCAGCGACGAGGGCGAGATTCTCGGCAGGACCGAGTGGCCAACCAGCGTGCGCAAGGACTGGCAGTGGCTGCCGCTGGCCATCGGCGGCGGGCGCGCGCCGACCGCGCTGGAGTTGCCGGCAGGGACAGTGAGCCTGCAACTGCGCGTCCGCGAGGCAGGGACGAAGATGGACCGGCTGTTCATCACGCCACGCGCAGAGGAGCCGCCACGCTCAAGCCGGTAAGACCAGGGGAACCTTGACCGACCGAAGAGCCGGACTTACCTGCCCACGAGCCGCAACACACCCGTAGTCATCGCCGGCACATAGGTGATGATCAACACGCAGGCGAACATGATGAACATGCCGGGCAGCGCGTTGCGATAGACCTGTGTCAGCGGGCGGCCGAAACGATACGACGCGAGCAGCAGGTTCAGCCCCACCGGCGGCGCGAGGAAGCCGAACTCCATATTCGCCAGGAAGATGATGCCGAGATGGATCGGATCCACCCCGAACGCCGCGCCCATCGGCGTGATCAACGGCACCACCACCACGATGGCCGGGAAGATGTCCATCAGCCCGCCCACAAAGATGAGCATGATGTTCAGCCCCAGCAGAAACAGGAACTGCGACTCGACGTGGCTGCGGACCCACGTCGCCATCCGCGCCGGGATCTCCGCGTCCACCAGGTAGCTCGTCAGGCCCAGCGCGACGCAGAGGATGATCATCACGCCGCCGAGCAACGTCGCGCACTCGGTCACTGTGCGGGGCAAGTCGCGCCGGATCTTCAGGTCGCGATGGATGACGCACTCGATGAAGAACGCATACAACACCGTCAACGCCGCCGCCTCCACCAGCGTCGCGAAGCCGCCAAAAATAAACACCATCACGACGATCGGCAGCGCCACCTCCCACTTCGCATCGCGCAGCGCCGTCCACGCCTCGGCCCACGTGAACTGCGAGCGCGGGATCTTGCTCTTGAGGCCCTGCCGCACCGACCACGCCACGCACGCGCCCACCATCAGGCAACCCGGCAGGAAACCGGCGATGAACAGATCCTTGATGTCCACGTTCACGTGCTGCTGCTGCGCGACGATGCCGTAGAGAATGACAGGCAGGCTCGGCGGAAACAGCAGCCCCAGCGAACCCGCCGTCGTCAGCAGGCCGACGGAGAACCGATCCGAATACTTCGCCTGCAACATCATCGGCAGCAGCAGGCCGCCGACCGCGAGGATCGTCACACCGCTGCCACCGGTGAACGTCGTGAAGAACGCGCACACCAGCGACGCCACCACCGCCGTGCCGCCGGGACACCAGCCGAACCACGCGTTGAACAAGCGCACCAGCCGCTTGCTGGTGCCACCCTCGGCGAGGATGTAGCCCGCGAGCGTGAACAGCGGGATTGTCGGCAGCATCGGCGAAATCGTCAGCCGGTAGGCCTCCACCGCCACCGCGGACACCGGTGTCGGCTGGCTCCAGAACAACAGCATCGCCGCGCCGCCGATCATCGCGAAGATCGGCGCGCCCACTGCCGTGCCGGCGATCAGTAGGATCATCAGCGGCCAGAGCAGGTAACTGCCCGCGCTCTCCGGCAGATACTTAAACACTACCGCCGCGACGATGCCGAGCGCTGCGATGGCGCGTCCCGGCCAGCGGTCCGACGCGCGCCAGACCTGACGCAGCGCCATCAGCCCCAAGCCGAACGGCATCACCGCCTCGACCGCCCAGCGCTTCACACCGGGGATGATCTCCAGGCCGGCCCCGCGCTCGGTGATGACGAGTTGATAGCTGGCGTAGCAGAGCGCCGCTGACACGCACGCGCCCACCGCCGCGCCAAAGGCTTTGACCACATGCTGGAAGCGGCCGTGAGCAAGCGCCTCGCCGGTGGCAAGCTTCAGCAGCCGGCCTTCGCGTGCCGCCAGCGCCGCGCCGAGAAACGCGATGACCAGCGTCAGGTGCTGGACGATGACCGAGGAACCGGGGATGCCCCAGTGGAAAAACTTCCGCGTGACGATCTCCGCCAGCGGAAGCAGCGACATCGCGGCGAGCGCGAGGATGGCCAGCGAGTTTTCGAAGCCGCGCAGCACACCCTGCCGCGTCGGCGCGGCCGGACCGTGCTCGCTGGCGGCGGGAAGATCAGTTTGCACCGGCGGCGCCTTTGGAACGGAACTCCGTCACGATCCGTTGCGCCTCGTCGAACATGTCGGCCGGCACGAACGGCCCGCGCAGCTTCGGGTAGATGGCCTCAGCAGCGGAGCGCCACGCGGTCATTGCGTCGCCGACCACGGGCACGACGTTGAGCTTGTGGTCCTTCATGGCCTTGACGGCTTCGAGTTCACCCCTGCGCACGTCAGCCTGGAGTTTCTCGCCGGCCTTGCGCGAAACGGCCATGATCGCGTCGCGCGCGTCGGCCGGGATGCGCTGCCACGAACGCTTGTCGAGGACCGTGGCGCCGATCAGCGGCGCCCACCGCATGTCGGTCATGTTCGGCGCGAGCGAATACCACTGGAAACTCAGCGCGGCCACCGGCGGCGTGGCGAAGGCGTTGATCATGCCGGTCTGCAAGCTCGGCATGATGTCCGTGCTCGCCAGCGGCACGGGGTTGAACCCGCCGGCCTTCCAGAGATCAAGCACCAGCGTGTCGCCGGCCCATGTGAAGAGCTTCAGTTTCTTCAAGTCGTCGGGCCGGACGACGGGCGACTTCGTGAAGAAGTGGACCCAGCCCGCCTCGCCCCACGTCAGCACGACGAAGCCTTTCTCTCCCAACCGCTTTTCGAGCGTGGGTGTCATCCTCGCGCGGACGTGGTCCAGTTCGGCGTCCGAGCGGTAGAGCATCGGCACCTGCAACGCCTGCACGCCGCGGTCAATCTCGCTCAGCCCCGTGCCCGTCACCGCCGCGGCGTGGATGGTGCCGAGCCGCATCT
Organism: Verrucomicrobiota bacterium; assembly: GCA_016219905.1. Taxonomy (GTDB): domain Bacteria; phylum Verrucomicrobiota; class Verrucomicrobiia; order CAIQCK01; family CAIQCK01; genus JACRKA01. Next base: position 14,278 of record JACRKA010000317.1, read on the forward strand.
TGCTGACCATCTCCGCCTCGTCGCCCACGACGCCGCCGGGATAAATTTTCAGCGTCACGCGGCCGTTGGAGACCTTCTTCCATTCCTCGCCCATCTCCTTGAGGATGAGGTGCCACGATGAGCCTTCCGGGGCGAGCGTGGCGAGCTTGATGACGACGTTCTGTGCGCGCGCGGCGGGCAACGCCAAGGCCAACGCAGCGGCCATCACCCAGAACGATGCGGTCGGTTTGCGGCTCATAAGTTTTCCAGGATGACTCGGTTCACGGTTCATTCCCTGCTCAGGCGCGGCGGGTGGCGAAATATAACACCCCAAATACCGGCGTTGGTCGAATCATGGGAACAAATCTTCAATGCGAGCCTTGAGCCGGCGGGCCTTGCGCTGCGAGACTAGGTTCAGCAGCCGCCACTCCGGCTTCTGGTTGGCGTCCACCGCCAGCACCTTGTCCAGGAGTTGGTTGAACTCGTCGCGCTTCTGCTGGCCCACCGACACGGTCTCGGCCAGGCTGACGTAGGCCGAGGCCCGCAACCCGGCGCTGAGTTCAACAGCGCGGTCGAAATGTTTGCGGGCGCGCTCAATTGAGCCGCCCATCGCCGACGAACGGCCGCCGTCGTAGGCGATGAAAAACTCATGCAGCGCGCCGTGGTCCCACGCCTCGTCCAGTTCCAGCGCACGCTCCACCAGCGCAGCCGCCGCGGGCAGCTCGGCCATCAGCTTCGAGTCGGTCTTGTCCAGCGACACCGCCGCCGACCATGACGCGCCGGTCCAGTAGAGCAGCGCCACGTCCTCGCGCGTCGCTGCCTTGACCGCCTTCTTCGCGTCGTCGCGCAACGCCTTGCCGAAACTGGAATGCTCCACCTCCAGCCCCCGCAGGCCGTAATCGCGCGCGCGGAGATAAAGCTTCTTGGCCCGCGCCCGCATCGCGGTGGCCTTGGCGAGGTCCTGCGGCTCGATCTCGTCCGCCTCGTCCTGGACGAAGGCGTAGGCATATTCGGTGAAGCCGGAAGCGAGCGCCAGCAGCAGCCCGCGGTGCCGCGGCAGGTCGGCCAGCAGGATCTCCATCGTCTTCAAGCCGAACGGCACCGCGTCGCGCACCAGTTCCGGGTCTTCGTCAGTGGAAAACGCGCCGCCTGTGTTCGACAGCGTGTCGGCCAGTTCGCGCAGCGCCATCTGGCGCACGGAGCAGCCGCCCGCCAGCAACGCGGCGACGCAAATGGCAGCGGCAGATTTGAAGGCCGTCATCATCACACTCCTTCACTTCGAACAAGCGTGAGGATACCGGGCCGCCGCCGAAAACACAAACGTTCGCTTGTGGACTTGGCTTCCCTCTGCGCGCTGACGCTGCCATCGCCTGTTTTCAGCCCTTCGCGCGCGCGTAACGCTTGCCGACCTCTTCCCAGTTCACCACGTTCCACCAAGCCTTGAGGTAGTCGGCGCGGCGGTTCTGATACTTGAGGTAGTAGGCGTGTTCCCAGACGTCCACGCCGAGCACCGGCGGCGCGTGGCCTTCCATGATCGGGTTGTCCTGGTTCGGCGTGGAACTCACGTTGAGCTTGCCGTTGTGGTCGAGCCACAGCCAGGACCAGCCCGAACCGAACCGTTTCAGGCCGGCGTCGTTGATCAGCTCCTTGAGTTTGTCGAACGAGCCGAACGTCGCGTCAATCGCCTTGGCAAGGTCGCCGACGGGCGCCTTCGGGCCGCCGGGCCGCATGATCTCCCAGAACATCGTGTGGTTGACGTGGCCGCCACCGTTGTTGCGGACGGCGGTGCGCTTGTCCTCGGGGGCGTGGGCGAGTTTGGCGATCACTTCCTCGGCTCCGAGCTTCTCCAGCGCGGCGTTGCCGGCGATGGCTGCGTTGAGGTTGGTCACGTAAGCGCCGTGGTGCTTGTCGTGGTGGATGGTCATCGTCTGCGCGTCAACGTGCGGTTCGAGCGCGTCAACAGCGTAGCCGAGTGCGGGCAGTTCAAACGCCATGATTCAGGTTCTCCTTTGTCTGGTTTACGGGCAAACAACATGCGCTTCCGTTTCGTTGTTTCCGGTTGTGACTCCTGTGGAAGCGCGGCGTAACCTAGCGAGGAAACGCGGTCGCGCAAGTGGTTTTTCTGCGGGCGGCTCTCCACGGAGAGGAACTCCCTGCTTCAGCGACTGAACCCGTTGGAGTTCAAGCTTTAGAGACTGTGTGAAACACGGTTCCGCAGCCGAAAGCTCCGCTAGGAGCGTCATGTTTATAGCTTCCGCGTCCGCAGTCGCGGAAGCTCCGTAGGAGCGACATGTGCGAGGCCAACCGATTCTCCTGCCGCCACATGCCGCTCCTACGGAGCTTGAGGTGATCGCCATCGGTCGGGCTATAAACATGGCGCTCCTAACGGAGCTGACAGACGCCAACGGCGTTTTTCACACAGCCTCTTTAGCTTGTGCTGCGCACCGGACAGCCTGAAGGCTGAACTCCAACAAGGGGTCGCCGCCAGCCGCCTCAGCCGGGGAAAAACGTCCGGCTGACCCAGACCAGCGCGCCGAGCAGCACCACGCCGAGGCCGAGGCTCCACGCGATCAGTTTCTTCTCGGCTGGCAGCAACGGCTCCTCGACCAGCTTCCGCATCTCTTCGCCGACTTTGGGTTTCTGGCTCATGCGCAATCCTCGCGTCGCTCAACCGCCGACCAGCGGCGGCTTCATGCCGTGGAAGAAAATCCACGAGATGCCCAGCCCGATCCAAATGATGAACCCGAACAGGCAGACCACATACACCAGCGCAAGCCGGCCGATGCCCTCCTCGGCCAGCCGCTTGAAGTTCGACACCATGCCGATGGTGAAAAACGTCATCACGAAGAAGATGCCGCGGAACACGTTCGCCTCGTTCATCGCGGCTTTCAGTTTGCCGACGAGCGTGGGTGCCGCCAGCCCGATGCCCAGCGCCACGATAAACGTCAGCACGTAGCCCAGCACGAACTTCGGGAACCGCTGCCAGATCTCCGCGACGCGCACCGGGTCGCCCTCGCGCCGCTCGATCTTCGTGCTCCAGACCACCGCCAGCACGAACGCCCACACGCCGATGAACACGTCAATGAACACCTTCACCGCCGCGGCCGTGTTCATGATCCAGCCTTCCTGGTAACGCACGCCATGCACGGCCAGCGCCTGCGCGCGGATCAGCGCGTCGGCCACCGCGCCGCTGGCCACCGCCGCGCCGTCGGTCTTTACCGCCAGCCCCATCCATGCGCCGGCCACCATCGGTTCGTTGTAGAGAAAATGCTGGGCCACGAACGGAAGCACCAGCAGTTCCACCACCGCGAAAATCACCACCAGCGACGAGACCATGATCGGCACCACGGGCCGCGCGCGGATGGCCGCCCCTGTCGCGATGGCCGCCGACACGCCGCAGATCGAGATGCCGCTCGCCAGCGGCACGGCCCATTCGCGCGGGAACTTGAAGAACTTCCGCGCCACGAAATACACCAGCCCCCAATACATCCGGTAAGCCTCCACGATCGCGCACAGGCCGCGGAACATGACAGCCTTGGCAAGCCCAAGCTGCGCCGCCGCGGCCGCGCCGAAGAACCCGCCGAGCAGCACGATGGCCGTCTTCACATACAACTCCGGCCGCACCGCCTCGCGCATCGCCTCGGACGCGCGCGGCAGGAAGTTGCCAACGACCAACCCCGCCACCAACGCCACAATGAAGCCCGCCTCGGCTGTGAGTTGCAGCGACCAGGAGATCTTGAAACTGGCAAGCTTGTCCGACGTGGCCGCGATGTTGGCGAAACTACCGACGACCCAACAGGCATAGCTGATCCAGAAAATCACCGTAAACGCCGTCACGAACCGCCGCACGTTGGCCCGCAACGCCGCCGCGCCGAGCGTCGTCAGCGCGAGCACGAACACGTAAGTTGCCAGCAACGAGACGATGCCCGGCAGTTTCGCGTAAGCCTCCGACACCGGCGCGAGCGCCTTCGTGATGTCGGTCCACACCTTCGTTGTCACGCTCCAGCCGAGCAGGTCCGCGCCGGCCAGCGTGGCGAGCGACAGAGCGAAGATGAACAGACCGAGCCACACCGCCAGCCAGTCTTCGGAAATCCCCCGCCGTTGGTTGTCCGCGTCATTGCTCAATCAGGCGCGGATTCTACGGAAGCGCCCGCCGCAGTCCAGACCGGAGTTGACCCGCGCCCGTCCAGCCGCTACACAGGCGGCGCGACAAGGAGACCAACCATGGAACGGTTCATCAGCGCATTCGGCGTCGTCGTGATGCTGGCCATCGCGTTCGCGCTCTGCCCTCGCGAACGGCGGCGGGCCGTGAACTGGCGCACCGTCGGCTGGGGCATGGCGATCCTGTTCGTGTTCGCGGTCATCGTCCTGAAGACCCCCGTGCGCGGTGTGTTTCGCGTGGCCAACGACGCGGTGGAGAAACTGCTCGCGTTCAGCCAGCGCGGCGCGGAGTTCGTCTTCGGCTCGCTCGCGACGACCACGCCGACATTCGGCTCCATCTTCGCGTTCCAGATCCTGCCGACGATCATCTTCTTCGCGGCGCTCATGTCGCTGCTCTACTACATCGGCCTGATGCCGTGGATCATCCGCAACACGGCGCGGCTCATCGCCCGCTTCCTCGGCACCAGTGGTGCGGAAAGTTTCTCGACCGCGGCGGACATCTTCGTCGGCCAGACCGAGGCGCCGCTGGTCATCCGGCCCTACCTGCCGACGCTGACGATGTCGGAGTTGATGGCGTGCATGACGGCGGGCTTTGCGACGACCGCCGGCGGCGTGCTCGCAGCCTATGTCGGAATGCTCGGCCCGTTCGTGCCGGGCATCGCCGGCCATCTCATCGCGTGCAGCGTCATGTGCGCGCCGGCCTCGCTGGTCATCGCCAAGCTGTTGCTGCCGGAGACCGAGACGCCGCAGACGCTCGGCAACACGCGCATCGAGGTGCCGCGCTCCGGCGCGAACCTGCTCGATGCCATCGCCGCGGGCACCACCGACGGCCTGAAGCTCGCCGTCAACGTCGGCGCAATGTTGATCGCGTTCCTGGCGCTGGTGGCGATGCTCAACTGGGGCCTGAACTGGGTCGGGATGCGGGTCTTTCACGCACCGCTGAGCCTCGAGCAAATCCTCGGCTGGGTCTTCTCGCCGCTGGCGTGGGTGATGGGCGTGCCGATGCAGGACGTGACCAAGATCGGCACGCTGCTCGGCCAGAAGACGGTGCTCAACGAGTTCGTCGCCTACACCAACATGAGCCAGCAGTTAGCGCACGACAGCGCGTGGTTGACCGAGCGCGGGCGGCTCATCGCCTCCTACGCGTTGTGCGGCTTCGCCAACTTCGGCAGCATTGGCATCCAGATCGGCGGCTACAGCGGCCTCGCGCCGGAGCGGCGCGGGGATCTCTCACGGCTCGCGTTGCGCGCGATGATCGGCGGCCTGCTCAGCACCTGCATGGTCGCCTGCGTGGCGGGCGTGTTGCTGTAGGAATTCCCGCCGGGAGTTCGTAGTAGCGCGCTTCAGCGCGCGTTCGTATCCTCGCAAGCAGTAGCTACGCGCGCTGAAAAGGCTGTGTGAGAAACGCCGTTGGCGTCTGTCAGCTCCGTTAGGAGCGACATGTTTATAGCCCGACCGATGGCAATCACCTCAAGCTCCGTAGGAGCGGCATGTGGCGGCTGGAGAATCGGCTGGCCTCGCACGTGTCGCTCCTACGGAGCTTCCGCGACTGCGGACACGGAAGCTATAGACATGACGCTCTTAGCGGAGCTTTCGGCCGCGGAGCCGTGTTTCACGCAGTCTCTGAAGCGCGCTACAACGAACCAAACCGACCCGCCAGTGAACCTTCTTACTCCTTGATCTCCACCACGCCCCACGTCTCGATCCGCGGCAGCGTGAGCCGCACGCAATCGTCGTGGCGCTCGGGTTTGAGTGTGACCGGCTTCTGGCCCGGCTGCAGGTAGGTTGCTGAGGCGACCTTGCCCCAGCGTTGCGGCTGAAGCAGGGTCAACGTCACGTTTCGATAAATCTCACTGCGCTCGCCGTCGGGCGCGAGGTTCCAGTTGACCAGATGGATCGCCGCCGAACGCTGCGCGCGGTTCACGCGTGGGAAGGCGTAAACATTTTCGGGGGCCTCGACGCGCAGCAATTCCATGCCGCGCAGTTTCGTGATCGCCGCGAGGTCGGCCGTCGGCGGGACGAACCGCGTCAGGCCGGACTTGCGTGCGGCCTGGATGGTCTTCTGGTCTTCCTCGCAGAACGTGTCGGCTGCGCTGAACTCCACCACCACCCGCGCGGCGCGCAGGTCGGCGGCGCGCACCGGCACGCGGGCGGATTGGCTCGCGCCGAGGACCAGGTGAAACGGAATCTGCTGCCGGGCGAGTTGCTTGCAGAACTGCGAGAGCGAACCTTTGCCCGGCGCGTCGGCGTTGGCCAGCACGACAACCTCGGCGGCGGACTCGTGGCCGTCGAACAGGGTTTTGTGTTCGTAGATGAAGTCGTAGAAAGCGCCGTATTGCTCGCGCGTGCCGAAGTAGCGCGGCTGGATGCCGGTCGCGTCGCTGCCCATGTAGATGTCCCACGGCACAAGGTGGGGCTGGCCCATCGCGTAGGTCGTGGCCAGTGCGGCGCGCGTCCGGGCGGTGCTGCGCGGGATGGGCGACACGACCTGCGTGATGCCGAACGCCTCCGCGGCCTTTGCGGCGAAGACGTATTCGGCCGCGGTCTGGTAGTCGGCGTTCTGCGACGACTCGCCGGTGAGGAAGTCCACCACGTCAATGCCGCAAAGGTTGTGGTTGGCGTGGAGGTTGATCAGCAGGGCGTTGACCGAGACGGGGACGTATTTCTTCGGCGACCATTCATCCAGCCGCTTGCGGAACTCACGGAAGAACGCCCTCATGCTCTCGACCTGGAAGTCTGTGAACTGCGGCGTCAGCGGCAACTCGCGGAACTTCTCCTTGTAGGCCGCGGCGTCGGGAACCCCGTTGCGCTTGAGATGCTCGCGGTAATCGAACGCGCTGATGTCGGCGATGCCAAGCTCTCGCAGCTTGTCGGGCGTGCAGCGCGTCTTGAGCCACTCGCGGAAGCCGGCGCGGCAATGCTCGCAGAAGCAGGCGGCGCCGCTCATCACCCAGCTTGCGTTCATGGCCCAGTCGTCCACGTGCAGCATGTCCACCCCGGCGTCCACGAGGCGCTTGGCAGCGTCGAAGAAGAGTTTGCGGAACGCGGGGTGGTTGCAACAGCCGGTGAACGTCTTCGGCCCAAACGTCACCATCCAGTGCGGCGTGTTCTTGTTGCCGTCGAGGTCCTCATGCCGGCCCGACGTGTCGCCGCGAGCGGACCTGTTCGTGGTCGAGTGCTCCTGCCCTTGCAGGCCGTTGAGCGTGCCTTGGTTACCGATGCCCTTGCCCTTGATCTGCTGGATGAAGTTCGTCTGGGTGCCATAGACCCAGAGGCACTGTGTCGTGTGGAAGGAGTCCATGATGGCCGGCGCTTCCGTGCGCTTCTGCCAGCGCGTCGAGAACGGGATGTCGGAGCGTTTCAAGTGGAACCGGTGCGTGTTCGCCGCCGGCCGCGCGAGGTCGAACACCGGCGCGGGTCGCGCTTGCTTCGCGCTGGCGTTGTCAGCATCGAAGATCGCGCGGACCGCCTTCTCGTCGAGCGCCGTGCCGAAGACGCGCACGCGGTCGAGCCAGCCGTTGAACGGCCGGATGCCGCCAAACGTGCCGAGCAGCAGATCGCCGCGCGCGGCGGCTTTGTGCTCACTGCGCGGCTTCTCGGCGCTCAACACCAGCGGTTGGCCCAAACCGCCGACGTAAGCGCAGACGCTCTCCGGCCCGACGATGACCGCCGTGAAGCGCCAGCGGTCTTCCAACTTCTCCCGCGTCTTGCCGGTGAGATTATACGACACCTTGGTGGCGCCCGGCCCCAGCGCGAGCGCCGCGCCGCCCGAGGCGGGCAACAGGTCCCACGCGTTCTCCTTCGACAACAGCCGCGCGCTCGTCCCATGCGCCAGCGGACTCTGGCGCGCCCAGAGCGTGAGGGTGAATGTGTCGAGTTTGTCCAGCGCCTCGTGGCGGAACACGACCGCGCTGCCGGTGGGCGGCTCCTTCGCGCCGGTTCCGCCGTGGCGCGACGCCGCCGTCAGGTCGAGACAGCGCCCGAACGGGCCGGAGTCGTAGCCCGCGTCCTCGCCGGGCGCATAGACCTTGAACTGGCCCGCGCCGCCGAGCGTGCCGCCGTTCTGCAAGCCACGCTCGAAATCGAAGTCCACGAGCGGCTTCTCGGCGGCGATGACCGGCCAGCCCGACAGAAGAAGCAGTCCAAAAACCCTGGTAAGTGTGCGCATGTCGTGGTCGTCTCCTGCAACAGTCAAATCCAAACGCCGCATCATTCAACGGCGGACGGAAGCCTTGAAGCAATCGTGTTGGCTGGCAAGCCGAAAGTCGGGCGATGACAACCTTGGCGTTCCATGTCAATCAGCCGGTCGCGCGATGAAACACCCATGGACGATGAGCGATTCGCGCCGGGGAATTTTGGGCTTGAGACGGGCGGTCGGGCTGCGACAATCCCGCCGATGAGCGCGACGACGGCAACGCGGCACAAGTCACAATGGCTGTCCCTGGCGCTCATCTTCCTCGCCGGCATCGCCCCCGCCGTCGCCGCGACCGCGCAGACGCGGGAGGAGAAAGTCCGCAACGACCAGGCGAAGGTCGGGGCGGAGGGATTCTGGATCTACAACGACGTGCCGCGCGCGTTCGCCGAGGCGAAGAAGACGGGCAAGCCGATGCTCGTGCTGTTCCGCTGCATCCCGTGCGTGGAGTGCGTGAAGCTGGACGACGACCTTGTGAATCAGGACGCCGTGGTGAGGCCGCTGCTCGGCAGGTTCGTCTGCGTGCGCGTCATCGCGACCAACGGCCTCGACCTTTCGCTGTTCCAGTTCGACACGGACCAATCGTCCGCCGTGTTCCTGCTGAACGCCGACGGCACCATCTACGGGCGCTACGGCACGCGCTCGCACCACACCGCGTGGGAGGACGACCTGAGCGTGGAGGGGCTGGCCCGCGCGATGGAGGGCGCGCTCGCGCTGCACGCGCAATTCCCGCAGGTCCGCGCCAGCCTCGCCGCCAAGCGCGGCCCGCCGCCGGAGTTTCCCGTGCCGGAAAAGTTCCCGTCGCTCGAGGGCAAATACACCGGCCAGCTCGACTACGCGGGTAACGTCGTGAAGTCGTGCATCCACTGCCACCAGATCGGCGACGCGCAGCGCCGCTGGCATCTCGACCGCGGCGCGATTCCCGAGAACGTGCTCTTTCCCTACCCGCACCCGAAGATCGTCGGCCTCGCGCTCGACCCGAAGCAGCGCGCAACGGTGCTGCGCGTCGAGCCGGGCAGCGCGGCGGAGAAGGCGGGCTTCGCGAAGGGGGACGTGATCACGCATCTGAACGGCCAGCCGCTGCTCTCCATCGCCGACGCGCAATGGGTGCTGCACCACACGCCCGCGGCCGGCGGCAGCGTGCGGGCGAACCTCCTGCGCGCGGGCCGGCCGCTCGCCGCGACGCTCACGCTCGCCGCCGGCTGGCGCAGGCGCGACGACATCGAGTGGCGCGTCTCGTCGTGGCCGCTGCGGCAACTGGGCTTCGGCGGAATGAAGCTCGAAGCGATGCCGCCCGACGAGGCGAAAGCCGCCGGCCTCACGACGCCCGCGCTGCGCGTGAAGCATGTCGGGCAATTCGCGCCGCACGATCTCGCGAAGAAGGCGGGCATCCAGAAGGACGACATCATCGTGTCGCTCAACGGGAAGTCCTTCAGCCGCGAGACCGATGCGCTCGTGGCGGCGCTTGGTGCGCGAAAGCCGGGCGGCAGGCTCTCCGTGGAGTTGTTGCGCGGCGGCAACAGGAAGACGGTGCAGGTGCCGTTCGGGATGTAGGCGGACTCGAATCTTCCCTTCGCCCGCGTTGGCGAAACATCAAAATCCGTTTTAACCTTCCCCCGCATCGCCATGAAACCGCGCGCCATTCTCCTCGCCGGGCTGCTCGCGGCGGCCGCTCCCGCGCTGCGCGCCGCGCCGCCAGACGCCGCCGACATCCGCCCCTTCACCATCGCCGTGCCGGACGCGACGCTGGCCGACTTGAAGGACCGCCTCGCGAAGACCCGCTGGCCCGCGCCCGCGCCCGGCGAGCCGTGGGAATACGGCGTGGACCTCGCTTACATGAAGGCGCTCGTCGCTCACTGGCGCACGGCCTACGACTGGCGCCAGCACGAGCGCGCGCTGAACCGGCTCCCGCAGTTCAAGACCACGGTGGATGGCGTGGAGATCCACTTCGTCCACGCGCGGTCGAAGCACGCGGACGCGCTGCCGCTCATCCTCGTGCACGGCTGGCCCGGCTCGTTCGTCGAGTTCACGAAGATCATCGGCCCGCTCACCGAGCCGGAGCAGCACGGCGGCAAGCCGGAGGACGCCTTCCATGTGGTGATCCCCTCGCTCGTGGGCTTCGGCTTTTCCGGCAAGCCCGTGGAGCGCGGTTGGAGTTCGCAGCGCATGGCGGAGGTGTTCGCGAAACTCATGGCGCGGCTGGGCTACAGCCGTTACGGCGCGCAAGGCGGCGACTGGGGCGGCGGCATCGTGCGCTCGCTGGCGGGCGGCGACAGCGCGCACTGCATCGGCGCGCACAACAACTTCCCCGGCGGCAGCCAGCCCGCGGAAGACCCGATGCGCGGCGTGACGCAGGCGGAGATGGACCGCATGCAGCAGCGCCGCAAGGAACTCAGCGACCACTACGGCTACAGTTCCATCCAAGGCTCGCGCCCGCAGACGCTCGGCTACGGCCTGAACGACTCGCCCGCCGGCCTCGCCGCGTGGGTGGTGGACAAATTCTGGGCGTGGAGCGACCACCGTGGCAACCTCGACAACAGCTTCACCCGGGACGAGCTGCTCACGAACATCATGATCTACTGGGTCACGCAGACAGCGCCCACCTCGGCGCGCATCTACTACGAGTCTTCGCACAACCATCCGCGCCCGGCCTCGATGACCCCGTTCACCGGCGGCGGCAAGTCCTCGCCGATGGGCTACGCGCTTTTCCCCAAGGAGATCAACGTCCCGCCGCGCGCGTGGGTCGAGCGCAGCGTCGGCACGAACACCCTCATCCACTGGACCGAGATGCCGCGCGGGGGCCATTTCGCGGCGATGGAGACGCCGGACCTGCTGGTGGAGGACGTGCGCAAGTTCTTCCGGCTTGTCCGCGGCCGGGAAACGCGTTGAGTCCTTTCGCCGCGGCGATGGGAACCGGCTTCTAGCGCGCCGGCTCCTGTTCGAGCACGTGGATTTTTCCCGACCGGCCGAGCCAGCGGCGATACGGGAACGCCCGCAATTCCTTCCAGCCGGCTTGCGGCGCGTTGGCGATCTTGTAGCGCAGCGAGACGAAATCGGTCGTCATGCCGGGCACGACGATGGCGCCCTTCGCGTCGCGCGGCGCGTCCTGCGGATGCGCGTATTGGAACCAGCCGTTGACCACCTAGCCGCCGTCAATCTCCGCCACCCGCGCGCCCGACTGGCGCAGCGAATTCACCGCGTCCCAGACCGCGCCGTTGCAGGCGAGGTGATCGCGCAGGCCGACCCACGACGCGACGCCGAACAGCGCGAGCGCCAGCACCGCCGGACGCGGGTGCAACGCCGGCTGGCCCGCCAGCAACAACACCGCCGCGCAAGGAATCAACGGCAACGCATAGCGGTCGTAGAAGAGCCATAGCATCGCCGACAACAGGAACAAGCCTAGCGTCAGCCACGCGACGAACGGCTCGCCGCGCACGCGCAGCCGCCGCCAACACGCCGCCGCGACGACGGCGAACGATGTCATCGCCACCACTGTCGCGCCCCAGAGCACCCACGCGGGAACAGTCCACGGCCTGTAATTCGCCGTGAACGGCTCCGTCGCGCCCAGTTCGCCGAACGCCCACGTCTGTCCCGGCCCGAACGGCGGCGCGAAGTCCAGCTTCAGCCACCAGACCGTTGCCGCCAGCGCCGCCAGCGCGATCGCGAAGATGACCGCCGCGCGCCCCAGCAGTTCGCGCCGCGCGCACGCCGCTGCCAGCGGGAACAAGGCCACGCCGAGCGCCGATGCGGTGAAGGCCGCGTCCCACACGAACATCTTCGGCAGCAGCGGCAACGAATAGCGCAGGTCGGAGAACTTGTTCATCGGCGCGTCCTTCAGGTCGGAGAGGTCCGTCACGCGCACCGAGTCCACCGCCTTCCACCAGAACAGCAGCCCCAGGAACGCCAGTGGCAGCAACGCCACCAGCACGCGCCACGGCCGCCGTCCCCAGCTCTCCGCGTGAAACAACAGCGCCATCGCCATCGCCACGGGCATCACGACGCCCACCTGACGCACGCCGAGCGCGAGCGCCGCGAGCGCCGACG
>JACRKA010000318.1 GCA_016219905.1 Verrucomicrobiota bacterium
CGCCGGGATGCCGCTCGATGAGAACGTCAACGAAGCCGGCTTCATCGGCGGCTACCTCGGCGAGCCGGTGGACGTGGTGAACTGCGAGACCGTGGACCTGCAAGTGCCCGCCACGTCCGAGATCGTCATCGAGGGGACGTTGTCCGCGACCGAGACCGTCTGGGAAGGGCCGATGGGCGAATACTCCGGCTATCTGAACCCCAAAGGCGGCATGCCCAGCCCGGTCTTCCACGTCTCCGCCATTACGTTCCGCAACCAGCCGATCCTGCCTGTCGTCGCCGCCGGCGAACCCATCGAGGAGAACCACACCTGCTGGGGCCTGACGGTGAGCGCACAGATTCTCTGGGAACTGCGCCAGGCGAGCTTCCCCGTCGCGACGTGCTTCATCCCGTTCCAGAGCGCCGCCCACTGGCTCGTCGTCACGGTGAACCGCTCCGCGTCCAACAATGGTGAGAAGCTGGTGCACGAACTCGCCCGCATCTTGTCGCGCTCGCGCTCCGGCTCATTCATCCCCAAGGTCATCCTGGTCGGCGACGACATTGATCCCGCCAACCTCGACGAACTCGTCTGGGCGTTCGCCACCCGGCAGCACCCCGAGCGCGGCCAGTTCCTTTTCCGCGGCGAAAAAATGCTGCCGCTGGTGGCCTTCCTGACCGAGGAGGAGCGAAAAGCCGCCCGCGGCTCCCGGGCCATCTACAACTGCCTGCCGTTGGAAGCCGGTGCGCCCGGCCAGGCACCCCGGCGAAGTTCCTTCCGCTTCTCGTGGCCCCGTGAGATTCAGGAACAGGTGATCAGGAACTGGCAGCGCTACGGTTACCGGGACGCGTGATGCGCGCCTTCATCCGCATCCATCACATCGCGTGGATGATGCCGGTCTGGGTCAGCAGCTTCAGCAGGTAAGCCACAAAGGCCCCGATGAGGGCGGAGGCGGGCAGCGTGAGCAGCCAGGCGAGGAGAATCGCCCGCGTGATGCCCCAGCGCACCGCCTTGATGCGATAGGTCGCGCCGACGCCCATGATCGAGGAGGTGATGACGTGTGTCGTTGAGACCGGGAAACCCAAGTGTCCCGTCGCCAGCAGCACTGCCGACGCGGCCGTCTCGGCGCAGAAACCGTCCGCGGGCCGCAGGTGGGCGATGCGCATGCCCATGGTCTTGATGATCCGTTTGCCGCCGGCGAGTGTGCCGAGGCCCATGACGGTGGCGCAGGCGAGCTTCACCCACGTCGGCACGTCGGCGGTCTTGTCCACCATGCCGGCGGCCACCAGCGCGAGCAGGATGATGCCCATCGTCTTCTGCGCGTCGTTCTGGCCGTGGGAGAGCGCCATGAGCGACGCCGAGGCGGTCTGGATGTATTTGAACCAGTGGTTGACCTTCCCGTGTGGCGAACGGCGGAAAACCCAGGCCAGGATCAACGTCAGGACGATGCCGACAAGAAAGCCGACCAGCGGCGAAAGCACGGTTGGCAGCAGGACTTTCTCGGTGATCTTCATCCATTGCACGCCTGTGCCGGCCATGCCGAGCGTCGCGCCGACCACGCCGCCGATGAGGCAGTGCGACGAACTGGACGGGATGCCGTAATACCATGTGAGCAGGTTCCAAGCGATGGCGGCGATCAGCCCGGCGAACACCGTTTGCAACGTGACGAACTGCGTGTCCACAAGCCCCTTCGCCACGGTCGCGGCCACCGACGTGGACAGCAGGGCGCCGCCGAAGTTGAGGAGGCCCGCGAGCACCAGCGCCTGCCACGGCTTCAACGCCCGCGTCGAGATCGAGGTCGCGATGGCGTTGGCGGCATCATGAAAGCCGTTCGTGTATTCGAAGACGAGTGCCGTGATGACGACGGCGATGAAAAGCATGCTCATGTGACAGAAGCCGCCGAATGGTAACGAGCCTCTCCCCATGCGGCAAGCCGCGTTCACGGCATTCCGTGTGACAATCTTGTGACAGCCTCACATCGGCGCCAGGATGCCCGCGCGAATCAGCACACGCAGCAGATAGCCCACAAACGCGCCAATGGCCGCCGAGGCCGGCAGCGTGAGCACCCAGGCCACCAGAATGGTCCGTGTCACACCCCAGCGCACGGCCTTCAGCCGATACGTCGAGCCGACACCCATGATGGCGGAGGTGATGACGTGTGTCGTTGAGATGGGGAAGCCGAGGTGGCCCGTCGTCAGCAGCACCGATGACGCGGTCAACTCCGCCGCGAAGCCGTCCGCGTTGCGCAACGGCGTGATCTTCGATCCCATCGTCTTGATGATGCGTTTGCCGCCCACCATCGTGCCGGCCGCCATCACGGTGGCGCAGGTGAACTTGACCCACGTGGGCACATCGGCGGTCGCAGGTAACAGGCCTGCTGCCACCAGCGCGAGCAGGAGGATGCCCATGGTCTTCTGCGCGTCGTTCTGGCCGTGCGACAGAGCAAGCAACGCGGCTGAAAGCGGCTGAATCCGCCGGAAACCGCGGTTGACCTTGCCGTGCGCCGAGCGCGCGAAAATCCACGCCATCACCAGCGTCAACAGGATGGCGATCGCGAATCCAACCAGCGGCGACACGATGGTCGGGATCAAGACCTTTTGCAGGATCCCCATCCACTGCACGCCGTGGCCGTAGGTCGCCAGCGTCGCGCCCACCATGCCGCCGATCAGGCAGTGCGAGGAACTCGACGGGATGCCGTAATACCACGTCAGCAAATTCCATGTGATCGCGCCGACCAGCCCTGCGAACACGCCCTGCAACGTGATCATGCCCGGATCCACGATCCCCTTGGCCACCGTGGCCGCGACCGACGTGGACAGCAACGCGCCGCCGAAGTTGAGCAGGCCGGCCATCACCAGCGCCTGCCACGGCTTCAGCGCGCGCGTGGAAATGGACGTGGCGATGGCGTTGGCGGCATCGTGGAAGCCGTTGGTGTATTCGAAGAACAGCGCCGTGAGCACCACGGCAATAAACAGAGCGCTCATGGGAATCTGGGTGTGCAGCGCGTGGCGGGCCTGTGTCAGGCGCTCACGCGTGCTTCAGCACGATCTGCACGACGACGTTGCCCGCGTCGCGGAAGCGGTCTATGGCCTTCTCCAGCAGTTCATACACATCCTTGCGCATCAGGATCTCTTTCGCGTCGTTGATCTCCGTGAACAACGTCCGCATCAACTCCAGCATCAACTTGTCGCCCTCGCCCTCGAGTTTCTGGAGCCACGGGTTCTTGGCGCGGATCTCGTCCGGGTTCTGCAGCTTGCGCAGGCTGCGGACCATAAAGAGCATCGTCTCGGTGGCCTGGCCGAGCAGTTCGTTCTGGCGCTGGAAATCGTTCTGCCACGGCTTCAGCCGATACACCAGCAACCGCTCGCCGATCTTCTCGATGGTCTTGGGCACCTTGTAGAGCGCCTCGGCCAGCGCCATGATGTCCTCGCGATCCAGCGGCGTCACAAACGTCCGGCACAACGCCTCCGTGATCTGCTGCGTGATCTGCTTGTCCTTGCGCCGGTGCGCGATGAAGTCGTCCAGGTCGGCCGGCGTTCCTTCCTTGAGGTTCAACAGCAACCCGCTCAACAACTCCGCGCTGGCCTTCGCCTCCTCGGCGCTGGCTTCCAGCAGGTCGTAGAACAACTGGTCCTTTGGCAACAACCGCGAAATATTGATCATAGGCTCACGCTCCGGTGCCTGCCTTCTAGCCGACAGCGCGCACGCGGTCAACGGCGATTTGACTTCGTGTTGTTGCCCGGCGGCATCGTGTGGAACAAAACCCTTGCTTGAAAGCGGGACGAGACGGCGGTTACAGTTCGCCCCGCCGCGCATGATGGAAGCCATCCCGCGCGGCATAACTGTTTCAATGACCGATTCGAACACCGAGCCGCCGCAACCCGCCGTCGAGCGCCAGCGCATGGACGTGGACATCGTGTGCGTCGGCTTCGGCCCGGCCAACGCCGGGTTCCTCACGACGCTCGCGCGCCAGTTCAACAATCCCGATGGCACGCCGCGGTTCGCGAGCGCCGTCGCGCCGGGCATGCCGCCGCAGGTCATCTGCTACGACCGCGCGGACGACATCGGCTTCGGCGTGTCGGGCGTGGTCACGCGCGCGCGCGGCATCCGCGCCACGTTCCCCGATCTCAAGCCGGACCAGATCCCGATGTGCACGCCGGTCGCAGATGAAAAAGTGCTCTACCTCCTCGACCCCGTCGGCGCGAGCCGGCGCTCCACGACGCTGCGGTTCGGCGACAAACTCATCCGTGCGCTGAAGTGGATGCTGCCCGTGGAGCGCGACGCGCTCGACCTGCCCTACATCCCGCCGTTTCTCAGCAAGCACGGCGGGCTGCTGTTCTCGCTCGGCCAGTTCAACCAGTGGGTCGGCCAGCAGTTGATGGCCGGCGGCGCGGTGCAGGTCTGGCCCGCCACGCCGGTCGCGGCACCGATCCTCGAGAACGACCGCGTCGCCGGCGTGCGGCTGCTCGACCAAGGCACCGACAAGCAGGGCAAGCCCGACGCCGGCTTCATGCCGGGCATGGACATCCGCGCCGCGCTCACCGTCGTCGGCGATGGCCCCGTCGGCGCCGTCGGGATGCAACTCGACCATCACTTCGGCCTGCCTCCCGGCCACCACGCGCGCGACTGGGCCGTCGGCATGAAGATGATCGTCAACCTGCGCGACGACTGCGAACTGAAGCCCGGCATGGTCTTCCACACGTTCGGCTACCCGGAGCCGGAGATTTTCGGGTTCCTCTACGTCTATCCCGACCGCGTGGCGTCGCTGGGCGTCTTCGTGCCGTCGTGGTTCGACAGCCCGGTGCGCACCAGCTACCGCTACCTCCAGCACTGGATGTTGCATCCGTATCTCTGGCGCCACCTGGAAGGCGCCACGCTGCGCTCGTGGGGCGCCAAGACGCTCCAGGAATCCGGCCGCCGCGGCGAGCCGTGGCTCGCGGGCAACGGCTACGTTCGCATCGGCGAGGGCAGCGGCAGCACCAACGTCCTCACCGGCTCCGGCGTGGACGAGGCGTGGCAGACCGGCGTGTTGCTGGCCGAGGGCGTCGTCGAACTGCTGAAGGAGAAGAAGCCGTTCACGCGCGAGAACCTCGAAGCCGCCTACGTCAAGCGCCGCCGCGCGAACTGGGTGGATGTCGAGAACCGCATCGCCGAACGTTCACGCGACGGTTTCCAGCGCGGCGTCGTCACCGGCCTCATCGGCATGTTCCTCGCCGGCATCAGCAAGGGCAGATTCGCCGCGCCCGGCAAACCG
Organism: Verrucomicrobiota bacterium; assembly: GCA_016219905.1. Lineage (GTDB taxonomy): Bacteria > Verrucomicrobiota > Verrucomicrobiia > CAIQCK01 > CAIQCK01 > JACRKA01. The sequence continues at coordinate 5,231 of JACRKA010000318.1, forward strand.
CTGCGGCCCCACGAGCGGCTGCCGGGTCTTGCGGATTACTATCGCGGCAGGATTCCCGCCGAGGAGATCGCGAAGATCCGCGCCGAGTGTGCCGCGAAAGGCGCGTCGGCCCACGCCGCGTTGATGGAACGCGCGGGCTGGCCGGCGATTCCCTACGACGGCAAGCTGCTCGTCTCGCAACAGGACGCGCTGTTGATGGGCGGCAAAGTTCAAGCCCCGGCCGGTTACGCCGACCACGTTGTGTTCCTCTACCCGCACCTCTGCGAGCAATGCAGCACCAAGCTCTGCATCGAGGTTTGCTCCGGCCAGGCCATCACGCCCGGCCCCGGCGGCGGCGTGCCTGCGTTTGATCGCGAGAAGTGCATCCACTGTGGCGCGTGCCTCTGGAACTGCGCTCAACCGCTGCCCGGCTCCCCCGACCGCACCAACATCGAGTTCCGCGCCGGCACCGGCGGCCTCCACTCGGCGGAAAACTGAGCCGTTCCGCCATCGCGCAAGATTCCTCACCGCGCCGGCATCTGCCAGACCCAGTCTCCATCCTCGCTGGCGGGGGCGGACTTCGTGCCGGGCTTTCCACCATCGTCCTTCTCATTCCAGCCGACGGAGTAGAGGACGTAGCCGGCGCCATCGCGGCGATACTTCAACGGCTGACCAGAGATGATGTCGTGCGGCAGCTTTGCGACGAACCGCGGCGCGAGCGCGTCGAGCGTCTCCGGGAACTTCCCGTCCGCGAGCCGGCAACGCTCCAGAGCGCAGGCGAGCGTTGTCTGGTCCAGAGTCGTCTGTGCGAGGGCACTCTTCTTGGAGATCGTGGCGACAGCGGGCAGAAGCAAATGGACAAGCACGCGATGCTGCCAAATACTGGAGATGCCGCCCTTCTCGAGTGCTTGTTCGATTTCCTCGGCGCGTTGCGCATAAACCCGTCGAGCGGTCATATCGAAGATTGGGAGCAGTTGTTCCTCGAAAACAAGGTGGTAATTGAGCTGCTCGAAGTAGAGCCAGCCGCTGGGGATTAAGCTGGAGATGAGGCCGCTTGCGATGGATCCCGAAGTTGAGCCGCCGCCTGTCAGCACCTGTAGTATCGGGAGCAGTTTATTGCCCGGCAGTTTCCTCAGATAATCAAACATCGCGCAGCCGAAGCCGGCACGCTCTGCCTGAAATGCGTCCCACGCGTCTGCAAGGCAGTCAACGTTTTGCAGCCGTGTCTGGAGCGACTGAAGTTGGGCGTCAGACCATTGATGGTTCGCCAAACCCTCCCAAATGACTTGCACAGCCATCTCCATGACCGTGATTGAAACCAGGTGTCCGATCAGGAAGTCGTTCTTCGTCGCGCCCGCTATGAAACAAAGCAACTTCAGGTCGGCAATCGCCTGCTCCGACTGGCCAGCCGCAAGCTCTGCCGACGCTCGCAACGCCAAGATTTTGCAGACGTTCCGCAGCGGTGAGAAGTGCGGCAGGAGGATTGTGGCCGGATTCTCGGCCGCGTAGTTCAGGTTGAACCGGCAGTGCGGACGAGCGCTGGCCGCGCGCAGCTCCTCGATGACCGGCTCGTATTGTTTCAGCGCCGCCAGCACCGCGGGCGCAGCCGCAGCGCGTTCCTGTGCGGTGCGCGGCAGGGACTTGACCACCGCTTCGTCGGACCCCGGCGGCTTACGCATCGCATCTCGCCATGCTACGAGGTCAATGCTCTGACTCTTGGACCGACCGCTCAGGCCGCCATAGGGCAGCGATTTAGCGAAGTCCTGCGCGCGCTTGAGCGCCTCGGTCTCGCGCAGCTTGCCGGTGGCTGGGTCGAAGTTATGCAGCGGCGCCAGGAACGGCGTCATGGCGAAGTTCTGGTCGTCCGGCACGCGCGGCGGGATGAACGACGCGAAGTCGAGCTTCGCGCCCTTGGCTTCGAGTTCATGTTTGTAGGCGGCCCACGCCCGCTCGCCGCGCCAGTTCTCCTCGACGTGGAAAAGGACGAACAGCGTGACGAGGCAGGCGATGGCGAACAGAACGCGTTTCAGCCGGCGGAAGCGGGGAGGTTTATTTGGTGTGCTCATGGTTTGACCCTCACGAGATGATGTTAACTGCGGCCATAGCTGGGAGCGGCGACATTCCTGTCGCCGCAGGTGGCGCAAGCTTCCAGCTTGCAGTTACGATCACGGTTCGCAACCAGGATGGTTGCGCCACTATTGGGGCGACAAGAGTGTCGCCCCTCCCAGCTAGATGATCCCTCTGTAATTCGCTGCGAGGCCCGACAGCTTTAGGTGGCGCAGGCTCGTTTACCGTGGCGAGCAGCGACGACAGTTCCTGCTGGCGCTTGACGATCAGGTTGAGCGTGTTGTTGGACGCCGAGGCCGTCTGCGAACCTGAACTCGCAGGCGTCGCAGCGTGCAGCGCGAAGATCACAACCCACGCGGCCGCCAGCGTGCCCCACGCCACGGGGTTGGGCCAGAGCCACTCCAGCCACCACGGGCGATCCGGCAACGACGGGCGAGCGACGCGCGGAGCCTGTTCGCGACGCGCGGCGGCGAGGATGTCGTCGCGCCACGCGGCGGGCACGCGGCGCGGCGGGGTTTCGGCGATTCGTTTTTCAAACTCGTTCATCGCAGTTCTCCGTAGATGGGACGCAGCAGGTCGCGAAGTTTGTCTAGGCCATAGCGATAACGGCTCGCGGCCGTGTTGGGCGGGATGCCGAGCGTCGCGGCGATGGCCTCAAACGTCAGCCCTTCCCAGAGCTTCAGGTGGACGACGGCGCGCTGCTCCTCGGGCAGTTCGGCCAGCGCGGTGGCGAGCGCCTCGCGGCAGCGCTGCTCGTCGAGATCGTTTGCCGGCTCGAAGATTGCGGGAGACTCCCCAGCCAGCGCGTCGTATTTGCGTTCGCGGGCGGCGCGGCGGCGGATGAGGTCGAGGGCGAGGTTGTGGGCGGTGGCGAGCAGGAACGCGCGCGTGTCGCGGGCCGCGTCGAGCAGGCCGGGCCGGCGGGCGATCTTGCAGAAGACCTCCTGCAGCAGGTCGCGCGTGTCAGCCTCGTTGCGTGTCAGGTTCAGCAGGAACGCGAACAGCGCCTGCGCGTGCCCGTCGTAGAGTTGTTCCAGCGACTCGCGCATCTGCATTAAGGACGCAGCACGGCGGGCGATTTGTCCATCGAATTTCGCGGGGCGGGGCCGGCGAAAAGGTTTCTCCGCGACGGCCGGCGGGTGTAGCATCGGCCCGCCATGTCCACGGAACTCGAACAGGCCGCGGCGGCGCTCGGCGTCGGGAAATACCAGCGGCACATCATCCTCTGCGCCGACCAGACCAAGCCGAAGTGCTCCGCGCGCGAGAAGAGTCTCGAATCGTGGGAGTATCTCAAGCGCCGGCTGAAAGAGTTGGGGCTGGTCGGACCGGAGGCAAAAATTTATCGCACGAAGGCCAACTGTCTGAACATCTGCGTCCACGGCCCCATCGCGGTCGTGTATCCCGAAGCGGTGTGGTATCACTCATGCACACCGGAAGTGCTGGAGCGGATCATCCAAGAACACCTCATCGGCGGCCGGCCCGTGCAGGAGTTCATGTTCGTAAAGAACACGGTCATCGGGCGCGAGCCGGCTTGAGCCGACGAACCGGCGACCGCGAGCGCATCCCATGCAGACTTCGCCCGCCGCAACCGCCGAACGCCGCGAAATTGGCCGGTTGAGCGAGCTTTCACCGCAACAGTGGCGCTCCGGCATCGCGGCGTGGCTGGGATGGATGTTCGACGGGCTGGACATGCATCTCTACACGCTGGTGGCCGCGCCGTTCGTTGCGCAACTGCTGGACGTGGCGAGCGCGGCCGATCCGCTAGTGAAGGAGAAAAGCTCGTGGATCCAGGCGGCGTTCCTCGTGGGATGGGCGCTGGGCGGCGGGTTCTTCGGCCGCTTGGGCGACCTGCTGGGCCGCAGCCGCGCGCTGAGCCTGACGATCCTGACGTATGCGTGTTTCACGGGGCTGTCGTTCGTCGCGCAGACGTGGTGGCAACTGCTCATCTTCCGGTTCTTGGCGGCGCTCGGCATCGGCGGCGAATGGGCCGTCGGCTCGGCGCTGTTGTCGGAGACATGGCCGCGCCGGTGGCGGCCGTGGATCGCGGCTGTGTTGCAGACCGGCGTGAACGTCGGCGTGCTGGTGGCGTGCGGGGCGGTGTATGGGCTGGCCGCGTTGACGGGCTGGCTCGGCGTGGAATACCAGCCACGGTGGGTTTTTCTGGTCGGCATCCTGCCGGCACTGATGGTCTTCTGGATCCGTCGCAAGGTGCCGGAGCCGGAGGAGTGGCACCGCGCGCGAAACCAAGCTGGCGAAAACAAGCCGCGCGTGCGGGAGCTGTTCGGGCCGGGCATCCGGCGCACGACGCTGCTGACCATCGCGGTGTGCGCGTGCTCATTGACGGCATGGTGGGCGTTCATGTTCTGGCAGGCGCAACACCTGCGCAACCTCGACGAACTGCGGCTGTGGTCGCAGCCGCAGCGCGAGCAGCTTGTCAGCCTCGCGTTCTTCCTCATCATCGGCATCTCCATCGGCGGCAACTTTTTCGCCGGCGGCTTGGCGCGGCTCATGGGTTACCGGCGCGCGATCTCGGTGATGTGCCTCGGGTTCTTCGCGGCGATGATGGGCGCGTTCGGCGCGCCGCACGGGCATGAGGCGCTGGTGTGGTTCTGGTTTCCGCTGGTGGGTTTCTTCAGCGGTGTGTTCGGGCTGTTCACGATGTATATGCCGCCGCTGTTCCCGACGCTGTTGCGCACGACGGGCGCGGGCTTCTGCTACAACATCGGCCGCGTCGTGGCGGCGGGCGGCACGGTGTTTTTCGGGCTGTTCTCACAGGTCGGTGACTTCCGGCATGCACTGCTCTACGCCGGCTACCTGTTTCCTGTGGCGATGGTCGTGGCACTGCTGCTGCCTGAGCCGCCGGACGAGGCCGGCCCCGTCGCAGAACCGGAGGCCTGATCGCGGGGCCACTAAGGAATTGCCACAACTGCGGCCACGGGGTATTGTTTGGCGGGTTTACGAGCCAGCCCGCCGAGATTTGGTCTGTTCCAATGGAACGAGAACCATCCATGATGAAGACCGCTGCCCTCGCGCACGCTGACGGCTACGACGCGTTGATCCGCTACGTCCGGCAAAGCGGCGCGTCGGTGGAGCCGCTCGACCCGGCGCGGGAACGGCCCCTGCGGCAGAACGTGGCGCGGTTCCGGCGATTCCTCGCCGAACTGCTAGCGTGGCCTCAGTTCCGACAGAACATCCTCATTGAAATGCAACTGATGGGCCTGCCCGCGCGCCGGCAGGGCATCAGCGAAGACGAGGCCATCCAGTCGCTGCTGATCGAACAGCATAAGGACATCGTATTGGGTGTGCTCGGCAGCTTCACCGGCAACATCACTTCGCGACAGGCGCGCCACATCCTGTTCCAGATCGGCGCGGAGGACGACGTGCCCGCCGCGCGACGGCGCTGGTTGCTGCCGCATGAGTTGGTGGCGCTGTTCGACACGCTGAGGCTCCACGTCAAGCGCGACTATCGCCGCTACAAGGCCGCCCAGACCGACCTGTTCTTCGCGCACGTGCGGATGGTCTATGATCTCGCGGCGAAGGCAGGCGTGGGGCCATATCATTTCCACGATGCGTTCCAGGAAGGCTGCGTCGCGCTCCTGCATGTGATTGACAAGACCGCCGACTCGCCGTGCCGGCTCTCGACCTGCGCCCACGAATGGATTCGCGGCGCGATCAAACGGTTCCAGCAAGGCGAGCGCTATCCCGTCCACGTGCCGATCAACGTCATCTCGCGCCTCGGCGGTGAGTTCGGCCTGGAGCGCGTGGCGCTCGATGCGCCGCCGCAGGAGATCGGCACGGCGCTGCGCGACGCGGGCATTGAGCATCCGGCCGAACTGATGACGCGGCAGGAATTGCGGCCGCTGTTGTTCCAGCTTTTCGAGTGCCTGACGGATAAGCAACGGCAGGTGATCGTGCTCCGTTACGGCCTCGGCCCCGACGGCATCGAACACTCGCTGGAGGATGCCGCGCGGATCATCGGTGTCAGCTTCCAGGAAGTGGACCGCCGCGAGAAACGCGCGTTTGAGCGCGTCCACAGCCGCGGTTCACCCGCGCTGCTGCGCGAACTGGCCCTTTGCCTGACATGAGTCCCGCCGCCAGTGGAGGGCAACGGGCGGCCGGAAACAAACTCCGCCTCGTCATTCTCGGTTCCGGCAGCGGCACCAACTGTCAGGTTCTCCTCGACGCTTGCGCCCAGCCCGGTTTCCCCGCGCAAGTCGCCGTCGTCATCAGCGACGTGGAGGACGCGAAGATTCTCGACCGCGCCCGCAAAGCCGGCGTCGAGGCGCTCTACCTGCCACCGGGCAGGTTCCGCACGAAACTCGATCCGGAAGCCGAGCAACGCTACATCGCCGCGCTGCGCGAGCGCGGCGTCGGGCTGGTCTGCCTCGCCGGCTTCATGCGCATCATCAAGGCCGACTTCCTCAACGCTTTCTCCGGCCGCGTCATCAACATCCACCCCGCGCTGTTGCCCGCGTTCCCCGGCCTCGAGTCATGGAAACAAGCGCTCGACTACGGCGCAAAGGTGGCCGGCTGCACGGTTCACTTCGTGGACGCCGGCATAGACAGCGGCCCGATCATCCTGCAGGCCGCCGTGCCCGTGCTCGACAACGACACGGCGCAGACGCTCCACGCGCGCGTCCAGGTCGAGGAACACCGTATCTATCCGGAGGCCGTGCGGCTCATCGCCGAGGGCCGCCTGCGCATCGAAGGCCGGCGCGTCATTCGCCGTGAGTAAGAAGAAGCGCAAACCCTCCCCGCCGAAGGTCCGCCGCCTCTGGACCATCAAGCCGGTCGAGCGCGTCAAGCCGAGCGAGAAGGTCTATTCGCGCAAGAAAGCGGCCGCGTCACTCCATGACGCGATGGGTCAATAGACGATCTCGTCACGGAGTGACGCGGCTACGATCTCCGCCGGCTGCGTTCCCACATCAACCGCAATGGTGATTACGCGCACGCCCCGTTCGCGGTAGCAAGAAATGAGCGCCCGCGTGCGCGCCGAGAAAATCGCCAGCTTCTTCTCCAGCAACGCGTCGTGGTCATCGGTGCGCGCCGCGCGGTCGCCACCAGCGTTGAGCCGGATGCGCTCGCGGATGATAGCGGGGGAACATTCGAGGCTGACGACAGCCACGACATAGAGAAACGGCTCCAACGCCTCCGCCTGGCCGCTGTGGCGCGGCAGGCCGTTGAGGATCAGCAAATCGTCCGGCTGCGGCTTCCGGCGGGCGATGAAGGCGCGAAGGATCTTGGCGGCGAGGTGGAAGGTCTCGTTTTCCAGCAGCGCGCCTTTCTCCAGCACCTCGCGGATGAAACGGACTTCGTCCGGCCTGAAACTCTCCGTCATGGCGCCCGACGCGACGGCGCGCAGGTTCGCGCCGAAGTCGAAGTGATGGCAGCGACTCTTGCTCAGACCGTGCTGCTCCAACCATTCGCCGAGCGGCGTCTTGCCCGAGCCGGTCGGGCCGAGCAGCAGGATTGCCTGCGGGCGGAGTGCGGTTTGCGTGCTCATGCGCGTCGCTGCCGCATGAGACACGCTTGGAAGAAAAAACTCAAGGCTGCCGGGCATTGCCCCGACAGCCTTGAGCGGTGAGATGTTGTGCCGCGGCAAGCGACGATGTGTCGCTCAGCGACAATAGCCGCCGTGTCCACTGTAACCGCCGTATCCGTAGCCATGGCCGTATCCGTGATGGCCGTGTCCATAACCCCAACCGGACCCCCATGAGCCGTAGTAGCTCGGCCAGTATGAGTATCCCGATCCACCATAGTAGCCGCCATACCCGCCATATCCTCCGTAGTAGCCGCCATACCCGCCGTAGCCGCCGTAGTAACCACCCCCGTAGCAACCCTGTGCTTGCGAGGTCGCCGCGCCGATCATCAGCATCGCGGCCGCAACTCCAATCAATGCCAGTTTTTTCATGGTGCTCACCGCCTTTCGTATCAGGCTGCCTCCTTCGACATGATTCCGGCAAGCATCTTCAATGGATCTCGCAAGTCCTGCGGTGGAGTGCGTGCCTGTGCGTTCCTTTGCGCCGGTTACTTTTCGGCAACCTTGTTGCCTTCACCAGCCACGCAACAGATGACCGGATGATCGCCGCACTTCTTGCAACTGTGGAGCCAGGTGGTTTCCTTGCTGGCCCGCTTCAACACAATCTTCCCGCTGCAATCAGGGCAGGCGTGCGTGGAAATCGCCTCGACGACGGCGCCTTTGCCCGGCTTGGCGGACAGCTCGCGCTTGGTGAGGACAGTCACGGTCTTGCATTGGGCGCAGGCCATGGCGACGCGCGTTGTTTCCGGCAACGCCTCGAATGCCTTCGGCGGGACACTCTTGTAGTTCAGCCACGCCTTGGTGCTGTAGTCGTGGCCTTTCTCCTGTGCGCTGGCGACCGGCAGCAGGACGGCCATCGTCAACGCGGCGATTAGCGGACGGGTGAACGGTTTCATGATTCTCCTTTCGATTCCGCGATGGTTTCCGGTTTACTGCACGATTTCGCCGCACTTGAGCATCGAGGCGCCGTAGTAGGGATTGGCGACGTTCCGGTCGGATTGCAGCCAACTGCCCTTCGCCATCGGGCAATAGACCACCACCAACCGGCCGGTCAGCTTGTTGGCCGTTGCATACTGCGCCAGCGACCGGCTCAGCGGCTTGAACGCCTCCCGAGCCGCGCCGAGGTCTTTGGCCTGCGCCAGCACATCGGCTTGCTGCGCCACCTGCGGCGGAAAGGTATTGTTAGGATCGGCGCGGATGGCGGCGGCGATGGCGGCCGCATGATCCGCCACGCCCGCCGCCGAATCACCGGCCAACGCCCCGTGGATTTGCAGATAGCCGCCGAAGACGGACTTGGCCGGCTCCGCCAACGCCGCGGTGGCTGCGGCATTGATCGCCGGTGCCGCGCCACGCGCGCTGCCGGGATGCTGATGGGCCGTCCCGCCGGCGGGCGAATTGGCGGCCGGCTTGTGGTCGTGGCCGCCGCAGCCGCCGCATTGGCCCGATGCGCGAGGCGCGAGGGCAAAGGCCAGGGCTGCGGCAAGGCTAAGAACAATCATCGAAGTGCTACGGAATGTTTCTGTCTTCATTGTTGTTTGGTTCCTGTTGGTTGACGTGAGAGTTAAACGATCCAAGCTGCGAAAACCCTCGCTCCTTTTCTCAAGCGCCCGCGATGTGCGCCGCCTCGGCTTCGGCTCGGTGGAATTGTTCACTCAAGTCTTTCCACGTCTTGCGCGGGGGCGGCGGCCCCTTGACCCATTCCACCTGCCGGCCGCGCCAGATCGAGTAGATGGCCGGGACGATCTCCAGCGTCAGCACGCTGGAGGTGATCAGGCCGCCGATCATCGGCGCGGCGATGCGCTGCATCACGTCCGCGCCGGCGCCGTGCGCCCACAAGAGCGGCAGCAGGCCCAGCAGCATCGTGCTCACGGTCATCAGCTTTGGCCGCACGCGCTGGACTGCGCCGTAGGTGATGGACTCGAACAGGTCGTATTGGGTCTTCATCTTGCCGGCAGCCTGGTAGGTGTGAAACGCCTCGTCGAGATAGACGATCATCACGATGCCCGTCTGCGCGGCCAGCCCCGCCAGCGCGATGATGCCGACCCAGACGGCGATGCTGAGGTGGAACTCCAGCATGTAGAGCGCCCAGATGCTGCCGGTGATCGCAAACGGGATCGAGAGCAGGATGATGAAGACTTGAGGCACGCTCTTGAAGTTCATGAACAGCAGCACGAAGATCAGCCCCAACGTCAGCGGCAGGACGATCTTCAGCCGCTTCTCGACGCGCAGCATGTATTCGTATTGGCCGGTCCAGACCAGCCGGTAGCCGGCGGGCAACAGGCCAGCCTTCTCGATCTTCTCGCTGACGGCTTTCTTGGCGTCGGCAACATAGCCGCCGATGTCGCGCTCCGGCACGATGTCCACATAGACCCACCCGGTCAGGCTGGCGTCTTCGTCCTTGATCGAGGGCGGCCCGCCGACGATCTGGATGTCGGCCAGTTGGCCGAGAGGGACTTGCGCCATGTCGCCAACTCCTTCGCGCATCACGGGCACCAGGACGCGCTTGAGTCTGTCGGGGTTGTCGCGCAGTTCGCGGCCGTAGCGGACGTTGATGGTGTAGCGCTCCGGGCCTTCGACGGTGCGGCTGATGGCCATGCCGCCGATGGCGGTCTCCACCATCATCAGCACGTCTTCGACGTTGAGGCCGTAGCGGGCGATCACGTCCCGCTTCGGGATGATGTCGAGGTAAAGCCCGCCGGTGGTCCGTTCGGCAAACACGCTGCGCGTGCCCGGCACGTCGCGCAGGACGTTTTCCAGATGTTCACCGAGCTTGGCGATGACGTTGAGGTCGGCGCCGAAAATCTTGATGCCGACCGGGGTGCGGATGCCGGTGGTCAGCATGTCAATGCGCGTCTTGATCGGCATGGTCCAGGCGTTGACCGTGCCGGGGATTTTCACCGCTCCGTCCAGCTCGGCGATCAACTCCTGCCAGGAGATCGGCCGCTGGTCGGGCCAGATTTTGCGCAGCCAGCGTTGCGCCCAGTCCGGCGCCCAGTTCGAATACCAGCGCGGTTGCGGGAAGTGCCGCCACTGGTTCTCCGGCTTGAGGAAGATCACGCTTTCGAACATCTCAATCGGCGCGGGATCGGTGGCGGTTTCCGAGCGGCCGGCCTTGCCGTGGACGGTGGCCACTTCGGGGATTGTCTTGATGATGCGGTCCTGGATTTGCATCAAGCGCGTCGCTTCCGTGATGCTCACGGTCGGCAGCGTGGTCGGCATGTAGAGAATGGAACCCTCGTTCAACGGCGGCATGAACTCCGATCCCAGCTTCTTGTAGGCGGGGTAAGCCGAAGCGACCGCGATGACGGCGATGGCGATGGAGAGAAACCGCCGCGTCATCAGCATGCTGACCCACGGATAGTAGAGGTGCTGCAAGAGCCGGCTGATCGGGTGGCGGTGCTCCGGGATCACCTTCGCGCCGGTCAGCAGCACGATCAGCGCCGGGCCGATGGTGATCGAGAGGAACGCCGCCCACGCCATCGAGAAGGTCTTGGTGAACGCCAACGGCTTGAACAACCGGCCCTCCTGCGCCTCCAGCGTGAACACCGGCAGGAAACTGACCGTGATGATCAGCAGGGCGAAGAACAGCGGTTTGCCGAGTTGTTTGCAGGCAAGGATGATGATCTCCTGCCGTTGCGCGCGGCTCAGGCCGGGCGGGGCGTGCTCCAGTTTCTTGTGCACGTTCTCGACCATCACCACCGCCTCGTCCACCATCGCGCCCATGGCGATGGCGATGCCGCCCAACGACATGATGTTCGCCGTGAGGCCCATGAAATACATCGGGATGAACGCCAGCGCCACCGCGATGGGCAGCGTGAAGATCGCCCGCGCCGCGCCGCCGAAGTCCAGCAGGAACACGAGCACGACGATGGAGACAATGATGGATTCCTCGATCAGCGTGCGGGTCAGGGTGCTGATCGCGCGGTTGATCAGGTCGGAGCGGTCGTAGGTGGTGACGATCTCGACGCCCTCCGGCAGCGACGGTTTGATCTCGGCGATCTTCTCTTTGATGCGGTCAATGACCTGCAACACGTTCTGGCCGAAGCGCACCACCACGATGCCGCCGACGGTTTCGCCTTCGCCGTTGAAATCGCCCGCGCCGCGGCGCATCTCGGGGCCGAAGGCGATGTTGCGGGCGACGTCGCGCAGCAGAACCGGCGTGCCCTTGTTGTCAGTGCCGATGACCACCAGCCGTAGGTCTTCGAGGTTTTTGATGTAGCCGCGCCCGCGCACGAGGTAGCTGGTGCCGTTCCGTTCGAGTTCGCGCCCGCCCACGTCGTTGTTGGCGCTGCGGATGGCCGCCACGATGCGGCTGAGGGGCAGGTTGTAGGCCACCAAGCGGTTGGGGTCTATCTCGACTTGGTATTGCTTCTGAAACCCGCCGAACGCGGCGACCTCGGCCACGCCATCAACACTTTGCAGCCAGTAGCGCAGGTGCCAGTCCTGAAACGAGCGCAGGTCCGCCAGGTCGTGTTTGCCCGACTTGTCCACCAGCGCGTATTGGAAACCCCAGCCCACGCCCGTCGCATCGGGGCCGAGCGTCGGCTGGATGCCGGGCGGCAGGCTGCCTTGCAGGCCCTGCATGTATTCCAGCACGCGCGAGCGCGCCCAATAGATGTCAGTGCCGTCCTCGAAGATGACATAGACGACCGAGTAGCCGAAGAACGAGTAGCCGCGCACGACGCGGACCTTGGGCGCGGCGAGCAGCTTGGTGACGATGGGGTAGGTGATCTGGTCCTCGACGAGGTTGGGGCTGCGGCCTTCCCACTGGGTGAACACGATCACCTGCACGTCGGAGAGGTCGGGGATGGCGTCGAGCGGCGAGTTCCTCATGCAATAGACGCCACCGAGCATCATCGCGCCGACGACCATGAACACCATGAACTTGTTGCGCGCGCTCCATTCGATGACGCGCTCGATGAGCGAGTCTTTGTGAGTCGGCGGAGTCATGGTGCCCTCAACGCGCTTTCCTGATCGCGCCGCAATCCAGCATGCTCTTGCCGAAATAGGGGTTGCGAAGTTTCTGGCCCTCTTGCAGCCAGCCGGCCTTGGCCATGTCGCAGTGGGCCTCGAAATACCGGCCGGTCTGCAGATTCTCGCGGTCAACAAGCTGAATCACCGACGCGCTCAACAGCTTGAACCGTTCACGTGCGGCCGCGATGTCCTGGGCCGTCGCCAGCGCTGCAGCCTGCGCGCCGATGGGGCCGGGCATGAGTTTCGAGATGCTCTCGGCGGCCTCGCGGACGCCGTTGAGGCTGTCGGCCGCCAGCGCCGATTGAATCGTCACATAATAATTAAGGGCGTCCGCAAGCGAAGACGCCGGCGCGGCGCCGTGTTGGTGCTCGCCGGCTGAACCCATGCCGGAGATGGCGGCCTTGAGCTGGCTTTCAGAATCCACGAGGAACAACGCCCGCGTGACGACCTTCTCGCCGGCGGAGACGCCGCCGAGCACTTCGAAGTAATCGTCGTTGCGCCGGCCAACCTTCAACTCGCGCGGTTCGAGGTGGCCGTCGCCCTTGCTCACGAAAGCGACGTAACGCCCGCCGGTGTCAATCACCGCGCTGGCGGCGACGGTCAACACGTCGCCGCTCTCCACTTGCAGCTCGACGTTGGCCCACATGTCGGGCTTGAGCTTCAACGCCGGGTTGGGCGCTTCGAGCCGGACCTTGACGGTGCGGGTCTGGCCTTCGAGGTAGGGATAGATGTAGCCGACCTTCGCGTTGAGCTTCTCGCCGGGCAGATAACTCAGCATCACCGTCGCCGGCTGGCCGACCTTGACGGCGGACAATTCGTATTCGTAGATGTCGGCGAGCAACCACACGGTCGAAAGGTCGGCGACACGGAAAAGGTTTTCGCCGGGCATGACTGCTTTGCCTTGGAGCGCCGCCTTCTCCACGACGTAGCCGTCCACCGGCGAGACAATCGTCAGCGTCTTGTGCGGCTGGCCGGTCTTCTCCAACGCGGCGATCTGGTCGTCGCCGATGTCCCAGAGTTGCAGGCGACGCTTGGCGGCGGCGAGCAGGTTCGCGCCGTCATCCCCGCTGACTTGCTGCCGGGCGCGAAGGGCGATGAGGTATTCCTCCTGCGCGGAAACCAGCTCCGGGCTGTAAATCTCCAGCAACGGTTCGCCTTTCTTCACAAACCCGCCGGTGGTGTTGACGTGGAGCTTCTCGATCCAGCCGTTGACCTTGGTGTTGACCCACGAGAGCCGCGGTTCGGCGTAGGCCACGCGGGCCACGGTGCGGATGCTGCGTTCAAGCGGGCGCTTTTCCACCGGCGCGGTCGTGACGCCAATCTGTTGCTGGCGGTCCGGGCTGACAAAGATGGGTATCCGGCCCGGCACGGCGGGCGCGGCAGGTCCGGCGGCGGCGTGTTCACCGCCGGCTTTGGCATCGTCAATCTTGACCAGGCTCATGCCGCAGATGGGGCAGTCACCCGGCCGGTCGCTGACGTAGGTCGGGTGCATCGGGCAGTGATACTTCACCTTCGCGGCGGTGGCCGTCGCGCCGGCCGACGGCGCGAACTGCCGGCCCGTGTAGAACGCTCCCCCGACGACGCCGAGGCCGACGAGAAGCAGAACGGAAGCTTTCAGAAATCCTTTCATGGTTTGGGCAGCGGCTGGCCGATCATCTGTTCGATGCGGGCCAGCGCCTTTTCGTGGTCGGCCAGCGCGCGGTGGAGGTCGAGGTGCGTGTTGAGCAGGGTTTGTTGCGAGCCGAGCAGAGTCAGGAAATCCGTCTGGCCGGTCTGGTAACTGGCGCGGTTGGCCTCGACGTTCAGGCGCGTCTGCGCCAGCACGCCGCCGCGGTAGAGCGCGATGAGCCGGCGGGCGGATTCGGCTTCGGTGACGAGATGGTGGATCTCCTCCATCGTCATGTTGCGGAGGTTGACGAGATCCTGTTGCGCGGCGGCGCGGTTGGCGCGCTCGCGGCGGACGCCGGCGTCATATTTTTTCGAGTTCCACCACGGCAGCGGGATGCCAACCTCCACATCGGCGCCGCGCACACCGCGGTCGCCGCTGAATTGCATGACGCCCACGCCGACTTCGATGTCGGGGTAACGCTGTTTCTTCGCCAGCTCGACGGCGGCGTCGCCGCGGGCCACGTCCAGTTGCGCGGCGCGGATGGCGGGCCGTGCTCCGAGGGCGAGGCCCCAGAGGCTCGCCTCGTCCAGCGGCGTCGAGCGCGGCTCAAAGTCGCCGGCGCGGCCGACCAGCGCGTGCGGCGGTCGGGCCAGCAGGCGGTTGATGACGGCGGTGGCGTCGGCCTGCTTGCGCTCGAGGATGGGAATCTGCGCGGCGAGCTTGCGCGACTCGATCTGGGCGCGGAGCACGTCGGCCTGGGCGGCCTTGCCGACACCGTAACGTGCCAGCGTGACCTGCGTGATGTCCTCCAGCAAACGCAGGTTCTCGCGGCTGAAGTCGAGCGCCTTTTGGGCGTAGTAGAGTTCGTAGTAGGCGCCCTTCACGGCGGCGGCGACATCGAGCAGCTTGCCGAGATAGTCCTCGTAGGCGCGGGCGGCCTCGCGTTCGGCGATGGTGCCAGCGAGCGCCTTCTTGCCGAAGAACGGGATGCGCTGGGCGAGGCCGTAGCCGAAGTCGCCGGTCTGTTCCGCCGGCATGCCGCGCGAGGTCGGGTTGGTCGAGCGCAGCGTCAACATCGGGTCGTCCCAGGCCTTGGCGGGGAGCACGGTCTCGCGCGCAGCCTCCCAACGGTTGCGCGCGGCCAGCGCTTCGGGATTCTTCGCGGCGGCTTCGCGCAGCAAGTCGTCCAGCGAGGCGGGCGGCGGGTTTTCCGCCGCCGCCAGTGCCGCCAAGGCGACTGTGATGAGCAGCGGAAAGGATTTCATGGCTGCAATTCGGGATGGTGCGTTCCGTGCCGGCAGTTGCCGCAAAGTTTGCCGGTGATCAAGGCGACGTAGCAGCGCTGTTGTTCGGGCGTCAGCAGCGACTTGATGAGGAAAAGGTGCTGGAGCGTTTCGCGCTCGTTGGCGGCCTGGGCGGCCTGTAGTTTCGCGAGCAATTCCTCCACCTTGGGCGTGACGCGGTCGGCGCGCTGGAGTTCGTCGGCCAGCGCGACGCGGGCGGCGCACATCGCTTCGCAGAACTTGTCGCACTTGCCGCTGAAGTCGCGGTCGAGCGCGGCGAACTGGGTTTGCTGGGCCGGCGTGAGGCCCAGCTCGCGGGCGAGCCAGTCGGCGGGCCGCTGCGCGGGTTGGCGCGTCCACATCACGGCGGAGGCCGCGATGCCGAGGCCGAGGATGACGAGGGCGATGATCCAGTATTTTTTCATGGCTGATGGAAGTAGGCGGCGGTGAGCGATCCCGCCGGGTAGTTGTCGAGTTGGTTGAGGCCGATGGCAGCGTAGAGGTGTTGCTTGGCTTTGCGATCAGCCTGTTGGTGCGCCAGCAAACCCGTGGCGGTCACCGACAACACAGCGATGGCACACGCCGCGCCGAGCACCCACGCGGGCCGCTGCCACCAGCCGAAAGCGGGGCGGAGCTGTTCGGCGGCGCGGATGCGGTTCCAGACGCGCTGCTCGAAGCCGGGCCGCGGTTCGGCGGCGATGGTCCACTGGCGGAGCCCGGCGTCGAGCCGCTGGAGTTGCTCGCTCTCAGCGCGGCAGGCCGGGCAGGCGTCAAGGTGGGCCGCGAGCCGGCGAGAGAGACGGTCGCGGAGCTGTCCGGCCCGGAAGGCGTTGAGGCGTCGTTGGACTCGTTTGCAGTTCATGGCTGCGGGATGAAACGCGCCACGCTGCAAAAACCCTCGCGGAAAAACCGCCTTCCCAAAAAGCAAGAAGGGGAGGTTGCTCGCGCAACCTCCCCTTCGGGGAAACCGTTTCGGTTTAGAAGAAACGCGTCACGCCAAGCGTGCCCATCACATTGTTCAGGCCGGGGTTCGGCTTCGTCAGGCCGGCATTGGACATGTGATGGTAGCGCGCCTCCAGGATCAGCGCCCAATTGTCGGTGCAGAAATACTGGATGCCAAAGCCGACCTGCGAGATGAACTCGAAGTCGCTCTGGGTCTCGTGGATGCCCCAATGGTTGATGCTGACGCCGTTGCCCAACTCCACGAACGGGACGCAGCGGGTGCCGGTGATGAAGTTATGCTTATACATCATCACGGCGCCTTCGGTGCTGCCGTGCATGCCGCCGCTGATGCCAAGGCCAAACACGCCTTCCACAACCAACTCGCCGTTGCCGGCAAAAATGCCGCCGCAGACATCGTCGCCGATCAGGTCGGTGAACACCCAGCCAAAGCGGGGGTTGGCATAAACGGCGCCGTAAATGTTCTCGGTGCCGCCCCACTTGAACGAGCGGGCATAGCCGGCTTGGAAACCCAGTTCGTGACAATCCTCCCGCAGCGGGCCGCCGACTTCATTCGCCCACACGCCCTGTTTCTCGGTCACGTAGATGGGAGTTTCCCGCCTCAGGACCTGGATGGCTTTCACCTGGTCGGGCGCGACCTGCTGGCCCTGGCTGATCAAAGGTTTGTCCTCAGCGCTCGCGCCGGCCAGGCAAAAGCCGGCCACAACTGCGCAAGCCAAAAACATCCGATTCATTTCACGCATGACTGTTTTCCTTGTAAGCGCTTCATTGCCAACCTGCTCGCCCTCTTGGCAACCACCCCATGCCGGCTGGCTGCGCCTACTCTAGGTTATCGTCCTTCAACGTCAACCTCATTTTTTGTCACGCACTCTCACATCCCAACGTCCGGCCCGGCGCAGTCAGCGTTGATAAGCCGCGCCGTTTCCGGTCCCGGCCGCTTCCCCGGCTTTGACCTGCCGTCCGCCCCGTGATAGCCTGCGCGCCACCATGAATTTCGTTTGCCGCAAATCCCGCCTCCACGGAGCCGTGACCATCCCCGGCTCAAAATCGCACACGATCCGCGCGGTGGCGTTCGCCAGCCTCGCTTCCGGCACCAGCCGCATCGAAGCGCCGCTGGAGTCCGGCGACGCGCGCTCCGCCGCGGCCACGTTCAGCGCGCTCGGCGCGAAGATCGAGTGCCGGCCCGACGCGTGGATTGTCCAAGGGACCGGCGGCGAG
>JACRKA010000319.1 GCA_016219905.1 Verrucomicrobiota bacterium
CTCCGGCCACGACGTCAACGCCGCCGTCGCCGTCGCGCACGCGCTCGACGAGGCCGCCTCCGAGGTCCGCGTGGACCTCATCGGCGGTTTTACCGCGCTCGTCCACAAAGGCACCTCCGCGGGCGACGGCGTGGTGATTGACGCGCTGCCGGCGGCGCTGAGCCAGACGAAGCGGCTTTGCGCCTCGGTCAACGCCGCCAGCCGCCGCGCGGGCATCAACATGGACGCCGTGCGCCGGCTCGGCGAGCAGATCAAGGCGATAGCCGAGGCGACGAAGGACAGCAACGGCTTCGGCTGCGCCAAGCTCGTCGTCTTCGCGAACATCCCCGAGGACAACCCGTTCATGGCGGGCGCCTACCTCGGCGACGGCGAGCCGGAGGTGGTCATCAACGTCGGCGTCAGCGGCCCCGGCGTCGTCTCCAGCGCTTTGAAACGCCGGTTGGAACTGGAGCCGAACCTGACGCTCGGCGAACTGGCCGAGGAGATCAAGATCACCGCGTTCCGCGTGACGCGCGCGGGCGAGTTGATCGGCCGCGAGGTCGCGGCGGAACTGGGCCTGCCGTTCGGCATTGTGGACCTGAGCCTCGCGCCGACGCCGGAGGTCGGTGACAGCGTGGGCGAGATTTTGCAGTTGCTCGGCATCGAGCAGATCGGCGCGCCGGGCAGCACGGCGGCGCTGGCGTTGCTCAACGACGCGGTCAAGAAAGGCGGCGCATTCGCCAGCTCCAGCGTCGGTGGCCTGAGCGGCGCGTTCATCCCGGTGAGCGAGGACGCCGCACTGGCCGATGCGGCGGCAAAGGGCCATCTCACGCTCGAAAAACTCGAAGCGATGACGAGCGTCTGCTCGGTGGGCCTCGACATGATCGCCATCCCCGGCGACACGCCGGCGGAGACGATCGCGGCGCTCATCGCGGACGAGTTGGCCATCGGCGTCGTGAACAACAAGACCACCGCCGTGCGCGTCATCCCCGTGCCGGGCAAGAAGGCGGGCGACATGGTGGACTTCGGCGGCCTGTTCGGCGCGGCGCCCGTCATGCCGGTGCGCAACGCCGGCGCGAGCGGGCGCTTCGTGCGGTTCGGTGGACGGATTCCCGCGCCGATCCAGAGCCTGACGAATTAGCGCGCGGACGCCTGTCTGCGCGAGTGTGATGTTTTGAGCGGAAGCAGCAGGAGAACTGCCATGAACCGACGCGAATTCTTCAAGGCGGGCACCCAGGCGACACTGCTGGGCGCGGTGGCTTCGACAAGTGCGAGCGCGGACGCTGCCGCCGACATTTCCAAAAACGAGACGCTCACGCCCGCGGTGCTGGGCGGTTACACGGCGGACGACCATCGGCGGCGGTTGCAGAACATCGCGCTCGGCGAGCGCGGCGTGCGCGCGTGCATGCGCAAGCATCTCATCACCGACTACCTGCCGGGCCACTGCGTCTATAACCTCGGCGAGTATCCGGCCCGCAAGCCGTGGGACCCGGACGATTGGGACGAGCGCGAGCTGGACAAGCTGCGCGACCACGGCATCCGGCTCATCCAGTTGCATGAGGAATGGAACGACTCGCAGCGGCTCAACGGCGCCGACAAATACTCGCCGGTCAATCCCGCGGGGTTCCGGCGCTTCGTGGACATGCTCCACCGGCGCGGGATGAAGCTCATCGTCTATGTCTCCACCGGCTTCTTCCAGCGCACCGACCCGGACTTCCGCGAGGAATGGGCGCGCAAGCAGGACCTCGTCGAGATTTACTTCCGCTACGCGCGCTGCTCGCCGGCGAGTCCCGGCTGGCGCGCTTATCTGTTGCCGAAGCTGATGCGCATCCTCGATGATTACGGCGTGGACGGCCTCTACAACGACTGCGGCTACGCGAAGCTCTGGAACAACCGCCAGCCGCCGACGCCGGACGAGGTGTTGGCGTTCAACGAGAGCCTCACGAGCGACGGCGCCGTGTGCGACCTGCTCGCGCTCATCTACGCCGAGGTCAAACGCCGCGGCGGGCTGGTCAAGCTCCACATCAGCGGCGCGAACAAGCCGCAGACCGACCTGAAGGTCTATGACTACCTCTGGGTCGGCGAGGGCGGCCGCAACGGTGACAAACTGCGCGAGATCACCAAGAACCACCCGCCTTACGTCGCGCCGTGTCTCGACATGAGTCGCGCGAAGGTTGACAGCGAAGACGAACTGTATCTGCACGCAATCCCCTACATGCAATTCCCCGTGCTGCTGGCGGGCCGGCCGTTCACAGGCGAACGCGCGCAGGTGCCCGGCATCAACTATCCGCCGGAGGAGAAATGCTTCTGGACGCGCCACCTGCGCGCGATGGGGAAGCATTATCGCGAGCATCCGGACGGCCCGCACAGCTACGGTTGGTGGGACTCGTGCCCCGGCCGGCCCGAAGCGCGCCCGACCCACGCGCGCTGGCTCAAGCAATACCTGCCGATGGTCGAGGAAGGCACATGGGCGTGGTTGGAGATCGCCGACTCCAATCTGTTCGCGCAGCCGCTGCCGAAGGATGTTGTCGCGTCGGCGTTCGCCAACCGCGAGTTTCATATCGTGCTGGCCAACTACGGCCACGCACCCGTTGAGATCACCACGAACGCGGCGTATGTCCCGGTTGCGGAACCGTCAATCCCCGCCGTCAAACTCTGGAAGCTCGAAGCCCGCGCACTTCGCATCCTGCGCCGCGTCGCGTGATTCTCCGGCCTCCTGTCCTCCATCGTTCTGCATTCGGCAATGCGGGCTGAAGGCCCGCAAGCAAGTCAGCCCAAGGCAAGGCCCCGAAAGCTTTCGGGGCCGCCGTCTTGGGTGAACAAGCCAATAATCAAGGCGCCCTGAAAGGGCGCCAGGAGCTTCAGTCAACGCGCGCTTCCGTGATGCGGTCCCGGCGGAAGAAAAAGATGCGTGCCGCAGTCACTGCGGCTGCGCCGATCAGGTAAGCCACAGACAATCCCGCAAACCCATACGAGAGGCCGTGGGCCGCGCCGAACCACTCGCGGCATTTCCCAAGCAGCAATGGCGAGGTCGAGCCGACCAGAAACGCGACCATGACGGTGATGGCCACCGCCGAGGCGCGATGACGCGGCTCGATCACATCGAACATCGCCGCGTGCGTGTTGGACTCATACAACCCGCGGAACAGACCGAACAATGCCAGTCCGACACACGCCATCGTCAGGCTTGGCGCGAGCGCCATCAGCACGATCGCCGGCACGCCAAGAGCCATCGCGACGGCCTGAAGTTCCAGACGCGCCGTGTATCGCTTCAACACCCACCGGTCCGACAGCGGCCCGCCGATGCTGATGCCGATGAGCGCGGGCAGGTGATGCCAGAACATCGAGTAGCCGCCGGCCTGCGCGAGCGAGAGATCGGCCTTCTCGTGCAGAAACTCCGGCGCCCAGACCATGAAGCCGTTGTTGACGAACACGATGGCCGTCAATCCCAGCATCAACATGATCGCCGTCGGGATGCGGAAGACGACGCCGAGCGCTTGCAACAAACCTCGCACGCCGGGCAGTTCCGTCCCGGTCGCCGGCGCAGGATCGGGCGTATCCCTGAGCCGGAAGATGAAGATGATTCCGAGCAGGATGCCGCAACCGCCGAAGACGTAGAACGCCGACCGCCAGCCCCACTGTTGTGCGATCCACCCGCCGAGAAAGCCGCTCGTCATCACGCCTACGTAGAGC
>JACRKA010000316.1 GCA_016219905.1 Verrucomicrobiota bacterium
CCAGGCCGTTTATCCGGCCAGCACGGGCATCGGCATGTGTGGCACGGGCATCACGATGAGCGCCACGGCCGTTGACACGGACCGGAAGGACGTGTTCCTCCTGCCGTTGGAGAACCCGCAGCAGACGCCGGTCTATGAGTATGAAGCGGTCTATTCGCCCAAGAGTCCGAAGTTCGTCCGCGCCATGGCCGAGGCGGTCGGCGACTACGTCGTCATCTGGATCTCCGGCACGGCGAGCATAGTCAGGTCCAAGACACTTCACACCGGCAATCCCCGCAAGCAGGCCGAGCAGACGCTCACCAACATCGAATTGCTCCTCTCGCAAAAGAACCTCGCGCGGCACGGCGCGCCCGGCGCGGGAGCGACGCTGCGGGACCTGGCGAAGCTGCGTGTTTATGTGAAGCGCCCGCAGGACTACCCGGTCATCCGCAAGGTCTGCGAGAAACGCTGCGGGAAGGATGTGCCGGTCATCTACGTCGTGGCGGACGTTTGCCGCTCGGACCTGCTGGTGGAGATGGAGGGGCTGGCGTTCGCCAAGCGGATCTCGGCGCGTTGATACGCGCGGCAGGCGGACCGGGCCGCGCATGGGAGTTTGCTGCCCATGAGCCTCGAAACACAGATCAAGGACAAGGCCCTCGCGCTCCGCTTCGATCTCGTCGGGATCACGACCGCTGACCCGCCAGCGCGCATCGCGTTCTATCGCCGCTGGATCGCCGGGGGTTGTCACGGCGGGATGGCCTACCTCGCCCGGAACATCGAACGCCGCGCCGACCCGGCCGTGCTCGTGCCCGGCGCGAAATCCATCATCGTCGTTGGCTGCAACTACCACACAACACTCCTGCGGCCCGGGCCGCTTCAAGGGAGGATTGCCCGTTACGCGCTCGGCGAGGATTACCACGATGTGATGCAGCGCAAGCTCGACGCGCTCGTGGCCGCCATCCGCGAACTCGCGCCGCAGGCCCAGGCGTGCGTCTATGTGGACACCGGCGCGGTGCTCGAGCGCGAGCTGGCGCAACGCGCGGGCCTCGGCTGGATCGGCAAGAACACGATGCTCTTCAACAACCGATTTGGCCAATGGCTGCTCCTCGGCGAAATCCTGCTCGACCTCCCGCTCCAGCACGACCCGCCGGAGACACGCGACCGTTGCGGTTCTTGCACGCGCTGCATCGCCGCCTGCCCCACGCGAGCCATCGTCGCGCCCTATCAGCTCGACGCGCGCCGCTGCATCTCCTACCTGACCATCGAGCTGAAAGGCGCGATTCCCGTCGAGCTGCGGCCGCTCGTCGGCAACCGCATCTTCGGCTGCGACGACTGCCTCGAAGTCTGCCCGTGGAACCGATTCGCGCAGCAGGCGCGCGAGGCCGCCTTCGCGCCGCGCCGCGACCTGACCGAGCCCGGCCTCGTCGAGTTGCTGGAGGAATTGCTGGCGATGGACGAGGTGGCGTTTCGCCGGCGGTTTGCCGGCAGCCCGCTGCTGCGCGCGAAGCGGCGCGGCCTGCTGCGCAACGTCTGCGTCGCGCTCGGCAACGCCCGCGATTCACGCGCCGTGCCGGTTCTGACGCGGGCGCTGGCCGATAGCGAGCCGCTCGTGCGCGAGCACGCCGCGTGGGCGCTGGAGCGGATTGCCACACAGGATGGGAAGCGCAATGCGGCCAGGTCCCCGAAAGGGGACCAAGATGAGTAGCCACGGGTGAAACCCGTGGAAAGCCGTGTAAGCGAGGAACAACCCCGCAGGGGTTGAACCCCGACGGGTGGCACCCCTTCAGGGTGCTTTGAGATTTCGATTCTAATTCCACGGGTTTCACCCGTGGCTACTCATGTTGCAGCCCTTCGGGCTGCATGGGGCCGCACGCGTCGGCACCAGTTTTTCCAGCGCCAGCAGCGACGCCACGCCCAGCAACACCCCCCCGAGCACGTCCGTCGTCCAGTGCGAGCCGAGATAGACGCGGCTGATGGCGACCAGCGCGGCCAGCGTCCACCAGACCTTCGTCGTGCCCGGCGCGATCCAGTGCGCCATGATGCCGCCGAGGAAAACCGCGCGCAGCGTGTGGCCGCTCGGGTAGGCATACGGGAGCGATATCGAAATCAACCCTTCGCGGAAGACGTAGCGGTGGAACTCGCCGCGGACGCCGGGCTGGAACACGTGGTTCTTCATCACCAGCTCGATGAGCGTGGCTGCCACGAAGATGCCGAACAGCCAGCCGCCGGCACGCCAGCCGGACCGCCGCGCGAACACGCCGGCCAGTGCCAGCGCCGCGATGACGTTGAACTCCGGATTTCCCGCCATGGTGAGCACGTTCATCGCCCAATCCAGCGGCGTGTTGCCGCAGTCGTGGATCCACCGCGCCATGTGGAGGTCGAAGGCGACCAGCGCGCGCGCGTGCACCAGCCCGCTCAGCGCCGCGAGGCCGGCGAGCAGGGCGAGGACGGATTTCCACGATCTGGCGGTTTCGAGTTGCACGCGGGCCGCGAAGCTAACAGAGCCGCGCGGCGCCCGCCAGAAGTTTGCTGGCAATCCGCGGCGGCGCTCGCTAGATTCGCCGCCCATGAATCCGCCGGGGAACCCCGACGAACGTTTTCTGAGCGCCGAGCCGGACGTGAAGCTGATCAACAGCTTCGCGCGGCCGTTCGACAACGCCATCGCCACGGCGCGCACCTGCTACAGCGGCAAGGGCATCGTCACGCCCGAGCAGGTCAGCGCCGAGAACGAACCGGAGCCGGCCAAGCGCGAGGAACGGTTGCGACGGCGCGACGAGATGGCGGCGTCGTTGTTCCAGGCGGGCCATCACACGGTCTTCCAGCACGCGCACTTCCAGTTCGCGCTCTCCAACGTCAGCCGGCAGTTCGTATGGAGCTTCCTGCACAGCCATCCTTTTTATAATAGCGAGCAGGTCAGCCAGCGTTACGTCGAGCACAAACCGGGCGGCTGCGCCGTGCCGCCGTTGAGCGACCCGGCGCTGGCGGTGTATCGCGACACGGTGCGCGCGCAGTTCGAGGCCTACGCGAAGATCAGCGAACTGCTCTTCCCCGTCGCGAGCCGCGAGTATTTCCGGCGCTTCCGCGGCCGCGAGCGCGCGGCGGCGGATTACGAGAAGGACATCCGCAAGAAGTGCATGGAAGTGGCGCGCTACATGTTGCCGGTGGCGACGTTCACGTATCTCTACCACACCGTCAGCGGCATCACGCTGATGCGCTACCACCGGCTCATCAACCAGCTCGACACGCCGACGGAGCAGCGCGTCGTCATCGGCAGGATGGTCGAGGAACTGCTGCGCGTCGCGCCGGAATACGACATCGTGCTGAGCGAGCCGATCCCGCTGGAGGAGACGGTCGAGTTCCAGTTCCTCGCGGCGCAGGCGCGCGGCGCGGAGCAGCTCGACCTGCCCGGCGCGGCGGACTTCGCGCGGGCGACGCCGGCCGACCGGGCGTGGCTGTTCCGCAAGGAGTTCGACCGCGAACTGGGCGGGCGCGTCTCGAAGCTCGTGGATTACAAGCGCGACAACGAACGGCTGATGGCCGACGCGGTGCGCGAGGTGCTCGGCATGCCGCGCAGCGCGCTGGGCGACGACGAGGCGATCGAGCTGGTGATGAACCCGGCCCGCAACCGTTACCTCGGCGACGAGATGAACCTGACGGCGCACGCGAAGCTGACGCGGGCGATGGTGCATCCGCATTACACGTTCCGGAAAATCCTCAGCCACACTGCCGACAGCCAGGACCAGCGGCACCGGTTGACGCCGGCGTCGCGGCCGACGTTGCGGGCCTACCTGACGGAGGAGCCGGATTTCATCACGCCGGGGCTGCTGTTGCTCGACGGCGCGGACGCGGCGCACGTCTGTTATCGCGAGGCGATGGAGCGCACGTGGGCGAGCATCAACCGCCTGCGGGCGCACGGCGTGCGCGATGAGTTCGCGGCCTACCTGCTGCCGAACGCGGTGGCGATCCGGTTCACCGAGTCGGCGGACCTGGCGGCGCTGTGGCACAAGCACGCGATGCGGCTCTGCTACAACGCGCAGGAGGAGATCTGGCACGCGAGCGTCGAGGAGGCCGAGCAGGTCCGCGCGGTGAACCCGCGCATCGGCCGCTATCTGCTGCCGCCGTGCGGGCTGCGCGACCTCGCCGGCCAGCGGCCGATCTGCCCCGAAGGGCCGCGGTTCTGCGGCGTGCCGGTGTGGAAGCTCGACATCGAGGACTACAGCCGCACCATCTGACGACGAGGCAACATGGCAGACGATTCTGTTCTCTTTCTCGGCACCAGCGATGCGATCCCCGGCTGGGACCGCTCGCACGCGTGCCTGGTGCTGCGGCTCGCGGGGCAGAGCATCGTGCTCGACTGCGGCGAGCCGGCGGCGAAGAACATGGCGTTCGAGTGCGTGGACTTCGGCGGCATCGAAGCCATCGCGCTGTCGCATCTGCACGCGGACCACGTCGCGGGCCTGTTGCAGGTGATCACGGCGATGTGGCTCGTGGCCAAACGCGACCGCGACATCCCCGTCTATCTGCCGGCGGAGGGCATCGAGACGTTCCGACGGCTGCTGGACACGACCTATCTGTTCCCGGAGTTGATCAAGTTCAACGTGGACCTGCGCCCGCTGAAGGCGCGCGAGCCGTTCGCGGTCGGCCCGGTGCAGGTCACGCCGCACCGGACGACGCACTTGGACTCCATTCGCCGGCTTGGCGGTGAACGGCGCGGCATCGCGTGCGAGCCGTTCCTGCTGGAGGTCGCGGCCAACGGCAAGCGGCTGGTCTATAGCGGCGACCTCGGCTCGGCGCGCGATCTGGAGCCGACGCTCGACCGGCCGCTGGATTTGCTGATTTGCGAGTGCGCCCACGTCACGCCGGAGTCGCTGTTCGAGACGCTGCGCGACCGGCCGGTCAAGCACCTCGTCATCACCCATATCAACCACCTGATCTGGGACGACCACGGCCGGCTCATGGAGCTGGCCCGCCGGTTCGGCTACGCCGAGCGCTGCACCATCGCGCGCGACGGGCTGATGGTAAGCCTCTAACCGCGTGGCGGTTGGGGTGGCTGGCAACGCGGGCGGTAGTGGGGTATGTTAGCCCCGATTTCCGAGAACCTAGAGTTCAACACAACCATGACAACTGCAAATCCACATCGGGGACTTTACGGCCGGCGTCTGGGGCCATGGGCGCTGGCGATCATTCTGGGCGCAGGCGGCTGGCACGCCGCGGCGGCCCAGCCCAAGCCGCTGGGTCAGGCGACAGTCACCGAAATCAAGAACGACGTCCGCTACAAGGCCGCCGACGCAGGCGAGCGGCCCGCGAAACAGAAGGATGTCGTGCGCGGCGCCGACGTGTTGCGCACGGGCGAGAAGTCGCTCGCGGAGGTTGAGTTTGAGGACAAGACCATCACGCGGCTCGGCTCGAACTCGAAGCTCTCGTTCGACGCGGACAAGCGCGAGATGGTGCTGCACAGCGGCGTGATGCTGTTCGACATGAAGAAAGGCATCGGCGGCGGGCGCATCAAGACGGCGGGGTTCACCGCCGCGATCGAAGGCACCGCCGGCATCGTGCACAAGCTCAACCAACAGGTCATCTGCCTGGCCGGCCTCATCCGCATCTTGGACGCGCTCGGCAAGGAACTGGCGCTGCTGAAGCCGGGCGAGACGTTCATCAACGGCAAGGTCTTCCAGATCAGCCTCCGCTCCCTGAAAGGTGGCAAACTGTTCCTGAACGGCCTGCCCAACAGCGGCGGGGAGTTCGACGCGGCCCTGGTGATTCAGGAACAGCAATTGGCCGATGGCACTCTCGCGCCGTTGGATGAAACGGGCGACCTGGGCCAGGGACCGGGCAACCTGGGGCCGGCGTTCGCCAAGGGCATCGAGGCGTTGCGCGGCGACAAGAAACCTCCGCCGCCTCCGCCGCCGCCGGGGCATTACTTCTACGCGCCGTGACGTAAGGCGCGGGCCATCTCCTTCTCTCCATCGCGCCGCTTGTCGCGCCCGCGCCGCTCCGCTACAGTCGCGGCGATGGCCGCCGACGCACCACTCGAGACGCTCACCGGCACGCTGGAGCGCATCGTCTATGTCAACGAGGAGAACCACTACACCGTGGCGCAGCTCCAGCCGGAGGACCGCCGCGAGCCGGTCACCGTCGTCGGCAACCTCGCCGCCGTCCAGTGCGGCGAAGTGGTGAAACTCAGCGGCCACTGGACGACCCACAAACAGTTCGGCCGGCAGTTCCAGGTCGAGAAGTTCGAGAGCGTCCTGCCCGTCACCATCGCGGGCATCCGCAAGTATCTCGGCAGCGGCCTCATCAAAGGCATCGGCCCGAAGTTCGCCGAGCGCATCGTCGGCCACTTCGGCGACCGGACGCTGGAGGTCATTGACCAGTATTCGGCGAAGCTCCGCGACGTGGACGGCATCGGCCCCGAGCGCGCGCGGCGCATCAAGGACGCGTGGAACACCCAGAAGGCCATCCGCGACATCATGCTCTTCCTCCAGAGCTACGGCGTCAGCACGTCGCAGGCGGCGAAGATCTACAAGCAATACGGCAACGAAGCCATCCAGGTCGTCAAGGCCAACCCCTACCAGCTCGCGCGCGACATCTACGGCATCGGCTTCAAGACCGCTGACGCCATCGCCGCCAACATGGGCGTGCCCGCCGACTCGCCCCGCCGCATCCGCGCCGGCATCCTGCACGTGCTGGAGGAACTGACCGACGAGGGCCACACCTGCTGCCCGCACGGCGAGCTGTGCCAGCAAACCAGCCTCCTGCTCAACGTGGACGCCGCCAAAGTCACGGCCGAGGTGCAGGCGCTCGCCGCCGCGCGCGACGTGGCCGTCGAGGACGACCTTGTGTTCCTCGCCAGCCTGCTGCGCGCCGAGAACGAACTGGCCGCGCGCCTCATCGCGCTCACCCGCGCGCCGCTGGCGTTGCCGGAGATCAAACTCGACAAGGCGCTCGAATGGTTCGAGCAGCAGAACAACATCGCGCTTGCCGCCGCCCAGCGCGAAGCCATCAAGACCGCGCTCACCAGCAAACTCACAGTCATCACCGGCGGCCCCGGCGTCGGCAAGACCACCATCACCCGCGCCATCGTGAAGATCCTCCGCGCCAAGGAATGCCGCGTCCTGCTCGCCTCGCCGACCGGCCGCGCCGCCAAGCGGCTCAGCGAGAGCACCAGCGCGATGGCGCAGACCATCCATCGCCTCCTCAAATACGACC
The DNA here is from genome assembly GCA_016219905.1 of Verrucomicrobiota bacterium. Lineage (GTDB taxonomy): Bacteria > Verrucomicrobiota > Verrucomicrobiia > CAIQCK01 > CAIQCK01 > JACRKA01. The sequence continues at coordinate 7,189 of JACRKA010000316.1, forward strand.
CGGAGACCCACGGCTTCGTCCACAACGACCGCAAGGCGCTCAATTGCGACCTGCTCATCGTGGACGAGGTTTCCATGCTCGACGTGCCGCTGGCTTACCAGCTCATCCGCGCCGTGCCGGCGACATCGTCGCTGGTGCTGGTGGGCGACGTGGACCAACTCCCGTCCGTCGGCCCCGGCAACGTCCTGCGCGACATCATCGAGAGTGGCGTCGGCCGCACCGTGCGGCTCACGGAGATTTACCGGCAGGACAAAGCCAGCCACATCGTCCTCAACGCCCACCGCATCAACTCCGGCCAGATGCCCGACGTGGAGGCGAAGGTAGGCGACACGGGCAGCCTGTTGTCGGACTTCTACTTCATCGAGCAGGACGACCCGGAAAAGGTCGTGCAGAACATCATTGCGCTGGTGAGCGAACGCATCCCGAAACGGTTCGGTTTCGACCCGTTCAACGATGTGCAGGTCCTCTCGCCGATGCACCGCGGCGTCTGCGGCGTCGAGAACATCAACCGCCAGCTCCAGGGCGCGCTCAACCCCGTCGGCGCGAAGTTCTCGCTGAAGCTCAACGAGCAACAGGTCGAGCGATATGGCCGCGTCTATCGCGTCCGCGACAAGGTGATGCAGATCAAGAACAACTACGACAAGGACGTGTTCAACGGCGACCTCGGCCGCGTGAAGGCGATTGACGCCGAGGAGCAGACGCTGACGGTCACGATTGACGACCGGGATGTCGTCTATGACTTCACCGACCTCGACGAGCTGCTGCCGGCCTACTGCATCAGCATCCACAAGAGCCAGGGCAGCGAATATCCCGTCGTCGTCGTGCCGGTGCTCACCCAGCACTACGTCATGCTCCAGCGCAACCTGCTCTACACCGCCATCACCCGCGCGCGAAAGCTCGTCGTCCTCATCGGTTCCAAGAAGGCCCTCTCCATCGCCGTCCGCAACGACAAGACCGCCGCCCGCTACACGCGGCTGCGGCACCGGCTGCAAGTCGTGTGAAAACGGGAAATGACGGACATCGGCCCGGGCTGATCGGGATTTTTGGACTGACTTTCACTGTGTCCGCGGTTAAACACTCGCCCGTTGAAACGCAACCACCCCGGAGAACCACGATGAACGAGCCAACCATGAACCGAAGGACTTTCCTCAGCACCACCGCCACGCTGGCCGCATTGACCACGCTGCCGCGACGCGCGCCCGCCGCGCCATCGGCTAACAGCAAGCTCAACATCGCCGGCATCGGCATCGGCGGCATGGGCGCCGGCAACCTGCGGAACCTGGAGTCGGAGAACATCGTTGCGCTCTGCGACGTGGACCCCGATTACGCCGCCAAGACCATCAAAGCCTATCCGAACGCGAAGGTTTGGACTGACTACCGCGAGATGCTGGAGAAGCAGAAGGACATTGATGCCGTCGTCATCGCCACGCCGGACCACACGCATGCGGTCATCTCGATGGCCGCGATGCGCGCCGGCAAACACGTCTATTGCCAGAAGCCGCTCTGCCACGACATCCACGAGGCCCGCACGCTCGCTGCGGCCTCGCGCGAGCACAAGGTCGTCACCCAGATGGGTATCCAGGGCCATTCGATGGAAAGCCTCCGCATCATCTGCGAATGGATCGCGGCCGGCGCCATCGGCGAGGTGCGCGAGGTGGACGCGTGGTGCAGCCTCAGCTATTACCCGTGGGGCCACGCCTCGTGGTCGTCGAAGTGGGACAAGCGCCCGACCGAGACGCCCGCCGTGCCGGAGAAGCTCAACTGGGACCTCTGGCTCGGCCCCGCGCCGCAGCGGTCGTATCACCCGGCGTATCATCCGCGGACGTGGCGTTGCTGGTGGGATTTCGGCAACGGCATGATGGGCGACCGCGGCGCGCACACGATTGACCCGATCTTCACCGCGCTGAAACTCGGCATGCCCACCCGCATCGAGGCCACCTCCTGCGGCAACAACGCCGAAATCCACCCGCTCTCGGCCATCGTCACGTTCCAGTTCCCAGCGCGGCAAGGCATGCCGCCGGTGAAGATGACCTGGTATGAAGGCACGCGCCCGCCGTTGCCCGAGGGCGTCCAGAAGCCCGACGAGATCGGCGAGAGGGAAGGCGGCGCGGTCATCAAGGGCACCAAAGGCATGTTGACCTGCGGCGTCTATGGCAACAGCCCGCGCCTGCTCCCGGAGAGCTTGATGCAATCATTCCAACGGCCCGCGAAGACCCTCGCCCGCGTCAAGGGGGGCCACGAGGCGGATTGGGTGCAGGCGATCAAGAACGGGAAACAAGCCGGCGCGAACTTCGAGTATTCGGGGCCGCTGACGGAGGTCTGTCTCCTCGGCAACATCGCCATCCGCATGGACGCGCGCATCGAATACGACGCCGCGACGATGAAGGTCACCAACCTGCCCGCCGCGAACAAGCACGTCCGGTGCGAGCCTCGGAAAGGATGGGAGATCTGAGGCCCGCCTGTGATTGATATCGGATCGTTCTTAAACGCGCGACTGGCGGGAGGTTTCGTTATCGCGGATATCCGCCTGTCCGGCAAACGGCTTGTGGATGCGATCGGGCGCGAAGCACTGGCACAAACCACGATCGTCGGCACACGTTTCAACCTCGTTCTCTGGGCAGGAATGGACGAAGGCGAGCGGTCAGTGACGATCTACCACGAGATACTCGAAGCCGCGGCGGTCGCCAGTGCATTGCCTCCAGCCAGCGTTGCGGAATTCAACGAGGGCGATTTTGAACGTGCAGCCCGCGAAATGCATGATAGGTTTGGCGCAGCGACGCCAGAGAAGCTGAATCAGATGTTGCGGCAGTTCGGTCTCACGGAGTGATGAACTCATGGCAACGGACACGGAAATCCAGATGGAACTGATTAAGTTGGCAAGTGGCGACCGGCTCCTCCGGCTGACGGAGCCGTCCACGGGGCTTTGCCTTGAGAAGAAGCTTGATCCGCGACAGCCGGTCATCCGGCAAAAAGACCGGTTGCGGCGGGCATTTGAGGCCGCCCTCGCGCGTGAACTCGCGGCCACCGCGTGATCCTTTGATTCAAAGGCGGATTCTCGATGAGTTGAGATTCTCCCCGAGTCTGTTTCAATACACCACGGGCCGGCAGCGCGCTTGGCACTGCCGGCCCGTTGGTTTTACGAAGTCAGCGGTTGATCAGGCCCAGCCTTTGCGATACGGCGGGTTGACGAACTGATCGGCCTCGGGCGCGTTCTTGGCGCGCATCTTCGGGCCGTCCCAGATGAGTTTCTTACCGGCGCGGATGGCCACGCAGCCGACGAGGATGATCTCGGTGAGGTAGGCCGCGATCTCGAAGTTCGAGAACGGCACCGGGCCGCCTTTGCAGGCGGTGACCCATTCCTGCATGTGGTTGCGGGCCTGTTCCTTGAACTCGCTCTTGAGGCGCGGGAGCGTCTCCTTCACCTTCAGTGCGGCTTCGTGCTTGGTGATGGAGACCAGCTTCTGCTCGCCCTTGAGCTTGAGGTAATTCCGCGTGCCGTTGTCGTCACCGCAGAACCAGTTGCCCTTTTCACCGATGAGCAGGCAGCCGACCTTGGGCACTTCGCCGAAGGTGCCGACGACATCGGCGGCGATGTCGTTGTTGGGTTTCCAGCCGCCGTCATACCAGTAGAGGTTGACCGCAGGCAGGCCGGCGCGCTCCGGGAACAGGAAGCGCACCTTTGAGGACGCCGGGTAGTTCTCCGCTTTTTTGTCGGAGACTTCCGCCTCGACTTCGCTGGCGTAGCCGAGCTTGAGCGCGCGGAACGGCAGGTTCAACGTATGGCAGCCCATGTCGCCGAGCGCGCCGGTGCCGAAATCATGCCAGCCGCGCCACTTGAACGGATGATAGGCGTCCTTCTTGAACGGACGCTCCGGCGCGACACCGAGCCAGCAATTCCAGTCGAGCGTCTCCGGGACGGGGTCGCTGCCTTCGGGCCGGTCAATGCCCTGCGGCCAGATCGGGCGGTTGGTCCAGACGTGCGCTTCGCGGACCTTGCCGATGATGCCGGACCAGAGCAACTCGACGCCACGGCGCAGGCCGGGGTCGGAACTGCCCTGGTTGCCCATCTGGCTGACGATCTTGTGCTTGCGGGCGACCTCGCGCAACCGGCGCGCTTCGTTGATGGAGCGCGTCAGCGGCTTCTGGACGAACGCGTGCTTGCCGAGCTGGATCGCCGCGATGGCGATCGGGGCGTGCATATGGTCGGGCGTGGAGACGGTGACGGCGTCAATGTTGTTGGCCTCCTTCTCCAGCAGCTTGCGGTAGTCGGTGTAACAGCGGACGTCGGGGTTGGTCTTCCGGACCTCGGCGGCGCCTTTCTCGAGGCGCTCCTTGTCCACGTCGCAGATGGCGACGACGTTCTCGCCGATAGCGAGCAGGTCGGTCAGCTCGCCCCAACCCTTGCCGCCGACAGCGAAGCAGGCGACGCGGAGTTTCTGCGACGGCTTGATCAGCTTGCCGACGGCCTTGGCGGACGCTGCGGAGGCGGCCGGTGCAACGGCCAGCGCGCCAGCGGCGACGGCGGAGTATTGGACGAACTCGCGACGGGTCAGATTTTTCAACGAACGTTTCGACATGACAGTTTTCCTTTTCGATTTGATGCGCGGCGCCAGCGGCGCGGCGCATGGCTCTTTCTCTGTGACTCTCAATGCGCTGACGGTGGCGAGGCTAGCGGCCCTCGTCACGGCCGGCAAGAACAACTGCGGTTACTTCGCGGGCTTACCAAACACTTCCACCTCGATGTAGTGATTCATCCGGTTGGCAGTGTTGCCGTTGCTATAGAGGCGGACGTAACGGCCCTTGGCGCCCTTGGCGTCAACCAGCCTGCCTTCGTTTGTTTCGATATAGGGACGATCCTTGCCGACGCCGAGGCCAGAGCTGTTATCGTGGTCGTTGTTAAAGACCGCGGTGATGCCGTTCAAGAAGAGCGGGTCGTCGCTGATCTGCACGATCACGTCGTGATAAACGCGCGCCTGGGCGTGGAAGTGCCACACCCACACCGCGTAAATCTCCGTTCTCTGGCCGAGGTCAATCTGCACCCATTGGCTTTTTGGCCCCAGTTCGACATAGCAACCCTCGTCGGCAGCTTTGTCACCGTCGGTGATTATGTCCAGTGTGCCGATGACCGGTAGCGGGTCACTGGAGGAGACCTTCTTCTTGCTGGCGAGGTTGGTCGTGCCGGCGGGGACCATGAAATCAGGGCGAGGTCCCTGCCGAAGCGGCTCCAGATTGGGCACCGACAAGGGTGTCTGCGTCCCAGTGAACATCGGTTTCGGCAATTCGGTCTTGAGCGGCACTTTGTCCTCGGCGCCGACCATCATCGTTCCAAGCAACACGGCGACCGCCGCGACACACAGAGTCGTTCTGCGCTTCATGTTTTGGTCTGCCTCTTTCAACTATTTGCGACTTCTTACAACCACTTGGTGCGTTGGGGCGGCTTGACGAACTTCTCGGCCTTGCTCGTGTTCTTCGCACGCATGTTGGGGCCGTCCCATTCGAGTTTGACGCCGGCGCGCAACGCGACGCAGCCGACGAGGATGATCTCGGTCAGGAACGCCGCGGTGTCGAAGTTGGAGTAGGGCTTGCCGCCGGTCTTGCAGGCGTCGGTCCATTCCATGTAGTGGCTCTTGATGCGCGGGAGGGACTGCGGCACGGGCTTGGCAGCCTCGTGGTTGTCGAGACCCAGCAGTTTCTCGTCGCCCTTGAGCCGGATGTAGTTCCGGGAACCGTAGTCGTCGCCGGAGAAGAGTGTGCCCTTGTCGCCGACGAGCAGGCAGCCGGACTTCGGGGCTTCGCCAAAGGTCTTGAGCACGTCGGCGATGATGTCGTCCTTCGGCTTGCGGCCGCCGTCGTGCCACCAGAGCGTCATCGGCGGCAGGCCCTCGCGCTCCGGGAACACGAACCGGATGGTGGACTGCTTCGGGTAGGTCTCCGGCATCGTGTCGGAGGCGAATTCGCACTCGACCTCGCACGCGTAGCCGAGCTTGAGCGAGCGGTAGGGCATGTTGAGCGTGTGGCAGGCCATGTCGCCGAGCGCGCCGGTGCCAAAGTCATGCCAGCCGCGCCACTTGAACGGATGATAGACGCCCTCCTTGTAGGGCCGGAGCGGCGCGGGGCCGAGCCAACTGTCCCAATTGAGCGTCGGCGGAACGGGGTCTTCGCCTTCGGGGCGCGGGATGCCCTGCGGCCAGATCGGGCGGTTGCTCCAGACATGGGCTTCGCGGACCTTGCCGATGACGCCGGCCTGGATGACCTCGACCGCGCGGCGCAGGCCGTCGGTGCCGCTGCCTTGGTTGCCCATCTGGGAAACGATCCTGGCTTCGGCGGCGGCTTCCTTGAGCTGGCGCGCCTCGGCGATGTTGTGGGTCAGCGGCTTCTCGCAATAGACGTGCTTGCCCATCTTGATCGCGCGCAGGGAAATCGGCGTGTGCCAGTGGTCAGGCGTGGAGACGACGACGGCCTGGACGGACTTCTCCTTGTCGAGCAGTTCGCGGTAGTCGCGATAGAGCTTCGGGTTGTGGCCCTTCTCGGCGGCCTGTTTGGCGGCAGCATCGAGCTTCTGCTGGTCTGTGTCGCAGAGCGCGACGACGTTCTCGTCGAGGTCAATGATCGTGTTGAGCGTGCCGTGGCCTTTGCCGCCAAGGCCCATGAAGGCGATGTTGAGCTTCTCCTCGGGCTTGAGTTTGCGCTGCGGGCCGGTCCACTTGGGTTTCTCCTTGGCTTTCTTTTTTTTGCCCTCGGCGGCACCGGCAAGCGAGGCGGCGCCCATCGCAGCGGCGCTGGAGTAACGGATGAAATCGCGGCGGGTGATGATGTTGAACGAGTATTTCGACATGGCGGTTTTCCTTTGTGCGAGCGGCGTTTCTCCTGCGCCTAAAACACGCTGACCGTGACGAGGCTGTCGGCCAGCGTCACGGTCAGCAAGAACAACTACAATCTCAGCATGTTTGTTTTCCGGCACCCGCTTGCGGCGGGTCACACGCCAAACAATCTTCAATTACTTCGCGGCTTTGCCAAACACCTCCACCTCGATGTAATGATTCATGCGGTTGGTGGTGTTGCCGTTGCTGTAAAGGCGGACGTAGCGGCCCTTGGATGCCTTGGCGTCAATCAGCCGGCCTTCGTTGATCTCGACGTAGGCGTAATCCTTGCCGATGCCGAGGCCGGAGCTGTTGTCGTGGTCGTTGTTATAGACGGTGGTGACGCCGGTCAGAAAATCCGGGTCATCGCTGATCTGCACGACCACGTCGTGGTAGATGCGCGCTTGGGCGTGGAAATGCCACACATACACCGCGTAGATGTCCGCCTTCGCGCCGAGGTCAATCTGGACCCACTGCTTGCCGGGTCCAAGCTCCACATAGCTGCCCTCGTCGGCGGCCTTGTCGGCGTCGGTCAGCATGTCCAGCGTGCCGATGACCGGCTGCGAATCACTGGAGGTGACCTTCTTGCCTTTGGCGAGGTTGGTCGTGCCGGCGGGCACCATGAAGTCGGGGCGCGGGCCTGACCGCGGCGGCTCCAGGTTCGGCACCTTCACGGGCACCGGCGTGCCGACGAACATCGGCTTCGGCAGTTCGGTCTTGAGCGGCACCTTGTCCTCGGCGCCGACCGTCATCGCGCCGAGCAGCGCCGCGACCGCCGCGACGCACGTAGTCATTTTGAACTTCTGCATCATCGTCTCCTGCTTGTGGCCGGGCGGGGTCAGACCTCCGTCTCGGCCGGGTTGATTTCGATCATCTTCTTGGCTTTGATGGCCTCGTTGGCTTTGAAGATGATAAACTCGCTGCGGAACGCCTCGTCTGCGGGGCAGTTCAGCTTGGCCTCGCCATTGACCGATTTGAAGAAGTTCTCCAAGTGCGGCTGATGGATCAGCTTGCTGAACACCACCGGGATGTCGAAGGCCATCAACTCTGCCGTGGCGCGAACGTCCACTTTCGCGGCGTCGCTGGCCGGCGCGGCTTTCTTCACCATGCGGAGGTAGTTCTTGCGTATCAGGTCGTCCCATGGCTTGGCGTGTGCCTCCTTAAAGACGGCACATAGTTTGGGGTCTTCAGACATCTTGATGGAGCCATCGGTGCCCATGAAGTATTCCCAATAACCGCCGCCGGCGCTGGTGGTGGTCTGGACCTGATAGAACGCGCGGGCCACGCCCTCGGGCAGGTGATACTCGTAGATCACCATCGCGTTGTCGGGCAGCTCGCGGCCCTTATAATAATCGCTGCCGCCAGCCGCGATCACGTTCACGGGCAGGCAGCCGAGAAACCAGTTGAAGATGTCAATCTGGTGCGCGCCGAGGTCGGAGAGCGGGCCGCCGCCATACTTGCTGAACCACCGCCAGTTGCGGAAATGCGCCATGCTCTCGAAGCCCCACTTCTTCAGCCTGTCGTCCGGGATGGTGAACTTCTTGGGCCAGCCGAGGTCGTCGGCGACGGCGCGGTTCCACTGGGCGTTGACGGCTGTGATGCGCCCACAGAGCTTCGCATCGTGAAGGAGCCGGTTGAGCGTGAAGATGTAACGCGGGTTGCTGCGCCGCTGATGGCCGATCTGGAGCAGCTTGCCGGTCTCCTTCATCGTCTTCACCATCGAACGGCCGCCTTCGAGGGTGTTCGACATCATCTTTTCGCAATAGACGTGCTTGCCCGCCTTGAGGCAGGCGTTGGTCACGGGCGCGTGCCAGAAGTCGGGCGTCGCCACGACGCAGGCGTCCACGTCCTTCTCCTTCGCCAGCAGGTCCTCGAAGTTCTCGTAGCCGTTGACCTTGATGCCGTTCTTGTCGAGGTAACGCACGCCATACTGCTGCGCGTAGTCCCAGACATCGCAGAGCGCCACCAGCTTGATCATGCCGGAGGCGTGAAGGCGCATGAGCGACTCGTTGAGCACGCGTCCCTGCGCGCCGAAGCCGATCAAGGCGACGTTGAGCGTCTTGGACGGCGTCTTCTTCGGTCCCTGCGCCCGCGCGACGCGGGTCGCCGCCGCGCCGACCGCGGCGGTCGAGAGCAGGAACGTGCGCCGCGTCATGTCGGCCGACGTGGGGATTTCCTGATTTAGAAGCGATTCCATATGCAGAGCCGGTTGTGTTTCACCAACGAGAGTGCGAGCGCGATCAGCATGACGTGAATGCCCAGCCACGCCACGCCATCGTCCGCCTTGATGAGGATCAAGCCGACGGTCAGCGCGATGTAGAGCACGCCTTGCAGGAACAGCGACGTGCGCGAGGCGATGCCCGCCAGCAGCATGACGCCGAGCAGGATCAGCGCCGGGCCGAGGACGGCGTAGAACGGCGCCGTCATCCAGTGGGGCATGAACGGCTCCAGCGCGAACTTGTCCTTCAGTGATTGGGGGATGGCCGAGTAGTTGCCGAGGCCATAGACCTTGGTCGCCACCTCCACCATGGCGCCGCTGGGGTCTTCCATTCCGGTGGTCGGGTCAATCAACGGCTTCTGGATGGTGTGCGTCGCGGCGAACTTCTCGATGCCGGTGACCAGGGCGCGGACGCCCAGCCAGCCGCGCAGCACGAGAAACGCCAGCGTGCGGTCGGGATTCGATTCGGGGGTTTCGTATTGGCTCATAACTGTAAGGCTCGTTTCACAATTCACGGCCCGCGCTGCGGCGGAACTGCCGGCCGCACGGGACCGCTGTCATTTGGCAAACTGCTCTTGCTGCTCTTCGGACTCTTTACCCTGCGCTCACCCGTCCAGGGTGAAAAAGGGCGCGGTATCGAAACACCAACCGCGCGACGACGGCAAGAAGAAAATCTCGCCGAATTTGCGCGGCCTTTTTCGTTGACCGTCCCGCAGGCCGTCGCTAACGTGACTCCCCTTTTATGCACGGCTTTATACGCAGATATCAGAAGGTCATCTGGAGCGTCCTGGCGGTCATCGTGATCATCACGTTTGTCTTCTGGGGCTCCCAGACCGGCGACGACCCCGCCCAGCGCCGCCGCCCCAGCCCCGGCAAGATCTTCGGCAAAGCCGTCTCGTTCAACGATTTCATGCGCGCCTACTGGGGCGTTTATCTCGGCTACTTCCTCCAGACCGGCCAGTCGCCCGACACCAACAACCGCCGCGTCGCCGCCCAGCTCGAACAGATGGCTTGGATGCGCATGCTCCAGGTCCGCAAGGTCGAGGAACTCGGCCTCTACGTGCCGATGGACCGCGCCATCGAGTTCATCCAGCAGTCGCCCGCGTTCCGCAACAAAGCCGGCTTCGATGCCGAGCGCTACAAGCAGTTCATCCACGGCCGCCTGCCCGGCCTGCGCCTGACCGAAAACGACCTCCTCAACATCGCCCGCGAACAACTCGCCATTGACCAGCTCAAGGACATCATCGCCAGCACCGCCAAGGTCACCAACCTCGAAGTCCGCAACGCCTTCGCCGACGCCGGCCAGAAGGTCGCCGTCGCCGTCGTCGCGTTCAACTCCACCAACTACACCGCCGCGGTCAAACTCACCGACAAGGACATCGAGGACTATTTCAACAAGAGCAAGGAAACTTACCGCATCCCCGACCGCGCCAAGGTCCGCTACCTGAAGCTCGGCGTGGACAACTTCCTGCCGAAAGTCACCGTCACCGACGCCGAGGTCAAAGACCGCTACGAGAAGGAAAAGGAAGCCTTCACCGACCCGGCGACCAAGAAAACGAAGCCCCTCGACGCCGTCCGCGACGAGATCCGCAAGGCCATTGCCACCCCGCGCGCCATGAACCTCGTCCGCGAGCAGGCCGAGAAGATCAACGACGAAGTCCTGCCCGACCCGCGCAACCCGCAGGAGAAGCGGCCCGACCTCGCCACCGTCGCGCAGAAACACGGCCTTGCGCTCGCCACCACCGACTTCTTCAGTGAAAAGGAGGAGTTGAAATACGCCAGCACGCCGAACTTCCAGCGCGCCGCCCTGTCGCTCAACACGGACAGCCCCTACGAGATGGTCGGCGCGCCCGACGGCGCCTACCTGCTCCAGTTCGTCGCCCGCAAGCCGAGCGAGCTGCCGGCGCTCGCCGCCGTCCGCGGCAAGGTCATCGCCGACCTCACCCGCGAACGCGCCCTCGAACTCTGCCGCAAGGACGGCCGCGAGAAGCACGACAAGTTCAAGCCCGACCTCACGCCCATCAAACCCGGCCAGAAGCCGAAGACCTCCCTCGAAACCCTCGCCGCC
>JACRKA010000321.1 GCA_016219905.1 Verrucomicrobiota bacterium
AGCCGTGGCAATGGTAGTAGCACTTGATGCCGTGCTTGGCGAAGACGGCTCCGGCTTTGTTGAAGACCCCGGCGGCGGCGCGGCACTGGGCCTCGTCGAAGTCGCCCTTGTGCGGGATCCACGCGCAGCCGGCGTATTTGATGCCGAGCGCCTTCGCGTCGCGCGCGACGCCCTCGGGATCGTCGCGGAGCTTGTCGAACGGGAAGTGGCCGGCGATGGGCTTGAGCTTGTTCGCGTCGAGCAACTTCTTGAATTCGGCGGGCGCGAGCTTGTAGGTGCCGGCGAGTTCGACCTGTTTGAAGCCGAGGTCGCGGACGAGCTTCAACGTGCCGGGCACGTCCTTGGCGAAGTCGGCGCGCAGGCTGTAGAGCTGGAGGTCAGCCGAGCCTTTGAACGAGCCGGCGTGCGCGTTGAGTGTCAGGAGGCCGGGCAGCGCGGCGCCCAGCGCGAAAGAGAGAACGAGATGTTTCATGGCGGCGGAGGATAACGGTGCGGTTGGTGGAAGGGAAGGGGATTGAAGCCGCAGACTCAGGACCGGGCAAACCACATGTTCCCGCAGGTGGGGTCGTCCTGCCGCAGGAGCGTCAGTTTCAACTGCCGCGCCTGGAGGTGCGCGACGAGGCGCTGGCGGTCGCCGGGGTGATATTCCATCCGCAGCTCGCGGATGCGCGGCCACAGCGGCTCCGGCAGGTTCAACAGGATGCCGTATTCCGCGCCCTCGCAGTCCACCTTGAGCAGGTCCACCGTCTCGACGCCGTGATCGCGCAGGATGGAGGCGAAGTCGGTCGTCTGGACGGGATCGCTTTCGGCGGCCGACTCGCCGGTCAGCGCGGCGTTGTAGGGGCTGGACTTCACGGAAAACCGCAGCGTCTCTCCGGCGCGCTCGGAGACCGCCAGCCGGTGCGGCACGATGACGTCCTGCAAACGGTTCCCGGCAATGTTGCGTTGCAGCAGCGCGAAAGCCTCACGGTTCGGTTCGTAGGCCAGCACTTTCGCCGCGCCGCAATGCGCCGCGTAGAGCGCGAACGTGCCGATGTTCGAGCCGATGTCCACCACGACGCTGCCCGGCCGGACGCGGCCGTAATCCCGCCGGACGAAAATCAGAAACACCGTGATCAGGTCGTGAGGGTGGTCGGAGAGGAGAATCTTCAGCCCGCCGCGCAACTCCACCATTTTCTCCGGCAGCGGTTGCAGGGTGATGTAATGCCGCAGGAAAGAGAACGGCCGCCGGAACATCAGGCAGCATCGCACACACCAGAAGGCGTAGCAGGGGAGCAAACGCAAACCCCAGATGTAGGTGGACAGGTTTCTGCCGAAAAGTTTCATCTCGATGCGGTTTCGCAGTCCGCGAGCGCGCGGCATCATCGTGAACACTGCCGAAGACCGTCAAGCGAATTGACAGGAACGGGCCGATGGTCGGCTGTGGATCCCGCGTTCCTGCCAAGCCAGCACACCCGGCGCTTTGCTGCCAGCGAGTTTCACGAGTGTCGGCGGCAGATCGAAGTTTGCCGCCGTTGCGAGAGCATCGTGGAACACCAGAGGCGGATGTCACCGGGAGCTGCAGTTCATTTCTTCTTTCCCTTCTCGGCCCCGGCCGTCATGCCGTCTTTGACGGGCCATAAGGGCGACTCGGTGCGCGCGGTCTTGAAAAGCTCCGCCGCCTTCGCGCCGAGGTCGGCGTGTTGGGCGGCGACGCTGTTCTGTTCGCCGAGGTCGTTGGCCAGGTCGTATAGCTCGACCGGTGCGTTGCGGTTGCGCAAGCGGATGGCTTTCCAACGCCCCTCCATCAGCACGGCTTGACTGAAACCGCGTTCAAAGAATTCCCAGTAGAGATGGTCGTGCTTCTTTTGCTCGCTGTCTTTGCCGAGCAACGTCGGCACGAAGCTGATGCTGTCAATCTTTGCTGGGGCCGGCGCGCCAGCGAGTTCCGCCGCCGTGGCCATGAAGTCGCCGAAATAGCCGACGTGTGCCGACAACGTGCCGGCTTTGACATGCCCCGGCCAGCGCGCGATGAACGGCACGCGGATGCCGCCGTCGGTGAGGTCGCGCTTCATGCCGCGGACCGGGCCGCTGGGTTGGAAAAGCGCCGGGTCGTTGCCGCCTTCCTTGTGCGGGCCGTTGTCGGAACTGAAGATGACCAGCGTCCGCTCGTCGAGGCCGAGTTGTTTCAGCCGTGCGAACAACTGCCCGATCTGCGTGTCGAGCCGCGTGATCATCGCCGCCTGGCCTTTGTCCGGGTCGCTCCAGTCCTTGTCCTTATAGACGCCGTAGTCGGGCACTTCCTGGCCGTCGCCGAGCGCTCGCGTGCGCTCGTTGTTGGCATGTGGCACCGTGGCGGCGTAATAGAGGAAGAACGGCTTGTCCTTGTTGCGCTCGACGAACTGCAGCGCCTCTTCCGCAAACAAGTCGCCCGCATACTTCACGCGTTGGGTGGCGTAGCCGCCGCCCATTTCACCGACGGGCGTGACGACGTTGGGCAACTGGACCTTCTCCTCGTTGCGCCAGAGCCAGTCGGGATAATGGTTGTGGGCATGGACCTGGTTGAGAAACCCGAACCAATAGTCGAAGCCTTGCTTGGTCGGGATGCCGTCATCGTGGTTGTCGCCGAGGCCCCACTTGCCGACGATGCCGGTCGCGTAGCCGGCGCGCTTCAACACCTTTGCCACCGTCACGTCTTCGGGCCGCAACATCTGTGCCTCCGGGTTCTTCGGCCCCGCGTTGCCGCGCACGCGCGTGTGTCCGGTGTGCTGGCCCGTCATCAACACGCTGCGCGACGGTGCGCACACGGTCGAGCCGGCGTAGAACTGCATGAACCGCATG